>CAYGQZ010000016.1:0-20298 GCA_964352055.1 uncultured Rhodobacterales bacterium
GGATGTCGGCCCTGAACGCGCAGGCGATCGTGGCGTTCTGGCAAGACCTGTTTCCGCGCGCTTTCGAGCCTGAGGACGCGCCGTAGCGCGGCCGGACGCTCTGGGAACTGGAGCATTGAGAGTGTTCTGGCCAAGCCTGGCGATTGGGTTTGACCACGCAGCGCAGCGGCAGGCACAATTTGTCCTAATCCTTCGCATCTTTGACAACCTGGTAGGTGTTTGGAACCCGCAGCCCCAAGTGAGACGCCAGTGCCTTCGAGCGGAGCTTGCATCCCCGAGACTAATAGGCTGCGGGATCTTTGACCCATTCGGCCAGTTCTGCATGGGTTGGAAACCATACGTCGCCCTTGGCAAGGGCATGTTCAACAAGTTGTTCAAGGATCCAGATCCGAGACCGATAGCCAATGACAAATGGATGCATGACGAGTTGGCACAGGCCTTTCTCCTCATAGGCCGCATCAAATTCACGACAAAAAATATCAAAGACCGCCTCAGGCGGTGTCCATGGTCGGGTTGGTGGCGTGCGATTGAACAAAAGATAGACGGCATCGTCACGGACCCAGTCGACCGGAATTTCCACCACGCCGGTCGGAGCACCGTTCGACAAAAGCTCGTAACAGCTGTCGTCGGCCATCATCGAGCTGTCATATGCAAAACCCAATTCGGCAACGAGGTCGATTGTATGCGCGCTCAGATCCCAATTCGCCGCACGGTGACCCACAGGCTCATGGCCCGTGATGTCGCGCAAGGCGTCCCGGGCACGGGTCATCAAGTCTTTCTCGACCTCGCGGGTCAACAGGGATGTGTTCTCATGTATCCATCCATGCACGCCAATTTCGTGATTGGCGTCCGTGATGGGTTTCAGGGCGTCCGGTTCTATCAGGCCCGCAACCGCCGGCACGAAAAAGCTGGCGTTTACGTTGTGCTTGGCCAGAGTTGCGAGAATTCGGGGCACACCGGTGCGACGCCCGAACTCTCCCCAGGCAATGCGCCCGATTGCGGCGCGGCCTGTCCCCAACTCAAACGTTTCGTGATCGCAGTCAAATGACAGCGCAAAGGCACAGCGGGCACCGCCCGGCCAGCGCCTGGGCTTTAGTGGCTTGCCTGCGCGCACCCGATTTACGTCTGCGCGCCATTCTGCCTCCGGTGTTTCCCACGGGCGGTCCGGGTTCATGATCCCAGAACATCATGCAGTGCATCCTTCAACGCATCTGCGACCAAATCGATCTCGTCCCGGGTGATGGAAAGCGGCGGCGCAAAGCCCATGATGTCGCCCTCGGGCATCGCGCGGGCAATGACCCCGCGCCTGAGCATCGCATCCGCAACCTTGGGTGCCACGCTCATCGTGGGGAAGTATGTTCGGGCCGAAGGGACTTCCATCAATTCAACCGCTGCCAACAGCCCGTCGCCACGCACTTCGGCGACATTGGGATGATCACCCACAGCTTCCGCAAGCCGTTGCTTGAGGTAGGGACCGTTCGCGGCCGCCTGCGCCACCAGGCCAAGATCGTCGATCAGATCAAGTGTCGCGACCCCTGCGGCAGCCGAAACAGGGTGCGCGGAATATGTCCAGCCGTGAAACAAAGCGCCGTGTTCGTCCGTCCCATCACTTAAAACGTCGAAAACGCGGTCTGAAATGATTGAACCCGAGAGCGGGGCGTAAGCGGAGGTCAGCCCTTTTGCGATGGTCATGAAGTCGGGTTTGATCCCGTAATATGTCGATCCGAACATTTCACCCATGCGACCAAAGCCTGTCACGACCTCGTCAGAAATCAGAAGAATATGATGCCGGTTCAGAACCTCCTGCACCCGCGCCCAATAGCCTTCGGGCGGGGGCAGAATACCACCTGTCCCCATGATCGGCTCACCTATGAAAGCAGCAATCGTGTCCGCCCCCTCGCGCTCGATCATGTCTTCGAGCGCGGTGATCAAATGATCGAGGTAGTCAGCCTCGGACATGTCCGCGTCAGGCCTGCGAAGGTAATGCGGCGTTTCCGTGTGCAGGAAACCGGGCAAAGGCAGGTTGAACCGTGCGTGATACCCGGCCAGCCCGGTGAGCGAGCCCGACACAAGACCTGACCCGTGGTAGCCACGCCAGCGGCTGATGATTTTCTTCTTTTCCGGCTGGCCCCGCAAGATGTGGTAGTGCCATGCATACTTGATATTGCTCTCATTCGCATCCGACCCGGAAAGACCGAAATAGACCCGCGCCATATGGTCGGGCGCGCGGTCCATGACCATTTTGGCAAGCCGGATTGCCGGTTCGTTGCCATGGCCTGCATATGAATGGAAATATGCCAATTCATGAGCCTGCTTGGATATGGCATCTGCAATCTTGGTCCGCCCATACCCTGCGTTGACGCAGTAAAGTGCGGCAAACGCATCAAGCAATCTGTTCCCGTCGCGGTCGGTGACATAAACGCCGTCTCCGCCCGTCATGATCCGACCCGGGACATCGCCCCGCGCGTGCTTGGCCACATGCGTCGTGGGATGAAGCAGGTTATCGCGGTCCCAGGCGGCGAGTTCGTCATTGATATGTGCATTCAGGGTCATATGAGAGGCTCCAATCGGGTGTTCGCAATGAACTCTGGCACGCTTGCCTGATTGGGCAAAGCGACAATAAAAGCGACCATGCTGGCGACAGTATCAGGGGTCAAGCGGTCGGCCTTTGCTGTGACACCGGGCAGGTCCGCGATCAGATCCGTATCTATCGCTCCGGGACACAGCGCTGTGGCGCGCACACCGTCGTCCCATGCGGCGTGCCGCACCGCCTGTGTCATCGCCGACAAAGCGTGCTTGGTCATCGCGTAGCCCACCGATGTGCCCGCCCGGTATCGCTTGGCGTCGGTTGACGCGATGTTGATGACGCGCCCGGAACCGCTGTCCCTGAGATGGGGCAGGGCGGCACGGATCAGGCGAAAGGGGGCTTTGACATTGACGGCCCACAGATCGTCGAGGTCGTCTTCGGAGCCTTGATCAAAGTCCACCATCCGCAGAATTCCGGCATTGTTGACCAATGCGTCCAGTTGGCCAAAGTGATCGATTGTCGCCTGAACCCATGTTTTCGCGCTTTCCGGGTCCATCGCATCGAAATGATTGGCCATGACGCGGTCCGGACCGGCGGTGAACCGGCTGGCTTGCGCCATATTTCGCAAACCAAGCGAGACACACCAACCGTCGGCCAAAAGCTTGCCTGCGATTGCGGCACCAAGCCCGCGACCCGCACCTGACACCATCGCAACCCTTTTCATCAGAACAAACCCTGATAAACGCCGCCATCATTGATAATGTTTTGCCCCGACATGAAACCCGCCTGTGCGGAGCACAGAAAAGCAATCAGATCGCCGCATTCCTTCGGATCGGCAAAGCGACCGGCCGGGCAGTTGTCTTTGCGATCCTGAACAATCGCTTCGTAGGTGGTGTTGCCGCGTTTGGCATGGCCATGCAGGTTCGTGTGCAACGCATCTGTGTCGAAAAGCCCAGGGCAGACGGTGTTGATCGTAACGTTATGTCCGATCAGGTCCCGGGTCATTGCAGCCGTTGCACCTGACAGGGCGAGGCGGGCCGCATGGCTATGGGCAAAGCCAAGTTGCGGGAATTTGATGAAGCTGACCGACATATTGACGATGCGTCCGAACTTGCGCGCTTTCATACCCGGCGCCACGGCTTGCATCATTTCGACCGAGGACAGAAAGTGCGCCTCCATCCAGTAACGCCAGTCTTCGGGCGAGATTTCCTCCCATGGTGTCGGAACCTGCCGGACGCCGGGGTTGGAGACAAGAATATCAACCTCACCTGCCGCTTGCAGAATAGCCGCGCGCCCGGTCGCATCTGTGAAATCGGCGGCGATCGTCTTGACCTCGACACCGGTTTCGTTGCGGATCGTGTCGGCAGCCTCCAACAGGGCCGCTTCGCTGCGCGCGTTCATTGTGATGTTTACGCCCTCACCCGCCAGCGACCGTGCGGTGGCGTATCCAAGGCCGCGACTGGCAGCTGTCACGATGGCGTGTCTGCCTTTCAGTCCTAGATCCATTCGAGCATTCCTTCGTTGCGTATCATTCAAGCCAGAGCGGGGGCGCGCGTCAGACGTTCGTGCCCTGCAATGAGATCTTGTAAGGGTTGACCTTCGAGATCCCGGTATGGCGGGCGCATGTGCCCACCGCCGGGATCACCCAAGTGATTCATGACGGCCTTTGTTGCGGGATACAGGGTGCGCCCGCCCGTGGTAAAAAGCTCTGTCATTGCGATGCCAGTCTGTTGCAAGGCCCAGGCAGCATCCATTTGCCCGGCTTTTGTCTTGTGCCACAGATCAAGGCACCCCGGGGCCCAGACGTTTGGAAAACAATCGATCAAGCCGTCCGCCCCGGCAAGCGTTGCGGGAACGCCAAACACAGATGACGGCCCGCAAAAGACGCGGATACGGTCCTGTACCTGGTTCAGGGTCGCTTGAAAGTTGTTCCAGTCGCCGCTTGATTCCTTGATGGCCACGACGTTGTCGAGGTCGGCCAAATGGTCGGCGATGGCCGGAGTGATGTAATTGCCGGCATTTCCGGGGATGTTATACAGCACAACCGGCAATACCGAACGGTCAGCGATAGCCTCAAAATGCGCGATGATTTCTGCATCCGTCACGCGGGCGAAATAGGGCGGCATGACCAGAACGCCATCGGCCCCCGCGTCCTTGGCCGCGTGGATCTGATCGACCACTTCGTCTTCGCGAATGCTGCCGGTTCCGACGATGGCAGGGCCACGACCCTTGCAGGCTTCGACCGCAAGTTGCGCAAGTCTGGCCCGTTCTTCCAGCGTGAGCGCCCAGAATTCGCCGGTACACCCGGCAACAACCATACCCGTTGCGCCTGCGTCAAACAGCCTTGAAAGATTGGCGACAAAGCTTTCTTCATCGATTTTCAGATCAGCGGTGAAAGGCGTTGTCGTTGCGGGCATTGGCCCGGACCAATCTACTGAATGACGGTTCATAACGTCGCCTCCTTCAAACGCGCATGCGGTGATGCGTCACTGTCGACTTCGGGGGTAGTTCTATTCAATCGCTTGCCTGTTGGACCCGCGGCAAAAAAGTGGGCCTGCGCGGCATTTATGGAAACCTGAACCGGTTCGCCGGGCTTCCAGATCTGATTGGGTGCGGTGCGACCCGTCATGCGCAAGTTATCCGTCACGCGCACCACAGTGATGTTCTCATGGCCAGTCTGCTCGACAAGGTGGATGGTGCCGTTGATCGGCCCTGATCCAATATCGAGGTCTTCAGGGCGGATCCCCATGGCGGCAGGACCGGCACGGGCCTCAGAGATCAGATTGCCCGCATCCACGGAAAAACCCTCGGCTTCAAACAGCCAGCATCCGCCCTCTTCGCGCAGCACCCCATCGACGATGTTCATACCCGGCGTGCCGATAAAACTTGCCACGAACCGGTTGGCGGGCGCGCGATACACCTCTTGCGGCGGCGCAAACTGTTGCAGCTTGCCACCTTCCATGACCGCGATGCGATCCGACATTGTCATGGCTTCCAGCTGATCATGGGTGACGTAAACCATCGTGCGCCCGAGGCGTTGATGAAGCTCGATCAGCTCGGCGCGCATATAGCCGCGTAACTTGGCGTCGAGGTTGGAGAGGGGTTCGTCAAACAAGAAGACCTTTGGATCACGGACCAGCGCCCGACCAAGCGCCACCCGTTGCTGCTGGCCACCTGACAGCTCTTTGGGTTTTCTGTTCAGCAAGGGTGTCAGCTGCAGCATTTCCGCGGTTTTGGCCACCATTTCAGCGCGATCAGGCTTGGGCACGCGGCGCTTTTTCAACGGATAGGCAATGTTTTGAGCAACGGACATGTGTGGATAAAGGGCATAGGACTGAAAGACCATTGCAATGTCCCTGTCGCCCGGCGCCACGTCATTGACGACCCGGTCACCGATGCGAATTTCGCCGGAGGTCGGGAACTCAAGCCCCGCCAGCATACGCAAGGTCGTTGTCTTGCCACAGCCCGAAGGGCCGAGCAGGGAAATGAACTCGCCTTGTCTGATATCGAGGTTCAAGTCTTCTACAGCAATGAAAGACCCAAAAACCTTGTTCACATGAGACAAGACCACATCGGCCATCAGTTATCCTTTCACTCCACCCGCGCCGAAACCGCGGGTGAGATAGCTTTGCAGGAAGGCGAAGACGATGATCAGCGGCACACTCATCATCACGGATGCAGCCATCAACAGTGACCACTCGATATTGAAGGATGAGATCAGCATATTCATCACGCCGGTTGTCAGGGGCCGCGCCTCGTCGGAATTCACCAGCACAAGGGCATAGAGGTATTCGTTCCATGACAGGATGAAGGTAAACAAAGCCGTCGAGATGATACCGGGCAAAAGCTGCGGCAAGATCACATCCCAGAAAGCGCCCAGCCGGGTTGCGCCGTCCACCAGCGCCGCGGATTCAAGGTCTTCGGGGATGCCCGCCATGAAGGATCGCAAAAGCCAAAGCGCATAGGGCAGGGCAAAGGTCGTATAGGCTATGACCAGAGATGCGATGGTGTTGGACAGGCCCAGTTGCACCAGCATCAGATACAGCGGCAAGATCAACACCACAGAGGGCAGAAGGTAGGTAAACAGTACAAGAAAGGCCAGGGTTTCCCGGCCGCGATACCGAAATCTGACCAGGCTATAGGCCCCCACCGTCGCAATGGCGACAACCACAAAGGTCGTTGTCGTGGACAGGATCACCGAATTCCAGAAGTAGCTGAGGAAATTCGTCTCACTCAGCAGTTTCCAATAGTGCTCAAACGTCCAGGTCTCAGGCAGGATCGTCGGTGGGCGCCGAAAAAGCTCAAACTGCGGCTTGACCGATGTGACCAGCATCCAGAACAGGGGAAATGCCACAACCAGGACGATCGACCAGGCAAACAGATTGAATGCAATCTTGCGCAACATCACGAGCCCTCCGTCCGGGTGCGGCGCATATACAGCAACATGAACACGAGCATGATCAGCATCATGATCACCGCATAGGCTGCTGCCATCCCCATCTGGTTGAGTGCAAAGGCTTCCTTGTAGACAACCAGCGGCAGTGTCTGCGTCGACGTCACGGGGCCGCCCCCTGTCAAAAGGAAGATAAGGTCGAATTCCTTGAAGTCCCAGATCGCACGCAACAGGATGATCACGACCAGAACTTCGCGCAGTTGCGGCAGGGTCACGTCAAAGAACCGCGCAATTGGGCCGGCCCCATCAATCCGCGCCGCCTCGTACAGTTGGTCCGGGATCGATTGAAGTCGCGCCAGAACGGCAATGACGACGAAAGGGAAGTATTTCCACGCGCCCACCAGAATGACGGAAATCATCGCGTTGGGCATCGTGCCAAGGTAGTCGATCGGAAATTCGATCAAGCCTGCGCCCATCATCAGATGGTTCAATATGCCATAGAGGTCGTTGAACAGCCACTTCCACACCAGAACGGCAACAACCGTCGAAATGAAGTAGGGAAAAAGGATCAGTGACCGCGCAAGACTGCGAAACCAGATGTTCTGGTGCAAAACGAGGGCCATGCCCACGCCAAAGATGATTTGAAGCGTGAGTGTTCCAACGGTCCAGATCAGGTTTGTTCTGAGGGAGGTCCAGAACTCTCCCTTGGTCAGCAACTCGCGGTAATTGTCGAGCCCGACCCACGCGCCTTCAAGTGTCGGGGTGAAAATCTGGAACAATGACAAGTAGATAGCAGAAATCAACGGATAGACGATGACCGCGCAAAACACCAGAACAGTGGGCGCGATCAGCAGAAGGCCGAGCATCGCATACCGGCGCTCCAGAAGGGTCTGTTTTTGCTGTACCATCATGTATTTCTGCGGGGCCGGGCTGCGCGGTTGAGCAGCCCGGCCCAAAACAGAATTATCCGTTCATGATATCTTCGATGGCTTTGGTGGTTTCGCCGATCACCTGATCAGGGTTTTCCCCGTTCAGAACGACGCGCTGCACCATGTCCGCGATCGCGCCTGAACCGACGACCTCACCCGCCTTTTCGTTGGACGGATGGTTGGCACTCTCATACCCCAGATTGAAGCCGCCTGCCGCCGCCTGTGACATCAATTCGACCTCTGCGGGGTATTTCTGAATGATCTCGTTCGACTGATACTGAGGGTTGTTGTTGATCGACTTCAGCACAGGCAACACATGCCCGGGTGCCGCGTGCAGTTGTTGAATATAGCCATCGGGGTTGAACAAGGATGCTGCAAATGCCTTGGCCGCATCGATGTTCTGCGATTGCTTGGGAATAAAGACGCTTGGGAAATCATTGAACGTCCATGTCGGAATATCCGCCGATTTGGTGGGGTAGGTCACGCACGTCACGCTTTCCGCAATCGGTGGGTTCTGGGCATTGACGTTGCCGAGCACACGCCCGGTGTAGATCCCTGTCGCCGTTGCGCCGGAAACAAAGGCCGTGATGGCCTCACCCCAGCTGTAATTGGTGGCTCCGGGCGGGCAAAGCTCGCGCATGGACGCATAGAATTCGAGGGCATCGCGCGTGGCTTGCGTGTCCAGGGCCACGTTCAGGTCCGTGTCGAACACCTGGCCGCCCGCCTGGTGGATCACACCGACAAAGATCAGCGTGGTCATGGAATTTCGTCCATAGGGCAGGGGGGCGCCGTAAATGCCGCCCTTTTGCATCGCCTGACATGCCGCGCGCAATTCGTCCCACGTCTTGGGCGCATCTGTAATACCCGCTTCTTCCATCAGATCCTTGCGCAGCCAAAGCATATTGGCGGCCGAGTTGCCGATGCCCGTACCCGCATAGTTGCCGTCTGCTGCTTTGAAGACGTCATTTGCGCCGGGATAGAAGTCGTCCACGCCAATGGCCTCAATGACGTCATTGAACGGCTCGACCAGCCCGTTTGCGTAATACGACTGGATCGCGAAGGAGGGCAGGTGGGTTACAATGTCTGGCACTTCGCCAGAGGAGAACGCTGCGGCAAGTTGCGGCGCGTACCCTTCATCGGAGGTTGTTTCGAAAACGACCTTGATGCCCGGATTCGCGGCTTCGAAGGCTGCGATCTGAGATTTGTAAGCCGCCACCTGAGCCGGTGCTGCTTGCGGTGACCACCAGCGCAGCGTTGCGTCTTGAGCGGAGGCCCGCATTGGGATTGCGGCAACCGCCGTGGCGGCAGCCATCCCCTGAAGCGCGCCTCGACGCGAAATGTTTCTGCCGATCAGTGACGAATTTTTCATTTCTACAACTCCCCTGAGCATTATTGTTCGCATAGCGCACGTTTGTTCAATATAACACTCGAAGTGTGGAGTCGCGCAAGAAACTTTTTGGGGCCGCCAATCATTTATGACAGTTTTTATGGCCTTGGCGGGCGCGGCAGCGGCATGTTATCCGGATGTGCATTCGGAGAAATGCCAATGGAACAAAACAATTGCGGGGCAGGGATTTGACCAAGAGTGCACCGGACAAACAAAAAACGACTGCACCAGCGGGGCTGATGACGGCCGAACCTGATCGTTTGGATGAGCCTGACGCGAACAGCATGAACCCGCGCGACTACGTCAGTTCACTTGGGCGCGGCCTCGAAGTTTTGCGGGCGTTCAACCGTACCGGACGCAAGATGACCCTGAGCCAGGTGGCTGCCGAAACCGGGCATACGCGTGCTGGCGCGCGGCGCATCTTGCTGACGCTTGTGCATGAAGGCTATGCGGTTGCGGACGGAAAACTCTTTGATCTGACGCCGCTGGTTTTGGAACTCGGTCACTCGGTCTTGTCATCCAAGGGCGTTTGGGAAGTCGCAAAACCGTTCATCGATCATCTGTCAGAGGATATTTGCGAAAGCGTGTCTGCGGCAGTCCTGGACAATTTTGATGTGGTCTATGTCTCTGGTGCGCAATACCACCGCGTGATCAGCGTTGGCATTTCGGTGGGCTCGCGTTTTCCCGCGCATTGCACTGCAAACGGGCGCGTGCTTTTGGCGGCGCAACCAGAGGAGAAGTGGGACGCGATGCTGCGAGATATCCCGCTGACCAGAATGACCGAAAAAACAGTGACCGAAGCCGCCGCCTTTAAAAAGGTTCTTGAACAAGTGCGAGATCAAGGTTGGTCGATGGTCGATCAAGAGCTTGAGATCGGTTTGATGTCTATTGCTGTGCCCGTCAGAACAAGCGCCGGCGCCCTTGTCGGCGCCATCAATGTCGGCGTTCCGACCCTTCGCATGACACCGGATCAAATGGTGGCTGAGGTGTTGCCCAAACTCCAGTCCACCGTCTCGAACATCTCCAGAGCGTTGATCGGCTAGGCGGCAAACCGACCGGGACTGTAGCGCGCGATCATATCAAGGTCCGGCTGTCCCATCACGCACTCAACTGCCAGTTTTGCGACCAGCGGACCAAGTGTGTAGCCCGCGTCTCCGGGAACGGCCATCACCACGCGGTCGCAGGAGGGTAACGGGCCTATGACAGATGCCCCATCCATCGTCGTATTCATCCCGGCCCATGTGCGGATAATGCGCACATGACCCATGGATGGCACCAACCGCGCCGCGAGCGACACATTCCCCAAAAGGGAAGACGCTTTGACTGCCGGAACCCGACCTGCACCCCTGTCCTGTGCCGCCCAACCGCCGCCAATCACAATCTGACCAGAGCGGAATTGTTTGAGCGTTATGGAGCGTTCGGCATGCTGGACCAGTTGCTCGATCCGCGCTGAACAGGCTTCGGTAATATTCATGTGCAATGGTTCGGCAGCGGACGGAATCGCGACACCAAAGCTCCGTACAATCGCGCCCGCCCCCCAAGCAGCGGCAATGACCACACGGTCAGCAGAGTAAGTCTTTGATCGGCCAATGGCATGGACACGATCATGCACCTCCAGACTGTGGATATGGTCTTGCCGAAAGCGGACGCCCAACTTTTCCGCAACGGCACGCAGTCGCAGGTTTGCCACCAGCGGATTGAGTTTGCCTTCGTTGCGGCAAAGCTCTGCCCCGATAATCTGCGGGCCCAACCAGGGTGCAATCTTCTCCAGCGCGGAACGGTCAAGTATTTCGACCGAAACCCCCTTTTTGGCTTCGCGCGCGGCTTTCTTTTCCAGAAATGCGAGCTGGCTCTCGTCTTCGGCCAGCATCAGACCCCCTTGGCGCACCAACTCAAATGAGCCGAATTCCGCGTCAAGACGGGCCCATTCCTCGGCAGCTTCGCAATACAGCGGCAAGGACGCCTCGATATTCGGCACCTGATCGGGATAGAGCCGCATGAACCGGCTTTGCATCTGGACATGCAGACTACCGGCATTTGCGGTCGATCCTGCGTTAATATCCGCATCTACAACCGTGACCCGCGCCCCGGCCTGTGCCAATTTGATCGCTGCGACCTGTCCGACGATACCAGCGCCGATGACAAGAATTTCAATCGAGGCCATCAAGTGCTTCCTGAGCTGCGAGGATCGACGCAATGGCGACGGGTTTTATTGGAACCCGCGGTGCGAAATTGCTGAAATCCTCGACAGGCTTGCCAGTTGCCTCGGCAACCAGCCGGGTTGCAACGGGCCCGCAATACCGTCCCTGACAGCGGCCCATACCAACACGTGTGGCCCGTTTGAGCGTTCCGACATGACCGGGCTGTGTTGAAAGCCCGGTCTGGATCTCTCCCAAGGATATTTCTTCGCAGCGGCATACAATTGTTTCTGTCAAGTTCGCATCCAGACGCGGCGGCGCAATGTCGTGCATTTTCCAAAGGTTGGATTGAAAGCGCCGGTGTCTGGCCAGGCGGCGCGTCTGTGCAAACAAATCGTAGGCGTCGCCAAACCCGGCCCGCGCTGCTGCCGCGTATCCGGCAATCGTCCCTTCCGCCCGCGCGGCAGGCGCGCCGCCAAGCCCGGCACAATCCCCCACGGCAAAGATATCGGGCACGCTGGTTTCCATTTGCGCGCTTCGGACGCATCTCAGATGCCCGAAGGCCGGATCATATTGCATCTGCGCGCCAAGAAGCCGAAGAATTTCATTCTGTGGTTCGAACCCCTGGTTCATGCAGACCACATCAACGGCCTCACTGAATTGTGCACCAGACACGGACGCAAACGTGGCCAGCAGGTCATCTCCGCATTGCTCGACCTGCTGCAAGGTCGTGCGATGCCGCAGCGGAATGCCGCGTCGCTTCAGATCACGCATCATGCGCAACCCTTTGAAGACAAGACTCGGATCTGCGGCGAGCGCGCCAAGGGCATGCCTTGGGTACCGCCAAGGGGCTGATGCCAGTTCGGCCACGACCGTGATGTCGGCGCCGCCTTGGGCCAGCTCGAGCGCAACCTGCGCGTTGAGTGGACCCGATCCACAAACAGCAATCCGTTTGCCCGGCAAAGTGCGATAGCTGCGCCAAAGGGTTTGCGTCGCCCCGGTCGTCATCACGCCCGGCAGCGTCCATCCGGGTACCATCGAGGGCCGCTCATACGCACCTGTTGCGATGATGGCTGTCTTGGGTTTTACGACAAGCGCCGCACCTTCGACATCTGCCAAAAAGAGCGGCCCATCGAATGCGCCCCAGATTTCGACGGAGCCAAGAATCTCTGCACCTGCGTCCTGCGCGCGCCTCAATAATTCGGCACCCTCGCGTTGTTGGGCATCAAGCAGTTCTTGGGCTGCAGGTTGTTTGTAATACTGTCCACCGCCAACCTTGCGTTCGTCCAGCACGACGACATCAGCCCCCGCTGCGCGCGCCGCAATGGCCGCTGACAGCCCACCGGCACCGCCACCAATAATGGCGACATCAGGCCTGATGATACGGGCAGAGGCGGGTTCTGCCGGCGGTGGCATATCTTCGAGTACCGGGAATGCGACTTGCGTTTCGACAAAAGCCCCGGTCTTGGCGGGCGTCATACAAGCCCGCTGGTTTGGGACGCCATCAATGGTGACAAGGCAATCCTGACAGACTCCCATGCCACAGAACATGCCTCTGAGTGCTCCTTTGGCCGTTTTGCGCAACGCGCGTTCCCCGGCTTTGGTCAGCGCTGCAGCGACGGACTGGCCTTTGGCAAATGCGATGGGGTGGCCATCAAAATGAAATGTCCGTTCAGTCATTCCGCGCCTCGCAACAACCCGTCGCGCAAAGCAACAAGCTTGGCGACCGCCAGTGATCGCCAGGCAGCCCGTTCTGGAATGGACTGATCCCCCCGGGCATGCTTACGGGCCGCAGCGACTCTTTCCACAAGCGGTTCGGACCACTCAACAGTTTCGCCACGCTGTTCTCCCATGCGCTTATAGGCCGGACCCATCCGCGCCGCGTGGCCCTTGATGCCACCTGGGGTGTTCAACTCGGCGGTCTCGAACGGTCCGGACAGGGCCCATCGCGGCCCAAGACCCATCCGCACGACCCGGTCGATATCATCCGGATCGGCAACGCCGTCATCGACAAGGCGGTAAGCTTCGCGCAGGACCGCGCCTTGCAAGCGGTTCAGCAAAAATCCCTCGATCTCTTGCCTGAGTATCGCCGGTTCAAACCCGGCATTTGCAAACAGCGCCGCTGCGCGCTCAATCGTGGCGGATGATGTTCCGGGTGCCGGGCACAGCTCGATCACTCGCAAAACGGCTGGAGGGTTGACCGGGTGCGCAACAAGACAACGGTTTTGATGTTCGGGTTTGGTCACGATCCGGGACATTGGAATCGCTGACGACGCCGTGGCAAGGATGGTTTCAGGACCAGACAGTGCCAGCAAGTTCGCAAAGATACCCTGTTTGACTTCAAGGTCTTCCGGACCGCATTCAATGACAAGTGTTGCCGCCTTTACAGCATCGTCAGATGCGCCAACCACATCGACCGACCCGCCAAGCCCCTTGCTCAGATCAGCCAAAGCCATGGCTTCATTTTGTTGGGTGATCCCGTGTCTTGCCCCGCTTTGCCGATCGCTATCCGGTTCAACCAGTGTGACATGCCAGCCGTTATCAGCCAGCACCGCCGCGAACGAGATGCCGATGAACCCCGCACCCAGAATGACAACGCGTCTGTGTATCTTGTCAGTCAAATCCAAGCTTCCCCTTGCCATCGTGCGCATGGCGAACAAAAGTACGAATACACGTCAGATGTAGTACCCTGCAAGAAGGAACATGGATCATGGCACTGTCTCAAGACCTCGCAGGTCGAACCGCTGTTGTCACCGGGGGCGCATCCGGCTTGGGGCGCGCGATTGCGCTGCGGTTGGCGGCGGCTGGGGCGTCCGTCACGATTGCCGATCTTGCGGCGGCACAGCATCAATCGCCTCCAGAGTTCAGCTTTTTTCCCTGCGATGTCGGCGCATGTGAGGCCAAAGCGCACCTGGCCCAGCTTGCGGATGACTTGGCAGCCGTTGACATCCTTGTCGCCAATGCTGGTGTCGTCCCACCATGGCGCGGCTTGCGGGACGTTGATGGTACAGAATGGCAGCGTGTCATGGCCATCAACACATGGGGCGTTGCGGCCAGCATCGGGGCATTTGCGGATGTGATGAGCCAATCGGAATGCGCGTCTGTGGTCGTCATGGCATCGATAAACGGATTTCGGGCGCATCCGCAGCAAGTGTTGTACACGGCCTCGAAACATGCCGCCATCGGCATCACCCGTGCTGCCGCACTGGATTTGGGACCAAGGGGCATTCGCGTGAATGCGCTTGCGCCGGGCCCCATCGCAACCGATGCCTTGCTGGGTCGAATAAGCGACCGCCACGATGCGGGCGGCCCGGAACCGGAGATGGTCGTGCAAGCGATGGCTGCTGAAACCGCCCTTGGCCGCATTGCAACTGTCGAAGATGTGGCCAACGCTGCCCATTTTCTTGCGTCTGACGCGTCTGGCGGAATGACCGGGAGTGTCCTCCCGGTCGAGGCTGGGCTGGCTTAGGGCAGTGCCTTCCAGCCGATATCCGAAAGGACCTTGTGACTTGCCTTGATGTCACCATCCGGATCGGCGCCGGGCTGAAGTGCATCCGTGATGATTTCCAGAACCGTCGCTCCGGAATAGCCAATGTCATTGAGTGCTTCGAAAGACGGTCCCGGATCGACGATGCCCGTGCCAAGGCGGGCGTGTACGAACTCTTCGTACCCGCTGTCCGAAATGTGCACGTTCTTGACCTTGTCGCCCATCATCCGGATCGCGGCAGCAGGATCTTCCTTGATGAATGCACTGTTGCAGACGTCAAAATTGATGCCGATTTCTGGCCCGATCAGGTTGGCAGTGTCCACCATATCCTGCGCCGTGGGCAGGTAGGTGAAGGGTACGTTTTCCAGCAAGAGTTCAACGCCGGTTCCCTTTGAATGCGCGACCAGTGATTTCATACCCTCGACGAACCAATCGAGCATCCATTGGTGCGGCGGGTTGATCAGGCTGTTGACAGGCCCGGGGATGGCGACAACGTAGGGACAGGACAATTCGGCGGCAAAATCGATGGCTTCGCGATACCGATCCAATGTGTATTCGCGCATTAACTTGTCGACGCCGTTGGGGTTGTTGTCCAGAAGCGGATAGCAAAAGGACGAGATGCGGAGGCCCTCGCCATCCAACCAAGACTTGTATTCCTTGCGCTGTTCGGCCGACAATTCACGCGGCCAGCAATGCGGCGGGAAGATCATCAACTCAAAAAGATCATAACCAAGGCTTTGGAGATGTTTCATCGCCCCAATGCCATCATGCGAGTAGAGAAACGGAAACGTGCTGGCAGCCACTTCGAGTTTTGTCATTTGGATGGGATCCCTTTCCACTTGTCAGACTGGGTCGATTTGTTCAATCTACGCACAAATGTTTCTATACCGCACGAATGCGTGGGGCAATCCGAAATGAAGGAGGCCAAATGGCCAGTACACTCTTTTCGCCAATCACGCTGCGCGGGCTTACGATCCCCAACAGGATAACGGTGGCACCCATGTGCCAGTATTCGGCCAAGAACGGTGTCCCGCAGGACTGGCACATGGTGCATCTGGGGCAGTTTGCACTGTCGGGTTCCGGTCTGATCTTTACCGAAGCGACCGGGGTCGAACCCGATGGGCGGATTACGCTGGGCTGTACTGGTCTTTATGACGACGCTACGGAAGAAGCCTTTGCCCGGATTGTGTCTTTCATGAAATCTGTTGGCGATATGGCCATCGGAATTCAGCTGGGCCATGCCGGTCGCAAGGGCAGCACGATCGCGCCTTGGCTGGGGGGTGCCATGATCGAAGGCGAGGGGGCATGGCACCCGAAAGCCCCGTCCGCCGTGCCCTATTTGCCCGGTTGGCCTGCGCCTGATCCAATGGACGCTGCAGATCTGGAACGGATCAAACAGGCTTTCGTGGATGCCACAATACGTGCTGATCGCGCGGGCTTTGACACGATCCAATTGCATGTCGCGCATGGATATCTGCTGCATCAGTTCCTGTCGCCCATCACGAATACACGCGACGATGGCTATGGCGGCAGTCTTGAGGCTCGGATGCGGTATCCTTTGGAGGTCTTCCAGGCGGTGCGCGATGCCTTTCCCGAGGACAAACCTGTCATGGTCCGTCTGTCTGCGTCGGACTGGATTGAAGGTGCGTGGGATATCGAGCAATCGATTGAGTTCTGTCGGGCGCTCAAGGATCTGGGGTGCGATATGGTCGATGTCTCTTCGGGGGGTTTGGATCAGGCACAGCAGATCACAGTCGGACCGGGATATCAGGTGGATTTCGCAGCCCGCATTCGCGCAGAGGCTGGGATTGCGACAATGTCCGTCGGGCAGATCACGGACCCCATTCAAGCAGAGACGATCCTGAGGACCGGCCAAGCCGACATGGTCGCCTTGGCCCGCGGCATGCTATGGGACCCGCGCTGGACGTGGAAAGCAGCAGTTGCGCTGGACGAAGAGATTGCCCTGCCTGCACCCTACGCCCGCTGCAATCCCAAGCTGCGCGCAACGCCATTTGTATCAAGGAAATAGAGCATGGGCACACTTTCGGGAAAAACAGTCATTGTTACGGGCGCGTCCAAAGGGATTGGCGCCGCGACCGCGACCGCGATGATCGATGCGGGCGCGCAGGTCATTGCCCACTACGGCGGCGACCGTGCCGGTGTCGAAGCAGCGACGGCGCGCGCAGAACCGGGGCAGGTGACGCTTTTGCAGGCTGATTTTGGCGATATGGCGGCTGTCGACGCGTTCTGGGATCAGGCAGACTCCGCCTCAAACGGTCTGATCGACGTGTTGGTCAACAATGCCGGGATCATGCGGCAAGCCGGTGGTATCGAGGACCCGATTGAGGACTGGGACGAGGCATGGGATCGATCCATGGCCGTAAACGTCCATGCACCCGCGCGGTTGCTGCGTCATGCGGTGCGCGGCTGGCTCAAGGCCGAAACACCGGGTTCCGTGATTGCGATTGGCAGTTGGGTCACGACCCGCGGCACGTCGAACCCCGGGGCGATTTCATATGCGGCCTCCAAGGCGGCCATTGCGGCGGCGACCAAAACCGTGGCCCGGAATTATGCCAGCAAAGGCATTCTTGCCTATGTCATTGCGCCCGGTGTCGTCCGCACACAGATGTCTGTCGACAGCGCCGCCAAAACGGGCGGAGAAGCGGCGGTGACGGCCACGTTGCCGATGGGAGAATGGGTGCCACCGTCAGACATTGCCGAAATGGCCGTTTTTCTGGCCGAAGGTCGTGCACGGCACCTGACGGGCGCCACGATCGACCTCAACGGCGCTGCCTATATCCGATGAGCAGGCTGGGATGAGCCTATTCAGCTGCCGCCGGCCGTGCCTCAATCTCATCCACGATGCTTTCAAGCTCCTGCATCAGGGGTACCATTCTGGCAACGCGCTCACGGCCTTCGGCACCAAGGCTTTCAAACGTCGTGATGGGCGCGCGTACGTCCCCAACCGGATGACCCGCTGCCGCCGCGAGAGCTTTGGAATAACACTGATGACCATAAAGCGGATGCCCGTCTGTAATGATCGCATCGAATTTGGAGATGACGGATTGTACCGCCCAAACGTCATCCCAACGCTCCTGCTCCGCCCATTCGACAAACTTGACCGAGGCGCGCGGGATGTAGTTGCCATACGGGTTCACGTATCCCTTCGCGCCCAATTTGTAACTCTCAAGCACACGCTGGCCCGCCCATGGGATCATGTGGCCTTCGCTTTCGATCAAGATATCCTGAATGCGTTCCGTACGTTGCGAGGCTTCCTTGATATACCGGATTTGTTCAAAGCTCTTGGCCAAACGACCAACCAGACGCGCGGGCATGTCCACATTCGATGTGAAAGGGTTGTTATAGAGCATGATCTGAAGATCCTGCGCCTCACAGATTGCGCGGTAATACTCAAAAATCTCGTCTTCGGTCGGGGTGTAGTAATAGGGCGGAATGATCATCAGCCCGTCTGCGCCGAGGTCTTCGGCCTCCTTGGAGTACCGCACAGCATGCGGCGTGTAGGCGTTCATCGTCCCGACCCAGACAACCATTCGCCGGTTCACATAATTGACGGTATGTTTGACGAATGCGCTGCGCTCCGCGTCACTGATTGTCAGGAATTCACCTGTTGTCCCAAAGATGATGACACCCGGCACACCGCACGCAACCTGCCAGTCAAGAAACCCTTCCCAGGCCTCGTAATCGATTTCGGTGCCGCCAGGCGTGAACGGGGTGACTGTAACAGTGTGGCTGCCGGAATAGGTCGGTCTCATCCTGTGGTCCTTTTCGAGATGGGCGCGGCATGACCCGCACGGATGTGGTTGTGATCGGTGGAGGTATCGTCGGTTTGATGACCGCGTGGTTTCTGGCGCGCGAGGGGACGCGCGTTGTGGTGCTGGAAGCAGGGGATCTGGGTGCGCAGGCTTCGGGGGCCAATGCGGGGTCGTTGCATCTGCAAATCCAGTATCCAGAGTTCGTGAAATACGGAGAAGGGTGGGCGCGGGCTTATGCTCCCACGCTGCGGTTCCTTGAACAGTCGATTGCCATGTGGCAGGGCCTTGGGGCAGACGTTGGCGAGGACCTTGACGTTCAATTGGGCGGCGGCATCGTTGTGGCATCCGAACCTGCCCAGATGCGCTTGATCGAAGCCAAGTCCAAGATCGAAGCCAGCGTCGGGATCACGACAGACATCCTGGACCGCGATGCACTGCGCGCCATCGCCCCCTATCTTTCGGACGACGCTATCGGAGGCGGGTTTTGCGCCGGAGAAGGCAAGGCCAACCCGTTGCGGACCACGCCCGCGATTGCACGTGCCGCGTTGAAGGCGGGCGCTACGCTCTACAGCGAAACCCCTGTCACTGGGCTTTCCGGAAAGGCAGGGGCTTTCAACGTATCCACTCCACACGGCGATTTTCGCGCTGACAAGGTCATCAACACGGCGGGTGCCAAAGCCGCTGACATTGCCGCAATGCTCGGTGTTGAAATCGACCTCGGCGGCTTCCCGCTTCAGGTCACGGTGACCGAACCGGTCGCCCCGTTGATCCCGCACCTGATCTATTCGGCCGCGGGCAAACTGTCGCTCAAGCAGGCAGCCAACGGGGGCTGTATCATTGGTGGGGGCTGGGCCGCCGACATACGCAAGCACGGCGGACTGGCCACCAACCCAACGAACTTTGCAGGCAACATGGCCATGGCCGCAGGCGTTGTGCCGCGCTTGGCGCAGGCCCGGACGATCCGAAGCTGGACGGCATGGGTTAATGGAACACCAGATTGGCGGCCTATCATAGGCGAAGCGCCGGGCGTTCCCGGCTTTTATCTTGGCCTTTTCCCGTGGGTCGGTTTCACGGCAGGTCCAATGACCGCCCGCGTCATCGCCGATCTGGTGATGGGGAACGACCCCGTCATTGACCTGAACGGGATTTCCGTACTGGCAGATTGACCGGGGCGCACCCATCGCTCACGCGACGCCTTTGGCTTTGTCTTCGCCCCGGATTTTGCGCTGGTAGGCCCGCCATGTCATCGCCCATTTGGCCGGGTTCTCAAACGCGTCTCCCTTGATCTGTGCAATGGCTTGGTTGTGCGGTGCGGTTTTAACCATCTCGGGGTCGGTGCGGGCTTCTTCGGCGATTTGCGCGATGACCCCGATCCACGTGTCGATGTCTTCCTTCGACCACAACTCTCCCGCTTCGGGTGTGAACGGCTCGGCCACGATCCAGGGTTCGTGGCTCATCCAGTAAGGGTCGATGCCATAATCCGCCATCCGGTTTGCAAAATCAACGGTGGTCACGCCGGTTTCCTCGGTCAACGGACCCAGGGACCAGCGCGTCATTTCCATCCGGTGGGTGGTGATCGACGGGTTCGAGATTTCCAGACCCGGAATCTCGGCCAGCTTCTTGTCCATGTAATTGTTGGCAACAACAGAGATATCCGAAGCCAG
>CAYGQZ010000016.1:20398-26857 GCA_964352055.1 uncultured Rhodobacterales bacterium
TTGTGCAGCATGAACATGCAGGCATCGAAACCAAGCTCGCGCGCCGACAGTTTGCCCATCACGCCGTTAAAGTTGGCATGATCGTAAAAGCAAAGCGCGCCTGCTTCTTTGGCAACCTTGACCCATTCCTTGATCTCGGGGTTGTAGATGCCCATGTCGTCGGGATTATTGATCATGATCAGGGCGGTTTTTTCGCTGACGGCCGCCTTGAGGGCTTCAAGCGACGGGTAGCCATTTTCTTCCAATGGCAGGTTCACCACCTTGAACCCCGCAGCCGCAGCAGTCGCCGGATTGCACGGATGCGCCTGCACGGATGTCACCATTTCAGTGCGCTGACCCAACATGCCGCGGTCCTGCCAATACGCCCGCGCAACCGCCGTCATGGTATAGGCCGCGTCCGCGCCGCCCCCGGCCTGAAAGATGAATTGATCCATCCCGGAAAGGTTGCGCAGGATGCCATCAAAGTCATGAATGATTTCGAGCACGCCCTGCAACGTATCCGGGTGTTGATACGGATGCACTTCAGCCAATTCGGGGCGCAATGTGGCATATTCCGCCGTCTTGGAATTGTACTTCATTGTGCAGGTTCCAAAGAGGCTGATCCCCATCATCCCCAACGTCATTTGGCTGAGGTGCAGGTAGTGCCGTTGAGCTTCGAACTCAGTGATTTCTGGCAATTCTGCCTTGTCCTTCCGGGCCATTGCACCCGGGATCAGATCAGTGCCAACGGCCGCGGTCACCTCGGCCTCAGGGGTCGGGAAAAGCTGCCCGCGCGCGCCTGGTCGACCCATTTCCATGACAACAGGCTCATTCCACTGGGCAGCGCGAAATTCAGGGATACGGGTCATGACAAAACCTCCTTCAACGTTGCGCAGAGCGATCGGATATCTGCTGCGCTGTGCACTTCGGTGACACAAAAGAGCGCGGACTGACCAAGGGCGTTGTCCTCGCCGGAGATGTCCTTGCCTCCGAAGATGCCGTGCGCGCGCAACAAGTCATTGACCTCGGCGACGGTTTTGCCGGCGTCATCAAAATTGACAACGAATTCCTTGAACGTTGTATCGGGCCAGACAATTTTTACCCCCGGTACTTCCGACAGGCATTTCGCGGCATATCGGGCGCGACTGACGATCAGAGTGCCAAGTTCCCGGAATCCTTCCGGTCCCAGAAGGCTCATGTAAACGGCACCGGCAATTGCCCACAAATACGTCGAATTGCCGGTCCAATCCTTGCCGTGCTCGCGCGATCCATAGGAGTTCTGATGCGGGCAGGCCAATCCAAAACCAACCTGTCCCTGCTCCAGCGTATCAACAATCGAGACAAGGAAGCCGTTGTATTCCAACACATATTTTTCTTCATCACGTGACGCGATAAAGCCGCCAACGCCACCGCCACATTGCATGTGAACGCCCAGCGGCTGCACGGGCCCTGTGACGATGTCTGCGCCATAGTCGCCCGGCGCCGTCATGACCCCCAGCGAAACGGGATCAACACCGACGATGGTTTCCGCACCGGCGGCCCTCGCAAGACGTCCGATCTCAGCCGCCTCGGTTTCGATCGTGCCAAGATAGGCCGGATTCTCGAAATAGACCGCCGCCACATCGCCATCCAGTTTCGACTTCAAATCGTTGATATCGATGCGCCCGGTTGTTGGTTCAACGGCCACCATCACAACCTCGATGTGGCTTTCCATGGCCGACGGCTGACAATAGGTCCTGATCACCGACAAACGCTCTGGATCTGACAGTTGCGACACGATGACCTTGGAGCGTCCCGTGATCCGCTGGGCCATCCGCATTGCATGCCCGATGGCGCAACCCCAGGAATACACAGGCAGTTGAACCACATCGAGGTTCAGGAGCGCGCCAAGCTGTGACGAAAACTCGAACCATGCCTGGTTGCGCCCGTGATCGGATTGGTAGCTGCCCCAGACATTGGTCGCAAACTCGGTTCTGCCGACGATTTCATCGACGATTGCTGGCACGTGGTGTTGCCAGACCCCAGCCCCAAGAAAGCTCAGGTTTGCTTCGCAATCGGTGTTCTTTTTCAGCTTGGACACCAGATCCCGTTTCAGCTCGATTTCCGACGACAGGGTGGGCGGAAGTTCAAGCGGGGTTGATCGGAAATGATCCTGCGGTATTTGTTCAAAAACATCCGCAACGGACGCCGCGCCGATCTCGTCCAGCATCGCCTGGATCGCACCGGGTGCAGAGTTCGCCATCCACGGATGTGCGCGGGTCGTGTCGGTCATCATGTGCCTCCCGAATATTTGGCAAAAAGCAAAAAGTGACTAATTGCACAAATGTTCGCATATCGCACAACGCTAATCAACCAGAAGCAATACGCATCATCATCTCGCGATTGGCTCCGGTTGCGACGCGCACAAATCCTGCCAGTTCGGCGTCCAGAACAGGATCGCCGGTATCAACCAGCAGACTGGGTCTGGCCAATGCGCTCAGTTTGGCTTCTGTGGCCAGTATGATCAGGCCGTCACGACCCGCTTTGGCGATCAGAGAGGGCCCAATCTGTTGATTGCCCCGGCCCAGCAAAAAGCCTTGCTGACCCGTCACGCCGAGAACGATATACACGTCGCGTCCCTCGGCAAGACGCATCAAAGTGGCGTCGTCGGCGTCCTGCGCGACAAGTTCACGGTTCAGCATGGCATCCACACCCAAAGGCGTCGCAGCGTGGCCCGCGGCAGTCATTACGGCCCCGGCACTGGTGCCTGGACCAATGACATAAAGCGCGTGTGCGTCCATGCCCGCGACGATGGCTTTCGCCGCGCTCGACAATGCGTCCGCCGCGTTTTGTCTTGGCCCACCCTTGGCCGCTTGCATAAGACTGCGCGCGACAGGGATCCGCGCATGACCGAAAAGCCGCGGCGCAAGGATGCCCTTTCGCAATGCATCCTCGTCAATGTCCATAACCTCGGCATCGTTTTGCCAATCCACTCTGTCTGGTGCGTTTATCACGTCCGCCAGCATTGCCCCGGCCGCCAGAGGTGAAACGGCGAAAACACCGGAATGCATCTTTACGCCACATGGAATGCCGAGCAGCGCGGCACCGTTGGCAACGCTTGCAACGTCGCGCGCTGTTCCATCCCCACCTGCGAATACGATCACATCCAACACGCCCATCGCCCGCACGGCATCCTTGGTGTCACGTGCCGTTCCGGTGCCCGTTGGGCTGTCCACAATGGTCAAGTCGAGATCGAGATGGTCCACCCAATCCGCACCCAATGTACCGGAAGCAACCGTGATTGCCGCGCCGGGAACGCGCGCGGTCAGTCGGGTTAATGCAGCCGTCGCACGCGCACCAGACTTGGCTTGCGCACCGCGCCGCAAAGCTTCGGCAACGGTGTCAGGCCCGTCGGTTCCCTTGAGGCCGACCGCGCCACCAAGCCCGGCAAATGGATTAACAACAAGTCCGATACGCATGACCACATTTGGCGCGTTGGCGGCCGTGTTTGCAATGGCGTTTGGGAGACATCGCCCGTGATCCCTCATCCGCGATGAAGGTGTCTTAAACAATTACACCTCCCTGCCGGGTCGCGACTCACAGCAACTGAGCGGTACAAGCCTGTAGCTTCGGGCAAGATTCCAGTTCGTGCATTGCCCAAAGGCGCACCGGCGCAGCACATGCCAAGGGCCCATTTTCCTCAAGAACACCACATTCCGCCATCCAACGTCGTCGTTCAATTGGCCGTTGGATCATTAGAAATGCCTGCACAGGTCAAACTTAAGCTTTCCTGGGATCATGGGGGATTGACAGAATGCCAAATGTCCCCGACGCTAAATGCGCACAAATGTTCATTTTGCGCACAATTCAGGGAGAGCACCAAAATTCCTTGGTCAAAACCCTGATGCGGACAAAACAACACGGGAGTTGCGAGACATGATGAAGAGAAAGTTCCTAGCGGGCGTCGCCGCGTTTGCCATGGCGGTTGGCACCTTCACCGGGGCCCAGGCCAAGAGCCTTGACGAGATATTGTCGGACGGCACATTGCGGATTGGCATCAACCCGAATTTTCCTAACATGAGCACGCGCAACGATGCGGGCGAGTGGGTAGGTTTTGACATTGACGTCGGTAAAGCGCTGGCTGCTGCAATCGGCGTCGAAGTCGAATGGGTGCCTACCGAAACACCACAGCGGGTGCCGTTCCTTGTGTCGGATCGCATTGATATCTCTCTGGGTGCTCTGACGCGCAATACCGAGCGCGCCAAGCTCATCGACTACACGGTGCCTTTGCACACCGAAGTTCTGGCCGTGCTGACGACAGACGAGGTCGCGGGTGACAGCTGGCAGGATTTCAACGTGGATGGCATGACACTGGCAAACATGCGCGGCAACTGGACGGTCGACTGGATCGGTGAGAACATGCCGAACGTCGAAGTCGAGCTTGTGGACACATTGGCGGATACCGTGCGGCTTGTGGGGCAAGGGCGGGCCGACGCGATTGTCGAGAACATCGACTTCTTCATGGCGTTCACCGAGAATTACCCCGACGTGAACTGGCGCGTGGTCGAAGAACCAATCTTTGTCGCCTATTGCGCCATTGGCGTGAGCCAGGGCAACGAAAACCTGACGGAAGTGTTGAACATTGCCCTGTACAACCTGCATTCTTCCGGCATGATCAACGAGACATGGGAGAAGCACTACGGCGCGCCAATGCTTCGTACAATAGATCCTGATCCATACTTCTGATCAAAACCTGACGAGCGCCTCGGGGTTGTCTTGGATCCCGGGGTGTTTGGGTGCGCGCGCATAAATGGAATACAGTTTTCAATTCGGTGTCGTCTGGGAAAATTTCCCGGAATTGCTCGAAGGAGCCTGGCTGACCTTCCAGCTGGGGTGTTTTGCGTTTGCGGGCGGCGCGATCATTGGTTTGATTTGTGCCGCTCTCAAGACCTATGGCCCTTGGCTCATTCGGGTTCTCGTCGACACTTACGTGGTTTTCATCACGAACACCCCCGCACTCATCCAGATTTATTTTCTGTATTTCGGACTGCCCGAAGTCGGCGTGCGATGGTCCAACGAAGCCTGCCTTCTGATTGGGTTGACGCTGAACGCGGGTGCTTACCTGACGTTGATCCTGCGTGCTGGATTCCTGTCAGTTCGGATCACCGAGATTGAAGCAGGCCAGACCCTTGGCATGTCGCTGCTCCAGCAGGTGCGTTACATCATCGTGCCGCATATCGCCAAATCGATTTACCCGGCGCTTGCGAATTTCTTTATCGTCGTTCTGGTCATGGGCACCTCGGTGGGCGCGTTGATCGGCGTGGACGAGTTGACCGGGCAGGCGATCAACCTTTCCAGCGTCAACTATCGCTGGCTTGAGTATTTCACGGTGGTCGCCGGAATGTATGTCGTGCTGACCTTCGTGGCCTCCATCGGTCTTGCGCTGCTCGGGCGTTGGGCGTTTCGCGTCAAGGCGAGGATTTTCTGATGGAACGTATTCTCGAACAGATGCCGCGCTTTTTCTCCGGGCCAAATCTTGTCCTCTTGCTTGAATCCGCGGGCCTGACGCTTGCGATGACGTTGATGGGCTGCGTGATTGGCTTCGGTCTGGCATTCGTTCTGGTCTACTTGCGACAGACGCCCGGTCTTTGGGCATTGCCTTTGCGTCTGATCTGTATCCTTTACGTCGAGGTGTTTCGGCGCATTCCGTTCATCGTTGTCGTCTATCTGGTGTTGTTCTTCATCCAGACGGTCACGCCGAATGCCTCGCTGTTCACTATCGCGGTGATTGCCATCTGTCTTTATGCTGTTGCCTACACGGCTGATATCATTCGTGGCGGACTGGAAAGTGTTCCTCTGGCCCAAGTCGAAGCCGCCCAAGCGATGAACCTTTCACGGCTTCAAACCAACTTGCGCATTGTCCTGCCACAAGCGTGGCCCGTCATCGTTCCACCCGCAATTGCCTTTGCCGTGAGCTTTATCAAGGACACCGCGCTGGTCAGTCAGGTCGGAGTCTTTGAGTTAACCTTCCGTGGCAAAGAACTGAACAACCAAGGATACTCGGGCATTCTGGTCTTTGGAACCATCGCCCTTTGCTATTTCCTCATGTCTTTCCCGCTGAGCATGCTCGGCCAATATCTGGAGAAACGCCTTGCCACACCTCGCGGTCAAAGACGTGCGCGCAAAATATGGTTCACTTGAGGTTCTCAAGGGGATCAACTTCTCAATCGAGAAGGGCGAAATCGCCGCGCTCGTCGGACCTTCAGGGTCGGGCAAATCCACGGTTTTGCGCGCCTTGATGGGTTTGACGCCGATTACCGGTGGCACTGTGGATATCGCGGGCGAGACGATGAACTATTCATCCGCCAGGGAAGTCCGCGCCGCGCGCGACCGGATGGCTGTGGTGTTTCAACAATACAATCTGTTTCAGAATATGACCGTGATGCAAAATCTCACGCTCGCACCCCTCAAGATCAAGAAGTGGGACAAGGCCGAAGTGAT
>CAYGQZ010000016.1:26957-29399 GCA_964352055.1 uncultured Rhodobacterales bacterium
ACCAAGCGCGGCGATCAGCACACGGACGGGTACCTTGCGATCAATCCCAACGCCAAAGTGCCTGCGATCAGGGATGGTGAGACGGTCGTTTTCGACAGCAATGCTATCCTGCTCTATCTGTCGGAAAAGACGGGGCTGTTTCTGCCACCGGCGGATCAACGTGGCGAAATGCTGTCATGGTTGATGTTTGTCGCCACCGGTGTTGGCCCCTATTCCGGACAAGCATTTCACTTTCGCAATATGGCACCGGAAAAACTGCCCTACGCGATCAAACGCTATCACTTTGAAACCAATCGGCACTGGCAAATCGTGGAAGACCGCCTTGAGGGGCGGCAATACATGATGGGCGACACTTATACGATTGTCGATATGGCGGTCTGGGGATGGGCACCGCGTATACCCTTTGTTCTGGAGGAGCCTGAGGCATTCGAGCGGTTTCCAAACATAAAACGTCTTTTGGACGAACTGGACGCGCGGCCCGCAGCCATCCGCGCCCATGCCCTGTCGCAAAGCCACAAATTTCAAACCGAAATGGACGAAACGGCGATGCGAAACCTCTATCCACAGATATTCGCGCCAGACGTCGTCTGACATATTTGACTTCAGGGTTGAGCGTGTACGCAACTCAATGGAACAAGATGAGATCCACCTTGGCACACAGACATATCAGTTACGAGAGCGCCATCGGGCTCATGTCATGGCGAAAGGCCGTCGCAGCACTGCGCGATGGTCACCTGCTCCCCAGGGCCGAAGTGGCAGATGTGTTCCTTGGGCCGTCGGACGCGACGCTGCTGAACCGCAGCGCCTATATCGAAGGGTTGGGCTACTCAGTCAAAGGGGTCACGGTTTTCCGAAACAACGCGTCCCAAGAGTTGCCGACGACGCAAGGCGCAATGATGGTCTACGATCCGACAACTGGTAGTCTTCGTGCCATCATCGACAGCCCCCTCGTGACCCAGATCAAGACGGTCAGCGACTCCCTCTTGGGAGTGCAATTGCTGGCGCGTCCCGACAGCAAACGCGTTTTGATTGTTGGGGCAGGGGTAATCGCCGAAGCACTCGTCCACGCTTACCTCGAGATTTTTCCAGACCTCGCAGAGATTGCTGTTTGGGCAAGACGCCCCGAGCAAGCCCGGAAGATCGTGGATCGTATTGGTGACGTTGGCACCGAGATTGTAGTTGCTGACAGCCTTGAAGATCATGCAAATACCGCCGACATCATCAGTTCCGCGACGATGGCCTATGCGCCCATCCTGAAAGGTGAATGGATATTGGAAGGCACACATGTCGACTTGATCGGCGCTTTTAAATCCGACATGCGCGAAGCCGATGATGCGCTCATTGCCAAGGGGTCCATCTTTGTTGACAGCCGTGATACCACTCTGCAGCATATCGGTGAACTGATGATCCCGATCGCCGCCGGTGTTATTGAAAAAGACGATATCAAAGGCGAGTTCTACGATCTGATTGGTCGGGACCAACCGGGGCGCACCTCGGAGCGTGAGATAACCGTTTTCAAAAACGGCGGTGGCGCGCATCTTGATCTGATGATTGCCGACTACATTGTGAAAACGGTTGAGGGCGCAACGTGAAGTTGGGCCACGAAGCACTTGCCGTGGTGCCCGGCGACGCGGCCGGCGACGTCCTGGCCTGCGGCGAAGGCCTTAGCTTTTGGGGCGGGGTAGATCCTGACACAGGCGTGATCATTGACGCACATCACCCCAATCACGGGGCGCCGCTTGCCGGTCGCATCGTACTCATGCCAACGTCGCGCGGGTCATGCAGCGGCAGCGGTGTGTTGCTGCAACTGGCGCGGAACGGACAGGCCCCAGCGGCGCTGGTGTTTCGTGAGGAGGAGAACATTCTCACCTTGGGCGCCATGATCGCGGGACGGCTGTTTGACGCGCCGCTTGTCGTTTTGCGGCTGCCAGCCCGCGTTTACGATGATCTTGCCACCTCATCACATGCAACCGTATCAAGCGCCGGGCTTAGCTACGCCAGCAAATCGATCCCCTTGCAAAACCTGCATCCAGATATGCTTGCCTTGACGGATGCAGACCGCCGCATGCTGGACGGTGAAGGTGGACCCGCGCTTCAAGTCGCAATGGAGGTGCTTTGCCTGATGGCAGCCGCTCAGGGCGCTGACAATTTCGTTGATGTGGAGCGCGGTCACATTGACGGGTGCATTCTGGCCCATGATGCCAATTTGGATTTTGCAGAAAAGATGCAACAGATGGGGGCAAGGACAAGGATTCCCACGACAATAAACGCCATTTCTGTGGACCGGAATAACTGGAAAACTCAGGGAGTTGTCCCCGATTTTGGCAATAAGGCCAGTCGCCTCGCAGATGCCTATGTTCAAATGGGCGCGCAACCCACGTTCACCTGTGCTCCATATTTGCTGGACGATGCCCCCGGCGAGGGCGACATGATCGGCTGGTC
>CAYGQZ010000017.1:0-5264 GCA_964352055.1 uncultured Rhodobacterales bacterium
GTGGCTGTCGGCACGCCGAGCGAGATCGACAGATCAGACAGGGTGGTCCGTTCAAGCTTGGCCACAGCCTTGAGAACAACCAGCGCGCGCTCCACGGATTGCAGAGTCTCGGCAGGTGCGTCCTTGAACTGTGACTTGGGTCTGCCACGTTTGCGTTTGGCCGGTTTTTTCGCGGGTATGTCCATGGACGATTCCTATGCCATTTTCGGGTGAAATGCGAAAAACTATTTTCTGCCAAAAAATGCGATGTAAAATCTGAGAAATAAAAAAACCAATAAAAACAGATTATTGTATTTAATCAGTAAGTCTGGAAAATATTTTACGAAAAAATTGCATCGGTAACCACTCCCTCTATGCTCACCAAAAGTAAGCAGGAGGATTCATTATGTCAGATCAAAACCCGGTCTTCATACCCGGCCCGACCAATATTCCTGATCGCCTGAGGTTGGCCATGCAGGTCCAGACCCGCGATCACCGCGCCCCGGATTTTGTCGAGACGTTCGCACCCGTATTGGAAGACACCAAAAAGGTGTTCGCGACCAAGGCTGGAACGGTCATCACCTTTCCCGCCAGCGGCACCGGCGGCTGGGAGGCTGCCGTGTGCAATACGCTCAGCCCGGGCGACACTGTACTTGTGGCCCGCTACGGCATGTTCAGCCACCGTTGGATCGACCTTTGTCAGCGGCACGGACTGGACCTGCAGATCATCGAATGCCCGTGGGGCAGCGGTGCTCCCGCCGACAAGTTCGAAGCGGCACTGAGCGCTGACAAGGCGCACAAGATCAAGGCCGTGCTGGTCACCCACAACGAGACAGCCACGGGTGTGAAGTCTGACGTCGCCGCCGTGCGCGCGGCCATGGATGCCGCCAGCCACCCCGCCATGCTTTTTGTCGATTGTGTGAGCTCCCTTGGGTCGATGGACTTCCGAATGGACGACTGGGGTGTTGATATTGCCGTCTCCGGCTCGCAAAAAGGGTTCATGCTGGCCACCGGCATGGCGATCCTCGGGGTCAGCCCGAAGGCGCTCGCGGCTATGGAAACGGCCAAACTGCATCGCACTTTCTTTGATTTCCGCGATATGATGAAGGCCAACGCGTCCGGGGGCTTTCCTTATACGCCGCCCTTGCAACTGATCTATGGGATGCGCGAGAGCCTCAAGATGCTGTTCGAAGAGGGGCTGGAGAATGTCTATGCCCGCCACTTCCGGTTGGCCGAAGCGGTGCGCCGTGCGGTTGATGGCTGGGGCCTGAGCCTTGTGGCGCAGTCGCCGGATCTTTATTCGGATACGGTCAGCGCGATCTATGTGCCCGAAGGTTTTGACAGCAATGCGCTGACCAGCCACGTGTTTGATGCCTATGGCGTGTCATTTGGCATCGGTCTGGGCGAGATGAACGGCAAGGCCTTCCGCATCGGACATCTGGGCAGTCTGACTGACACGATGGTTCTGTCGGGGCTTGCCACGATCGAGATGGGGATGGCCGATCTGAATTATCCGGTCGCACTGGGCAGTGGTGTTACGGCTGCACAGGACTACCTTCGTAACAGCCGCCCATCAACACTCAAAAGCGCCGCCGCCTAAAGGAGCCGATTACCATGCTGGACATCACGACCACAGGGCAGGATCTGACGATCGAGGATGTGCGCGCCGCGCACGCCCGGATCAAACCCTATATCCACAACACGCCGGTGCTGACCTCGACCTATCTGGACACCCTGTCGGGGGCCGAGCTGTTCTTTAAATGCGAGAACTTCCAGAAGGCCGGCGCGTTCAAGGTGCGGGGCGCATCGAATGCGGTCTTCGGGCTGTCGGATGAGCAGGCAAAGAACGGCGTAGCAACCCATTCATCGGGCAATCACGCACTGTCGCTGTCTTATGCGGCGGGTCGGCGGGGTATCCCGTGTCACGTGGTCATGCCGCGTACAGCCCCGCAGGCCAAGAAGGATGCGGTCAAAGGCTACGGCGGGATCATCACCGAATGCGAGCCATCGACCACATCGCGCGAGGCGGTCTTTGCCGAAGTGCAGGCCGCAACGGGTGCCGAGTTTGTGCACCCCTATAACGACGCGCGCGTGATCGCGGGGCAGGGCACCTGCTCGCTGGAGCTGATCGAGGCGGTCAAGGATCTGGATTGTGTCGTTGCCCCCATTGGCGGAGGCGGCATGATTTCAGGCACCTGCCTGACACTCTCGAACCTGGCACCTCATATCAAGATCTATGCAGCCGAGCCCGAGCAGGCAGACGATGCGATGCGGTCGTTCAAGGCGGGGCACATCATTGCGGATGACGCGCCGGTGACGGTGGCCGATGGCCTCAAGGTGCCGCTCAAGGAGAACACCTGGCACTTCGTGTCGCACTTCGTCGAAGACGTGCTGACCGCCAGCGAACAGGAAATCATCGATGCGATGAAACTGACCTGGCAGCGCATGAAGATCGTGATGGAGCCCAGCTGTGCCGTGCCGCTGGCCGTCATCCTCAAGAACCCGGATGTCTTTGCAGGCAAGCGCGTCGGGGTCATCGTTACGGGCGGCAATGTGGATTTGGACAAACTCCCTTGGATCAAGGGTTAAGGAGAGACGCTATGAACACACAAGTGAAACTCGAAGACTTCGAAGTCGGCTACGACATTCCCGCCTCAATCGGCATGGACGAGGCGGACATTGCCACGCCCTGCCTTGTGCTGGATCTGGACGCGCTGGAACGCAACATCAAGAAAATGGGCGACTTCGCCAAATCCCACGGCATGCGCCACCGGGTCCATGGCAAGATGCACAAATCCGTTGACGTGGCCCTGTTGCAGGAAAAACTGGGCGGTTCGGTTGGCGTGTGCTGCCAGAAGGTGTCAGAGGCCGAAGTCTTTGCCCGTGGCGGTATCAAGGACGTGCTGGTCAGCAATCAAGTGACCCAACCCGAAAAGATCGACCGTCTTGCACGTATGCCCAAACTGGGCGCGCGGACCATCTGTTGCGTGGATGACATCAACAACGTGGCCAACCTGTCGGCCGCCGCTGTCAAGCACGGCACCCAGATCGAGTGTCTGGTCGAGATCGACGTGGGCGCGGGCCGCTGCGGTGTGCAATTCGGTCAGCCGGTTGTCGATCTGGCCAAGGCCATCAACGCGGCCCCCGGACTGAAATATGCGGGCATCCAGGCCTATCAGGGCGCAATGCAGCACATGGACTCCTACGAGGACCGCAAGGCCAAGACCTCTATCGCCATCCAGCAGGTGTCCGACACCCTCGACATGCTCAAGGCCGAAGGGATCGAGAGCGATATCGTCGGCGGCGGCGGCACAGGGTCCTATTATTTCGAGAGCGCCTCGGGCGTGTTCAACGAATTGCAGTGCGGATCTTATGCGTTCATGGACGCCGATTACGGTCGCATCCTCGACAAGGACGGCAACCGCATTGACCAAGGCGAATGGGAAAACGCTCTGTTTATCCTGACCTCGGTGATGAGCCACGCCAAAGCCGAGAAGGCCATTGTGGACGCGGGCCTCAAGGCGCAGTCGGTCGACAGCGGCTTGCCCACGATCTATGGCCGCACGGATGTGGAATATGTCAAATGCTCGGATGAGCATGGCGTTGTGGCCGACCCGGACGGGGTTCTCAAGGTCAATGACAAGCTCAAGCTGGTGCCCGGTCACTGCGACCCGACCTGCAACGTGCACGACTGGTATGTCGGCGTGCGCAACGGCAAGGTTGAATCAATCTGGCCGGTCTCTGCCCGCGGCAAGGCCTACTAATACCAAACCCCTGTAAATGGGCACTTCGGGGTGTGCGAGTGGGCTCCACTGGCGCACCCCCCTTTGACGGAATACACGAAGGAACGATCACATGACCTCATCGCAAACATCCGAAAACGCCGGGCTGCTTATCATCAGTGAAGCGGTATGTGCCCAGGTCGTCAGCCGGAGCGACGCCTTTGATGCCGTCGAGGCGGTGTTCGGGGCAATGGCGCGGGGCGATGCCTATAACTTCCCTGTCATTCGCGAGGCGATTGGTTATGCGGATGCGCTTTACGGGTTCAAATCGGGCTTTGACCGGGCAGGCAAGGCGCTGGGCGTGAAGTCGGGTGGGTTCTGGCCCGGCAATATGGAAAAGGGGCTGACCAACCACCAGTCCACGATCTTTCTGTTCAACCCGGACACCGGCCAGTTGCAGGCGCTGGTGGGCGGGAACTATCTGACGGCTGTGCGCACGGCGGCGTCCTCATCGGTGTCGATTGCGCATCTGGCGCGCAAGGATGCACGCGTTTTGGGTATGGTGGGTGCCGGCCATCAATCAACTTTCCAGTTGCGTGCCGCCGCCGAGCAGCGGGACTTTGACAAGGTTGTGGCGTGGAATCCGCATCCCGACATGTTGCCCAAACTGGGCGCCGTGGCCGAAGAGCTTGGTCTGGCCTTTGAGGCGGTTACGCAAGAAGAACTGGGCGCGCAGGCGGATGTCATCATCACCATCACGTCGGCTTTTGAGCCGCTGTTGATGGCGGACTGGATCAAACCGGGCACGCATATTGCCTGCATGGGCACGGACACCAAGGGCAAGATGGAAGTGGACAAAAACCTGTTCGCCCGCGCTACGGTCTTTGCGGACGAGATCGCGCAATCCACAACCATTGGCGAGGCGCAGCATGCCATTGCCGATGGCCTGATTGCCGAAGGTGATATCACGCCGATTGGCGATGTCATCAACGGCACCCATGCGGGCCGCAGCAGTGACGACGAAATCACGGTGTTCGACGGGACCGGCGTTGGTCTGCAGGACCTAGCCGTTGCGTCCGTTGCGGCGCGGGTTGCGGAAGAAAAGGGGCTGGCCACGCGCGTGGCTCTTTGAAAACGCGCGTCAGGCCCGCGATCATTTGCACTTCGGGGGACCTGAACGGCAGACCCCCCGGATTACGCGGCCCCTTTCGCAGGGCTTACCCTGCGCTTGCCTGTCAGCTTCATGTCAGGGTTTGTCAGCCGGTCCTTCGGGCCGGTCCACGCATAGGCCAGCAGGCAGGGATCACGGTCACCTGTCGTGATCCTGTGCTCATCACCTGACCGGTTCAGGATGAGTGATCCGGGTGCGAACACCGCCGCGTTGTTTTCCGACCACGCGCCGGAAACCGAGATATAGCTTTCCTCGATGTCTTTGTGGCTGTGCTGGGGATAGGTTGTGTTCGGTGCAAACAGCACAAAACCCAGGATCAGGTTTTCGCAAGGCACCGGGCCTTTGGGACCCAGGACCTCGCAATAGGCGTATTTCTGGCTCAGGGTCTTTGA
>CAYGQZ010000017.1:5364-8311 GCA_964352055.1 uncultured Rhodobacterales bacterium
CGGGCACGGGCCACAATGGCAGGCTCGTGCAGCGTCAAGGGGTTGTCGAGCCGCAGCACCGATGGGGCCAGTGCGCTCAGGTTCGCAGCACTCAGGGCCGACAAGGGCACCGCAAGAATGAGGCTGGCCATGATCGGAAACAGCCACCAGGAGACAAGCCCGGCGATCAGCCCGGCCAACAGCAACAGCCCCATCACTGTCTCGACCCAGTGAAACTTGAACAGGACGCGCAGCGGATAAGCGCGCGCGCTGCGTTGTTGCGGCACCCAGCCCTGTCCTCGGCCCATGAGGCTGCGCAATACGGCCCGCGTTTGCTGGATCATCATGATCGGGGCGTAGGCCACGGACAGGGCAACCTCAAACAGAACCGCGCTGGCAAAAGCCCAGCGTCCACCAAACAGGCGCACCGCCTTGCGATTGATCGCGATAATGGCGGCACTGGCCAGCTTGGGTGTCAGCAGCATGGCGTACATCACCAGCAGAAAGATCGCGCTGTCCAGATGGGTCATGGCAGGAGGCCAATTGGGGAAAAGCGGGTTCGCTTCGTTGAAATAGGTGATGACGTTGGTATTTGCATCGCGACCCAGCAGGGTCCAGAACACCAGCAGAACGAACCAGGCGGGTGACATCAGGTAGGCTGCGGCCCCCTGGAACAGGTGAAAGCGGCTGACCGGGTGCAGGCCGCGTGTCGTCAGCAGTCGCAGGTGTTGCAGATTGCCCCGACACCAGCGTTGATCGCGCAGCACGTAGTCGATCAATGTGCCGGGTGTTTCCTCAAAGCTGCCGGTAACACGGGGCAGGAACCGCACCCGCCAACCGGCGCGGCGCAGCAAGGACGCCTCGACGAAGTCATGGCTCAGGATCAGGTCATCGCGTCCCAGCAGTCCGCGCAGATGCGGCAGGCCCGCGGCAGAGGCAAAGGCCCGCGTCCGAATGATGGCATTGTGCCCCCAGTAGTTGCCTTCGTCGCGAGACCAGTGCGCCAACCCCTCGGCCAGCAGCCAGCCATACGCGACGTTTGAAAACTGCTGCATCCGGGCAAAGACGGTGTCGGCCCCGATCAACTGGGGAAAGCTCTGGATCAGGCCGGCTTGCGGGTCGGCGGCCAGTTCCGAGGACAAGCGCGCAATGGCACGTCCGGTCATCAAGCTGTCGGCGTCCAGCACCAACATCGCCTCATAGGCGGCACCCCATCCGGTGATCCATTCCACCAGATTGCCGACTTTCTTGTCGGTGTTTTGCGTACGGCGGCGATAATGCAGGTGCATGCCACCGGGCGCCGCGTCGCGCAGCGCTTCAAAGGCCTGCCATTCCTGATCGGCGATGGCATCGTCCCGCGTGTCGCTCAGCACAAAGAGGGTATAGTCGTGCCCGCCCTTTTGTCGGGCCAGATCGTTCAGCATCGCCGCCGCATTGCCAAAGACATCCCATGGCACTTCGTTATAGATCGGGACCAATAGCGCCACGCTGAGCGGCTGACCTGTTTTCGGTGCCTCGGGATGGTCCAGCCGCCCGGCCAGACCGACAATGGCAGTGGAGACGGCCAGCGTGACCCAGACAAATGTCGCACCGATCAGGCCAAGCAGCACATATTCCAGCCACGTCATGCCACCATTGGCAAAGAGGTCGTGCAGTCCCCAAACCATCAGGGCCGTGGCGATCAAAGCGGGCACAAACACGGCAACGCGCCAAAATGGATGGCGATGCGTCAGCGCCGGCTGGGTGACCGACGGCGCGCGCGCGAAATCCTGCTCTGGCATGGCGAGAGGTGCGCGCGGAGGCATGTCCGCATGAGCGATCGGCGTTAAGATTTCGTCCACCGGTACAACCACACTTCGCTGAGCGGCGCGCCATCAAGACGCAATTGCGCGCGGAATTCGGCCCATTCGGCCTCACCCGGCATGAAGGTGAAGGCAAGGCGCGGCCCGCCCGTTTGCGGGTTGCGCTGAATGATGCCTTCGGTAACTTCGCCTGCGCTGGATCGCACGAGGCGGTCAATGCGGGTCAGATCATCAGGAACGTGGTCCGCATTCTCGAAATCGATGGTAAAAATGCGTCCACCTTCGGGGCGACCGCCTGCCGCCGTGTTGAGCACGCGCAAAGGCATGCCATCCTGCGGAGCGGGATCCTGCCCCCAGTCAAGGCGATAGTTCATCTTGTGCGACGTACCTGCGCTGATGGTCGCAGCAGGACGCCAGTACGCGACAATGTTGTCATAGATTTCAAGGTCTGCCGGAATCTCGATCAGGTGCACACTGCCGCGCCCCCAGTCTTCGCCCGGCGTGACCCAAAGCCCGGGGCGGCGGTGGTAAAGCGCTTCGAGGTCATTGAAATCGTTGAACCTGCGCGACCGCTGCATCAGGCCAAAGCCGCGCGGGTTGATGTCGCCAAAGGCGCTGATCTGCAGCGTCACGGGGTTGGCGAGTGGCCGCCAGATCACCTCGCCTCCGCCATTGTGGATCAGCAGGCCGTCATTGTCATGCACGGCAGGCCGGAAATCATCAAAGCGTTGCCTGTCCATGTCATCAAAGAGGAACATGGAGGTGAGCGGGCCGATGCCCACATGGGTCAGGTCGGTACGGGCAAAAATCTCGGCTTTGACCTGCATGGTCAGTGGCTGGCCATGGGTGATCTCGAACCGGTAGGCGCCTGTGCAGCTTGGGCTGTCGAGCAGGGCGTGCAGTACGATTCTGCGCGTGCCTGCCGCGGGCTGTTCCAGCCAGAAGGCGATGAAATCGGGAAACTCCTCGCCCACCTGGTCGCCGGTATTCAGGGCAAGGCCGCGGGCGGATAGGCCATAGATGTCGCCGGTGCCGATGCCCCGGAAATAACTGGCCCCCTGAAAGACGGCGTATTCCTCGAAAATGCCGGATTGGCGCAACTCGGCCCGCAGTCGCAGACCGGAATAGCCGAGTGTGTCGTCCACCGGCACATCGGGGAATTTGTC
>CAYGQZ010000017.1:8411-29167 GCA_964352055.1 uncultured Rhodobacterales bacterium
CGTCCCAGCACATCCATCGCAAATCCCATGAAACGGGCTGTGAACATCGACATCACAAAGACGGCAAGTGACTGCTGCCCCACTTTGAGAATAATCTGCAGGATATAGCCCCAGACGCGGCCGATGGCGCTTTCGCCCGGACGGATACGGTCACCCTTGTCACCGGCAAGCACCCACATCAGGTAAGCCAATGCCAGGAAATGCACATAGCGCAGCAGCCCGAAGTCGGACTTGGTGATCCATGCCACATACTCGCGCCGCCAGTCGCGCGCCCAGTCAAAACCCAGTTCGCGCACGCCAATATTGCTGAGCGGGACATTGGCCAGCACAATGAGCAGTGCGATACCGATCAGCAGGGGTGTCACCGGAGGCTTGGGTATCCAGCCGCGCATGAAGGCAAAGCCGGTGAAAAAGATCAGCTGCCAGCCGAACGGGTTGAAAAACCACGTCCGATCCGAAGACGGGTCCGCGGGCAATTCCAGATGCGGCAGCCCAAGCGCCTGCACCAGCGCAGTTTGCCCAAAGGCCCAGGTCACAGCCATAAACCCGAAGACGAGCCAGAGGTTGATCCGCGACAGGGCCATGACCACCGGCATCATCACCAGGACCACCATGTACATCGGCAGAATGTCGAAATAATTGGGCACATAGCGCAGTGTCATGAACCGCACGATCAGGTCGGTGACCGTGCCTGTTTCCACATCTGTATAAAAACGCCAAAGGTTCAGTTGGCCCACATAGTTGGTCGTGCCTTCGATCTCGAGGCTGGTGAGGTATGATACCAGCGCCAGCGTGGCAAAGAAGAGGCCCACATGCGCCCAGTAGACCTGCCAGACCCGAAAGGCGACACGGGCTGTGCCCATCCGCCAGCCAGCCATGTCATAGGCGCGGCCAAAGGCGATGGCACTGGCCATGCCTGAACAGAACACAAAGATCTCGGTCGCATCCGAAAACCCCCAGCGTGCCGGGATCCAGGAGGTCAGAAAGTTGCCGGGCGTATGAGCAATCAGGATGATGAACATTGCAATGCCGCGAAAGAAGTCGAGACGGATATCGCGCACACGTGCAGTTGCAACCGGCGCGGAGGCCCGAAGGGACGCTGAGGCTTGTGTCGGATCGGCGTAAGTCATGGCCGGTCTCTATTCTTCTTTCTGTCGCATGTCATGGCCCGCGCGTTATTGCGCGGGAATACGCCGCGCATCGGCGATTGTGTGCAGGCGTTTGGCGGCAAAGCGGTCCACGGCACCACCGCGTCGGGCGATCCGGTCGTCCAGCATGGTTTCAACAGCGTCGATCTGACCGGCGCGCAAGCCTGCGTCAATGGTGATCCGTTCAAACACGTCGCGCTGGGCGTGGCTGCCGCCGATGCTTTGCATATTCGGGCGCGCAGCCGCCATATTGGCAAAGGCGTCGCCATAGCGGCCTTCGGCAAATGCGTTGAGACCTTTCAGTGCTGCCTTGCCCGGATCCGCGAAACGGGCGGGCATTTCACCCTGCTGCATCGCATCCTTCGCAAAGCGCTTTGTCATATGATCCATGGCCTCGTTGCGCCCTGCCGCGGCCAGCGCCAGCATGTAATGCAGGTCCGCAAAGACCACGCACCCGTCGTCAGTGCGCCTTTGCGCGAAATCAGCCAGTTCGGTCCAGCGGTCCCCGACCGCCAGTCCTTCAAGCTCGAGCCGCATCAGCAGAGACGTGGCATTCGCGATGTCTCGGTAGTCGTCCGTCTTGTCGGCACGGATCTGCTGGTCATAAAGCGCAAGCGCGATGTCGAGTTCGCCGCGATCCAGATGCAACAGCGCCTTGTGCCACCACACGTGATAGCGGAAGTTGTTGCAGTGGTCCCAGGCCGCACAGTTGTTTTCGATCAGCCTGATCCCGTTTTCGGGCCGCGCTGTCATGTCATAGACATGCGCCACCGCGTGCAGCCCCCAGGCATCGTCGCCCGCCAGTTCAAGCCCGCGCCGCCCGGTGCGCTCGGCCGCGTTGTAATCGCCGGTTTCTTCAAGCGTAAAGGCATGGCAGCCCAGTACATAACCTTCCAGCGCGTGACCTTTATGGGCGTCCAGCACATTTTCAATCGAGGCGCGCATGCCGACGCCATCGCCCAGGATAAAGCGGATCGCATGGCTGACCTTGGCGCTGAGCGTATCGGTCGGGTGATCGGCCAGCACGCGCTCCATCGCGGCAATGGCTCCCGATGGACGCCCATCCAGCCATTCCCCAAGCGCGCGCACCCAGAGCCGTTCGCGGGTACTGCCACCAGACGCCGCCAGCGCGGCCACCGCCGCTTGCCCGGCGTCGCGCGCCACACCGTTCAGCTCCTTGCGCCCCATCATGAGCGAGAAAATGCCCTTGGCAGCATAGCCCATCGCAAAGTGCGGCGCACCTTCCAGCACAGCTCCCAAATGTGTCGGAGTTTCAGTTCCGTGCGCAAGAAAAGCGCGGATCATCCCGTTCCATTCCGAAACGAGTTTCGGCTCATCCAGGCTTATGGGGGCGTTGCAGATATCATGCATCATCGGCGCTTTACCTCGTGGTGTGCGTATTCCAGTTGTGTCTAACGCATCTCTATTGGCGTGACATGGGTTCCGCGTCTGCCACACGCAAGAGTGAAGCAGGCGCAGGACCGCGTGATCATTTTGTGAGCGGAAATAACGGTTTTTGGCGGAAACCTGCCAGATTGCGTGACCTATGTTTCCGAGTTGGTACGCCCAGGTGGTTGGAGTGTTGCAAGAATGTCGGCGGTGTCCTGTCCGAACCGCGGTGGCGGGCGGCGATACCGGACAGGTGTTGCCGAAAACTTCAGAGGATTCGCAAGCAATTGCACCGCACCGCCGGCCACATCGGGGCGCGGAACGGAAACCACTGTCCCACGCGCCTGCGCCTGATCCGAAGACAAGGCGTCCTTGACGTTCTGGATGGGTCCACCGGGCACTTTGGCCGCCCGCAAGCGGGCCAGAATGTCATCCTTGGTCAAAGCGGCGAGAACAGGCCCAAGCGCCGCCGTCAGGCGCTCACGGTTTTCGATCCGTTTGAGGTTCGTGGCATAGGCGGGGTCTGATCCTAGCTCCGATGCTCCGATGACGTCGCAGAACCGCACGAATTGTGCATCATTGCCGACAGCCACCAGCACGTGCCCGTCACAGGCGGCAAATGCGTCATAAGGCACGATGTTGGGATGGGCATTGCCACGCCGCTTGGGCACCTGGCCGCTGGTCAGGAAATTGCACCCTTCGTTGATCAGCCAGGCCATCTGGGCATCGACGAGTGCCAGATCGATGTGCTGACCTTCGCCGGTTGCATCGCGGTGGCGCAAGGCCGCCAGAATACCAATCGTTGCATACATGCCGCACATCACATCAGCGATCCCGACCCCCACTTTCATCGGTGGCCCATCCGGTGCGCCCGTCAGCGACATGATCCCTCCATAGCCTTGCGCCATCAGGTCGTACCCGGGCTGTTCGCGGTTCGGACCGGTCTGCCCGAACCCGGAGATCGAACAATAGACAAGGCCGGGATGGGCCGCGCACAGGGTCGCATGATCCAGCCCGTATTTCTCAAGCCCGCCGGGTTTGTAGTTCTCGATCACCACGTCGGCCCGCGCGGCCAACTGGCGCACGATGTCCTGCCCTTCAGCGGTCGAGATATCGACGGAAATGGAGTGCTTGTTGCGATTGGCCGCCATGAAATAGGCGGAGAGGTCGGTGGGTGTCCCATCGATCCCCTGCGCATAGTTCGGGCCCCAGCCCCGCGTGTCATCGCCGCCGGTCTTGGGGTTTTCGACCTTGATCACCGTCGCGCCAAGGTCCCCCAGCAACTGGGTCGCCGTGGGCCCCGCCAGAATGCGGCTGAGGTCGAGAACGTAAAGGCCGTCAAGAGCCATAGGCGTATCGGTCATGTATTCCTCTAGTCGTAAAGCGTTGGGCCAGATCGCCCCTCGTTGCGTAAGGGCGGCGCGCATCCAAAGCATGCGCTCCGTGCATTACGGCTCTGTGGGGCGGTTGGCCAGCCCGATGCGCTTGGTCGATGTGATCCTGCCCGGCGTCAGATGCGCCCGTCATAGGCCCCGCGTTCGATTACGGCCGCGATGACCGTGAACGTCGGCGCCGATTGTGCCGCGTCCAGGGCTGTTTGCAGCTCTTCCCGGTTGGTCACGGTGTGGCCTTGTCCCCCAAAGGCGCGCCCCATGGCTGCAAAATCGTGTCGGGCAAAGTCCACACCGGCATTCGTCAACTGACGCTGGCGTTGTTTCAACTCGATCAGCGACAGGGACGCGTCGACAAAGACGACAAAGATTGTCTTCAATCCCAGCTCTGCGGCGGTGGACAACTCGCCCGCCACCATCAGAAATCCGGCATCCCCGGAAAAGCTGACAACGGTGCGATCCGGTTCCACGATCTGGGCACCCATGGCAAGGGGAATGGCGCAGCCCATTGTGCACAGGGCCGAGGATTGCATCAGCCCGCGCGGCGCATAGCATTCCCACATCTGGCTCAGCAAAATGCGGTGCGCGCCACTGTCGGCCGTGGCCAGCGTGTCGCGGGGCAGGGCACTGCGGCAAACGTCGATCACCGCGGCAGGCCCCCATGTATCGTCGCGCGGAAATGCGGCGGCGAGGGCAGTCTTGGCGGCCTCGACCGCGCCGTCCGTCCATGTTTCTCTGGGTGGTACACCGTCGGACATTGCCGCCAATGTGGCCGCGCAGTCGCCAATCACGTTGATGGTCGCCTGATGCATGTAGTGGTGGTTTGGCTCGGCCGTGATATCGATCATCGTCTGAATGCCCGGAAAGTAAAAGTCGCGCCAGCCGGTCCGCATCTCAATCGGGTCATAGCCCAGACCAATAATCAGATCCGCATGCTGAACCAAAGGCAACAGGATGGCATCCGCCTTGGGCGAAAGGCCCGCGCCGCCAAGCGCCATGGCATGATCCTCCGGCAAAAGGCCCTTGGCTTTGTACGTGGTGATGACAGGCACGCCAAAGGCCTCGACAAATGCGCGCAGCTGATCGGACATATTGGACAAGTGCGTGTCAAACCGCTGGTTCAACGCATCCACGCCGACGATCAGAATGGGCCGCTTCGCGTCTGCCAGATGGGCGCGCATGTCGGCCAGAACAGATGGGGCAGGGATCACAGGCATGGCGGGTGCGCGCCGGGCCGGAATGTCCGGTGCGACCGGCGTATTTGCAACGGTGATCGGCACATCGATATGCACGGGGCCGGGTCGCCCTTCGGTGGCGATGGCAATGGCCTTGTCGGCGATCACATGGGCTGCACCTGTATTGAGCGTGAATGTGGCCTTTGTGATCGGCGCAAAGACCCGCGTCTGATCCAGGACCTGATGGGTGTAGGTTTGCACCTCGTCCGCATCCACGCAGCCCGAAAGCACGATCATGGGCACACGGTCCTGATGGGCATTGGCCACCGCATTCACGCCGTTCAGTGCCCCGGGCCCAACCGTTGCGACCAGAATACCGGGCGCGCCGGTCCGGTGCCAGGCGCCTTCCGCCATGAAGGCCGCGGCATTTTCGTGTTTGCACAGAACAAAGCGAATGCCCGCCCGTTCCAGCGCATCCACAAGGGTCAACACCTCGCCTCCGGGCATGCCAAAGGCCAACCTGCAGCCTTCGTCATAGAGGCGGGCGGCCAGGACATCGGCAGCACGGGGCGGCGAGGGTGGCAGGGCTTTCATGTCGTCGTCTTTCCTACGTGGTCGTTTGTCTTCCTGTCACGGGACAGAAGAACAGACAACTCACAGCTGCGTGGCGCTTTGTTTCAGACCTCTTTGACCGACCCGCAGCGCGCAGACCCAAATGTGCAATCATGCGCGCGTCAACTGTCAGGGCTGATCGTGAAGAAACCGCGTTACGTTCGGCGCATGCAAGGCGGCGAAACCTGGCCAAGTATTATGGCAAGGTTTCACGCGAGGAACCCGATACGGATTGACTGGCGCCGAAACGTGCAAGCTGTTCGGGCAAACCAAACTGGCCCGCTTTGAAGTCCCGGCCATCTATTGCGGCTCCGGCGGGGCCCGGATCAAGGGCGCAGCATCGGCCGTGTCTTATGCACAGTTTTTGCGCAGGCCCTGATCACCCCGCCACTGTTGCCGCCCTCCGGCATCGCCGCCATCACCGTGACTTGTATACCGCTCAACCTCTGGCACGATCACAATACGGGTGGATCCTGCCGTCTTGGAGACCGCACTTTGGCTTTTCGAAGTTCGGTTACTCTTGTCCGGCCGCGCAAGACCGTCCGAGCAAGACCAGACGACACAGGCAGCAGAGGGCTTTTGCAAAACACCCTGCTTCTCTTGGCCAAAAATATCCTGGGGGAGGCGCGCAAGCGCCGGGGGCAAAGCCCCCCAACAAATCTAGAGTGGCGCAGCCACCATTGGATCAGCGGCGGCGATCCCTGCGCGATGACATTGGCTGGAATGCGACACCCACATGCGCTTCGCAATAGGGCTTGCCCTGCTGAACAGGCAGACCGCAGAACCAGAAATTTTCCGTGGCAGGATCACCCACAGGCCACTTGCAGGTGCGCTCCGTCAACTCCATCAGACCGATTTTCTTGGCCTTTTTTTCAACTTCGTTGACCTTGGCAAGGGCTTCGGGGCTGATTTCATTGGCTGATGGTTGGGGCGGCAATGGCTGGCCCGCAGGAATGATCTGCTTGCGCGCAGGCAGGTTCGATTTGTTCTCCGAAGGTGGCACCGGCTTGATTGCCGGTTCAGTCTTGGGTTCGACCTTGGCCTTGGGGGCGGCGGCCTTGGGCTTGGGGGCCGCAGGCTTTGACTTGGCCTCGGTCTTGGCGGCCGTCGCACCATTGCTGCCGGCCCGGTTCGACAGGCCCAGCCGGTGGACTTTGCCGATGACTGCATTGCGGGTCACGCCGCCCAGTTCCTTGGCGATCTGGCTTGCGGACTGGCCTTCGCCCCACATCTTCTTCAACAATTCTACGCGGTCGTCTGTCCAGGACATGAGAGGCTTTCTGAGCTAAAAAGCGGCCGCTCGCGGGGCCGCTCTGGTTCTGGTCTAGGGTCAGCGCCCTATACTAATAGGGAACGCCGAAGTTACAAGACATGTTCGTCGGAGACTGTTAACCCGCGGCGTCCTTCGCGCCAGGCCAGCAACAACGCCCCGGCAATAATGATGCTTGCACCCGTAATGGTGATGTGATCCGGCACGACATCGTAAAACACGACGTCGTAAAAGGCGGCAAAGATGAGTGTGGCATAGCTGAACGGGGCAACAAAGCTGGCGTCCGCCCGGGCCATTGCATTCACAAAACAGGTCTGGGCAACAGCCATGGCACAGCCGATCGCCGCCATCAGCCCCCACTGCGCCAGTGTCGGCGGGGCCCAGACCCATAAAACCGCCAGCCCGCCAATGCCGAGCCCGATTGCGTTGTTGACAAACAGGATCGAAAACGGATTTTCGCGCTGCGTCAGCTTTTTGATGATGTTCAACTCAAAGCCGAGGATCAGTGCCGCACCAAGCGCCAGCAATGCGGCAGGCTGGAAGCTGTCCGGCGTAGGACGCAGCAGAATCAAAGCGCCGACCAAGGCAATCGCGGCCGCCGACCATCGCCATTTTCCGACACGTTCCCCGAGAAGAGGGATCGCAAAAATCATGCCAAAGACAGGGTTCAGAAAGGATATCGCAGTGGCGTCCGCAAGCGGAATGTAAGCAACAGAGGCAAACATCAGCACCAGACCGGCCCAGCCGCTGAGAGTCCGTGCCAGGTGCAAACCCAGATGCGGCTTTTGCAACCGGGGCCGCAGAATTGCGACGGCCAGCGAAAATGTGACAAAGGCAAACAGGAACCGGCCAAAAACGATCTGGACCGGATGCATGACCGGCCCGAACTGATCGCTTCCAAGCGCTTTCGCAAATAAGGTTGTCGCCGCGACGAAGGCGGCCGCAAACGCGATCAGCGCAGCGGCAAGGGCCGGGTTGTGATCTTTGGCAATGTACATCGACGCAGTCCTGCGCCTGCCTGCTGGCAAGGGCAAGAAAAAATGTCTGGCATTGGCGGACGGGATCCTTTACGCCGTCGCACATGATCGCAACGACGCCCCTTCGACGACGCGTGCACCGCAGCTGACGGCTGCGACGATCTGTTGTGCGCCGCGCGCGCACCCAACTTGTGTGCGCCTGACGCACACGTAACTTCCAAAACTGTTGACCCTGCCGCGTGGCTCATGCACCAACGTCCGCATGCCGTGTTTGGCCTCTTTCCAAGGATGATCCAGATGATCTCTTCTGTTCTGCCCACCTACTCCCGCGCCCCTCTGACCTTTGTCAAAGGTGAAGGCACCTGGCTGACCGAGGCAGACGGACGACGTTTTCTGGATCTGGGGGCCGGGATCGCGGTCAACGCTCTGGGCCATGCGCACCCGGCCCTGACCAAAGCGCTGACCGATCAGGCAGGCGCGCTCTGGCACACGTCCAACCTCTATAACATCCCGCAACAGCAGGCACTCGCGGACAAGCTGGTCGAGGCGACCTTTGCCGACACCGTCTTTTTCACCAATTCGGGCACAGAAAGCTGCGAACTGGCGGTCAAGATGGCGCGCAAATACTGGTATGAAAAAGGTCAGCCCGAAAAGGTCGAAATCATCACCTTCTCAGGCAGTTTCCATGGCCGGTCTTCTGCCGGGATCGCCGCGGCAGGGTCCGAGAAAATGACAAAGGGGTTCGGCCCCTTGCTGCCCGGCTTCACCCATCTCGAATTTGGCGATCATGATGCAATCGCACCCGCGATCACCGATCAAACGGCGGCAATTCTGGTCGAACCTGTGCAGGGCGAAGGCGGTATTCGCCCACTGCCCGATGCCTGTCTCAAAGGGCTGCGCGATCTTTGTGATGAACGCGGGCTCTTGCTGATCCTCGATGAGGTGCAATGCGGTGTGGGCCGGACGGGCAAGCTTTTTGCCCATGAATGGGCCGGAATCGAGCCTGACATCATGATGGTGGCGAAGGGCATTGGCGGTGGCTTTCCGCTTGGGGCAGTTCTGGCGACGGAAAACGCGGCAAGTGGCATGACGGCGGGCACACATGGCTCGACCTATGGTGGCAACCCGCTGGGTTGCGCGGTTGGCTGCGCGGTGATGGACATCATCAGCGATCCGGCGTTTCTGGCCGAGGTCAATCGCAAGGCGGGCCTCTTCCGCCAGAAGCTCGAAGGACTTGTGGCGGCCCATCCGGATGTCTTTGACTCCGTGCGCGGCTCCGGGTTGATGATCGGGATAAAATGCAAGGCCACAAATCTCGATGTGGTCAAGGCAGGCTATGATCACTGTGTGATTACTGTGCCTGCCGCCGACAACACGATCCGGCTGTTGCCGCCGCTGACGATAAACGATGATGAGATCAGTGACGCCATTTCCCGTCTGGACAAGGCGGCCACCCAACTCGCAGCATGATTTCTTCCGGCGCCAAATATCCTCGGGGGTTTGGGGGCAGACAGCCCCCAACTCTCTCCGAACAAGAGTAGACCCATGACGCATTTTCTCGACATACACACCACGCCTCAGGATGATCTGCGGCAGATCATCGACAATGCCCATGCCATGAAAACGGCACGCGCGGGGCGGCCCAGAGGGACACCGGACGACGACCAGCCGCTGGCAGGCCATATGGTCGCGCTGATCTTTGAAAAGCCCTCAACCCGGACACGCGTCTCCTTTGACGTGGGTGTCCGGCAGTTGGGCGGACAGACCATGTTGCTGTCGGGGAGCGACATGCAGCTGGGCCATGGCGAGACCATCGCTGACACCGCCCGCGTGCTCAGCCGATACGTTGATCTGATCATGATCCGGACCTTTGAAGAGGCGACGCTGCTCGAAATGGCGGAATACGCCACCGTGCCGGTCATCAACGGGCTCACCAACCGGACGCATCCTTGCCAGATCATGGCCGATGTCATGACATTCGAGGAACATCGCGGCCCCATCAAGGGCAAGAAAGTGGTATGGTGCGGCGACGGCAACAACGTCTTTGCCAGCTTTGCACATGCCGCCAGGCAATTCGACTTTGAACTGGTGTTCACCGGCCCCGAGCCTCTTGATCCTGAACCCGCGCTCAGGGGCCTCTACACCACCGAACGCAATCCGAACATCGCGGTGGAGGGCGCGGATCTGGTGGTTGCCGACACATGGGTGTCGATGCACGATCCGCAATCGGCGCGCGAGCGGCGGCACAACCAATTGCGCGGGTACCAGGTCAACGCAGCCTTGATGAGCAAAGCCAAGGAAGAGAGCCTGTTCATGCATTGCCTGCCCGCCCACCGCGATGACGAGGCGACGTCCGAAGTCATGGACGGCCCGCATTCGGTCATCTTTGACGAGGCCGAAAATCGCCTGCATGCGCAAAAGGCGATCATGCGCTGGTGCCTTGGTGGCTGACAGCGGCCCTGTTTGCCGCATTTGCGTCGCTGGCGCAGGCAGCATCGGCTGCTTTGTCGGCGGCGTACTGGCGGCGGCGGGCCACGATGTTCGGTTTCTGGCGCGCGCGAGGGTCATCAACGCCGTGGCACAGGATGGGCTGCGGTTGACCGACTACGACGGTCTGGATCTGCACCTGTCTGACCCGTCGATCACGCAAGACGCGGCAGTGGCGCTCGATGGCGCTGATCTTGTTCTGGTTTGCGTCAAATCCGGTGACTCGGCCGCGATGGCGGAACAGATCGCCACACATGCGCCCACCGCCCAGGTGATCAGTCTGCAAAATGGCGTCGCAAATGCGGCCTCATTGCGCGCGGCCTTGCCCCAAGCCGACGTGCGGGCGGCGATGGTGCCCTTCAATGTGGTGCCGCTTGGACCTGCCGCATATCACCGGGGCACATCAGGCAACATTCTGGTCGAGGCCGGACCTCTGCCTGATCTCAGTGTCCCGCACCTTGTCTGGAAAACCCATCCGGATATCGAAGCCGTGCAATGGGGCAAGCTGCTGATCAATCTGGGCAATGCCGCGAACGCGCTCTCCGATCTGCCATTGCTGGAGCAGTTGCAAAGCCGCGCCTGGCGCCGCCTGATGGCCGATCAGATGACCGAGGCTTTGCGTGTCCTCAAGGCTGCGGGCATCACACCCGCCAAGGTCACGGCGGCCCATCCCGCCCTGATCCCGCATATCCTGCGCCTGCCGACGCCCCTGTTTCGGGTCATCGCCGCCCCGATGCTGACCGTGGATGCGCAGGCGCGGTCTTCGATGTGGGATGATCTGAAACAGGGCAGGCGCACTGAAGTCGACGCGTTGCAAGGCACAATCCTGTCGCTCGCGGCGCGGTATGGCCGTCAGGCACCGCTCAACACCCGCATGCACAGTCTGATCAAAGCCGCCGAGGCGGCGGGCAATGGCCCGCCCGGTTTGCGCCCCAAAGACATCCGTTAAAGCTTTTCGAGTTTAACTTGAGAAATTGCTTATCACTTTTCGCGTTCGACCGAAGGAAGAGGCAGCGAACAAGTGATTCAGGTTTTACTCGAAACGCTATAGGCTTGTGCGCTGCCCCCCGGACCATATGTTTGGAAAGGGACGACATGGGCGGCACAAGGAATACGGATGACACAGTCAGATATTGGGGTCTATGGCCTTGGCACGATGGGCAGCGCGTTGGCGCTCAATCTGGCTGAAAAGGGATTTGATGTTGCCGTTTCCAACCGCGAACCAGACTGGATCGTAGACTTTTTGCAAAAAAGCGCCGACCTCAAGGGCAATCTGAGCGGGCACGAAGACCTAGAGGCCTTTGTGGCATCTCTCAAAGTGCCGCGTACCATACTCTTCATGATCCCGTCCGGCGCCCCGATGGATGACATGATCGCGACGATCACGCCCTTGCTGGGCGATGGCGATACGATCATTGACGGAGGCAATGCGGATTTCAACGCGACACGCCAGAGAACACAGGCGCTCGACGGCACGGGCATTCATTTCGTCGGCATGGGCGTCTCGGGCGGGGCCGAGGGCGCGCGGCATGGCCCATCCATGATGGTGGGCGGTACGGATTATTCCTGGGCCCAGTTCAAGCCTATGGCCGAAGCCATCGCGGCTGATTTTGAGGGCGATCCTTGCGTTGCCCATCTGGGCCCGGACGGGGCGGGGCATTTTGTGAAGACCGTTCACAACGGCATCGAATATGCCGATATGCAAATGATTGCCGAGGTCTATGGCATCCAGCGTGATATGGCGGGGCTGTCTGCGCCCGACATCGGAGCGATGTTTGCCCGGTGGAACGATGGCCCGCTCCATTCCTATTTGATCGAGAGTGCCGCCGAGGTTCTGCGTGCGGTCGACAGGCAAACGGGCCGACCCATGATCGATGTCATTCTTGATCAGGCCGGCCAAAAGGGAACCGGGCGCTGGACCTTGATCGAGGCGCTGAAGCTGGGTCAATCCGCCTCAACCATCGAGGCGGCGGTTGGCGCAAGAGGCTGGTCTTCGGAAAAATCGACCCGGGTGGCGGCAAGCGACATTCTGGAGATCGGTACGCAAAGCGTCATTCCCCCTGCGCAAGGTGATCTCGCCGATGCCATGTTGGCGGGCCGCATTCTGGCGCACGCGCAGGGTTTTCGTGTGATGACCGCAGCATCTGCGGAATTTGAATGGTCGCTCGATATGGCCCGGATTGCTGAAATCTGGCGGGCGGGGTGCATCATTAGGTCCGCATTGCTTGATACGTTCGCAGAGGCGTTCCGAGATGTCCTGCCACACGGCCACATGATCCTGTCGCCAGCCATGGCGGATCACTTGGGCAAAACAATTCCCGGACTGCGCCGCGTCGTGTCTGCCGCAGTCCTCGCGGGCCAGCCCGTCCCGGCCCTTGCTGCTGCCTTGAGTTGGCATGACAGCATGGCGCGTGCGCGCGGCACTGCTGATATGATTCAAGGATTGCGCGATTATTTCGGGGCGCACGGATTTGAACGCGTGGATGCCGATGGATCACATCACGGATCTTGGCATGACTAGGGCGGCATAGGTCTTGGATCGCAAAAAAGGCGCACCATGGGTGCGCCTTACGGGTTTTGCATGAAGCGGCGTACAGAACGAACTGTCAGCGCTTGTGACGTGTTGGGTTATCAATCCGGCATGGACGGCAAGGCGGAGGACACCTCGGCCTTACCGTTGGTCGTGCGCCTTAGATCAGGCCCATCGATTCCAGTTTCAGCAGAACCTGGTGCGCGCAGTTGTCGACGTCGACATTCTCGGTCTCGACGCTCAACTCGGGGTTTTCTGGCACATCATAGGGGTCTGAAATACCTGTGAACTCCTTGATCTTGCCTTCACGCGCCAGTTTGTACAGGCCCTTGCGGTCGCGACGCTCACACTCTTCGATGGTTGTGGCCACGTGCACTTCGACAAAGGCGCCAAGGGCTTCGATGTCTTCACGGACCGCACGGCGGGTGGTGGCATATGGTGCGATCGGTGCACAGATGGCGATACCGCCATTCTTGGTGATCTCGGACGCCACATAGCCGATACGACGGATGTTCAGGTCGCGGTGCTCTTTCGAGAAGCCAAGTTCGGACGACAGGTTTTTCCGCACGATATCGCCGTCCAGCAATGTCACCGGACGTCCGCCCATTTCCATCAGCTTGACCATCAAGGCGTTTGCGATTGTGGATTTGCCCGAACCGGAGAAACCGGTGAAGAAGACGGTAAACCCTTGCTTGGCGCGTGGCGGCCTGGTGCGGCGCAGTTCAGTCACAACTTCCGGGAAGGAGAACCACTCGGGGATTTCCAGACCTTCGGCCAGACGGCGGCGCAGTTCGGTGCCCGAAATGTTCAGGATGGTGATGTCGTCCTTGTCCTTGATTTCGTCCATGGCTTCGTATTGGGCACGCTCCTGCACCCAGACCATGTGTTTGAAATCGACCATTTCGATGCCCATTTCTTCCTGATGCTCGCGGAACAGGTCCTGCGCGTCATAGGGGCCATAGAAATCTTCGCCAGCAGAGTTGCTGCCGGGGCCCGCATGGTCGCGACCAACGATGAAGTGGGTGCAGCCGTGGTTCTTGCGGATCAGACCGTGCCACACCGCTTCGCGGGGGCCTGCCATCCGCATGGCGAGGTTCAGCAGGGACATCGATGTTGTCGCTTGGGGGTACTGGTCGAGGACGGCTTCGTAGCAGCGTACGCGCGTGAAGTGATCGACGTCGCCCGGTTTGGTCAACCCAACGACGGGGTGGATTAGCAGGTTGGCCTGCGCTTCGCGTGCGGCACGGAACGTCAGTTCCTGGTGGGCGCGGTGCAGCGGGTTGCGGGTCTGGAAGGCCACAACCTTGCGCCAGCCCATCTTGCGGAAATAGGCGCGCAATTCGTTTGGTGTGTCGCGACGACCGCGGAAGTCGTAGTGGACAGGTTGCTGGATGCCGGTCACCGGACCGCCCAGATAGATGTCGCCAGCCGTGTTGTGCAGGTAGTTTACGGCAGGGTGCGCGCTGTCGTCGGCACCAAACACTTTTTCGGCTTCAAGCGCTTTGTTCGGAGTCCAGCGGTCGGTGACAGTCATGGTGGCGAGGATCACGCCTTCCTGGTCGCGCAGGGCGATGTCCTGGCCGATTTCCAGATCGCCCGCGAACTTTTCGTTCACGTCCAGCGTGATCGGGATCGGCCACAGGTGACCGTCGGCGGTGCGCATGTCATTGACGACGCCATTGTAATCCGCTTCGGACAGGAACCCCTTGAGCGGGTTGAAGCCGCCGTTCATCAGCAGTTCAAGGTCACAGATCTGGCGCGGTGTCAGGTCCCAGCTGACAAGATCAGCCGCTTCCATTTTCAGCTTTTGCGCGCTGTCGTAGGATACATATAGCTCCGGGATCGGTGTGAGGTTATTTTCCATCATTTTGGTCCTATAGTTCAGGGGATTGAATCCAGATGTTGTGCCGGTGAGCTCGGAAAAGAGCGCGTCGTACTCTGCGAATTTCCGGGTTAAGAATTGGTCAGTCAGCCGAATTTTTTCGGCAGCACCGCGGGTTGTCAGGGCATAATGATAACGGTGGCGTTTATCGGGTCCGTCATGCTCGCTGACCGCAACGAATCCTGCGTCTTTTGCACCACGCAAAAGCGCATTGAGACGGCCCAGGGACACACCCAACGCTTCGGCCGTGGACCGCTGCGACGCCTGCGGCGCCAGATCAAGCTGGCGCAGAAGACGAAAGAGCTGGTCTTCGTATTCAGGGTTCGGTTTTGTGCCGTCGCTTGGCATATCACAGACTCGGTTGCGTTCACGAGTGAACACATGTCAGAAAAAGTATGTTCATGAAAGAACAAACTTTCGATCTGCGACGTTTTTGACCTTTGTGGTTAATTATTCCTGGCAGATTGGCAACGCTTCGGTGCTCAGGTCGGCGTCGCTTGAAGCATGCCCGCATCACTTGCATTTGGCAGCCGCAAGCTTTGCAACGGGGCTTCGCGCCCGCGCAAATCCAGCGACACAAGGCTGACTTCTGCGGTTTCGATACCAGCCGCCTTCAGCACATCGATCGAGACAAGCGCTTGTACGCCATGCGTCTTGGTTTCACTTTCCAGTCGCGATGCAATGTTGACCGTATCGCCAATCAGCGTGCGCGGTGCGTGCCCTGCAGCACCGATTTCACCTAATACAACCGTGCCAATATGCAGACCAATGCCAATGGAAACCGGCGTGCTGCCTTCTTTCACAAGCGTGTCATTGAATATCTCCAGCGCGGCACCGATGCCTTCGACCGCCTTGAGGGCGGCACGCGCTGAACTGACATCATCCCTGGTTTCAAAGACGGCCATCAGCCCATCACCCATGTATTTGTCGACCGTGCCTTGAGCCGCCAGAATAGGCGGAACAATCTGGTCAAAAAAACGGTTCAGAAGAAAGACAACATCATAGGGCAATTGGCCATCGGTGCGTGCTGTAAACCCGCGCATGTCCAGAAAGAGGACAGCCAGCCGTGCTTCCTTGCCCTGACTGGCGTGGGCACGCCCGCGTTTGCCATCCTCGCTGAACACGCGAAACACTGTTGTCGGGCCTTGTGGCCGCACCTGACATGCCAGCCGGGCGTTTGAAGGGGCGCCGACCGCATTCAATGCGCGCTTTTCGGCGGCCGAGGGTGTCGGCAGATCATCGAGACCGTCCTCTACAATCACCCGGCAGGTCGTGCATCGCCCCCGCCCGCCACACAACGCCGTGTGATCAACCCCGGCCATCCGTGATGTTTCCAGCAAAGTGGGACCCCGGGCGGCCCGCACTGTCGGGCCGTTTACATAGGTGATCCGAACCGGTTTGCGGATGCCTGCAACCATCCTGCGTATCAGGACGAAAGCGAGCAGTATCGCAAGAATGCCCCACATGATGCCATCAACGCGGGTGTCCACTTCGCGGAGAAAATCAAAGCCCTGCTGATCCGGAAAGCCCCAGGCTTCGAACGCCATGTCCCGTGTGTCCGGATCTTCCAGTACGTCCCGAACGGCACGCCCGGATGTTACAAAGCCCAGCAAAGCCAGGGTTGGAACCAGAACCGCAATCCCGATCATCCATGGAATGGCGCGCGACCACCACCTTGTCATCCTGAGCCACATGTGCAGGCCGATGGCACCGTGTATCCATGTGACTGCCATCAAGATCACTTGCAGCCACCCATCGGTGGTGTCCCAGATCAGGGCTGTCAGATAGCCCAACCGTGTGTCGACCCCGATGGCTTGGTACGCGATGTGGGTATAGATGATGTGGCTGCTCAGGATCAGCGGGATCGTGATGCCAAAAGCGATCTGGATCCCGTCGACCCAAGGCATCCTCAGTGAGCGGCGCATGGCTATTTTATAGAGCGCAAGAAACAAGTGCGAAAAAAGTGCGATGCCCATCACGGCCTCGCCCGGAGCACTGCGCGTCACCGCAAGACGCACATCCTGAAACGCGTCGGCAAAACCCGGAGAAATCAGGACGGCCCCAATATTTAGCAAGTGCAGCGTGACATAGAGCATGAGCACAAGCCCGGATGCGATCCGCACCCGCGCTGCCCAGCTGCCGCGCCATAGCACGCTTGCCATACTTTCCTCAATTCATGTTGTTCCGGAACAGCAGCGTGGCGGCAGATGTCTGGTCGGTCAACCTGTCTTCGGATGCTGGGGAGTTTGAAGACAGGATGATGTCAGGATTTCAGCGTCACAGGGGGCTCTGCCCCCGCCCTGCGGGCTCCCCCGGGATTTTTTGGAACAGAGAAAGGGACAAGGTGTTTTGCGCGTCCCCCGTGTCGCGCAAAACCAGTGTGTTATTCCGCGACGGCAGAGATGGCCGGTTCGGCGGCGGTGTCATTCTCGGCAATGAAGCGTTCCGCCTCCAGCGCTGCCATACAGCCCATGCCGGCCGATGTTACCGCCTGCCGATACTTGTGATCGGTCAGATCGCCAGCCGCGAACACACCGGGGATTGATGTTTCGGTGCTGTCGGGTTTGGTCACAACGTAGCCACCCATATGCGTCTCGAGCACGTCTTTGACCAGTTCGTTTGCGGGGGCATGGCCGATGGCCACAAAGACACCCTTGGCGGCAATGTCGGTCAGCGCACCAGTTTTGGTATGCTTGACCTTGACACCCTCGACACCCAGCGGGTTGTCGCCACCATAAACCTCGACCAGTTCGTGGAACCACAGTGGTTCGATCTTTGGATTCTTCATCAACCGATCGATCAGGATTTTCTCTGCGCGCAGTTCGTCCCGGCGATGCACCAGAGTGACCTTGGACGCGAAATTGGTCAAAAACAGAGCCTCTTCGACAGCCGTGTTGCCGCCGCCGATCACGACGATGTCCTGTCCGCGGTAAAAGAAGCCATCACAGGTGGCGCAGGCCGACACGCCAAACCCCTTGAACTTTTCCTCGGACGGCAAGCCCAACCATTTGGCCCGTGCTCCGGTTGCCAGAATGATCGCATCCGCAATGTACTGCGTCCCGCTGTCCGATTGCGCAACGAAGGGGCGATTTGAAAAATCGACCGAAGTGATGATGTCACCGATGATTTCGCAGCCCATGGCCTTGGCATGATCCTGCATCCGGATCATCAGGTCGGGCCCCTGAACCTCGGTGTCGCCGGGCCAGTTCTCGACTTCGGTCGTTGTGGTCAACTGGCCTCCCGGTTCAATACCCTGGACCAGGATCGGGTTCAGCATCGCACGGCTGGCATAAACACCTGCCGTATAACCGGCGGGGCCGGAGCCGATGATCAGTACCTTAGTGCGCTTTGTTTCGGCCATGGTAACCCCTCAGGCGAAGTGTTTTCAGTTTGCCTGATATAGACACAGGCGCTCAAGGTTTGAAGCCCAGGATTTTTCAACCAGATTGCAACGCTTTTTCCGTGATGAATTTCCAAATATTGCGCTGGTGCGAAATATTATTGCGCATACGACGCGGGCTGCTATAACAACCGCAAATTCAGGGGGCGCTTATGGCAAGCACGCGACTCGATCCTATTGATCGCAAGATTCTCGCAGAACTTCAGTCTGATGGCCGGATGACAAATGTGGAATTGGCCAAGCGGGTCGGCATTTCCGCGCCGCCCTGCCTGCGCCGTGTGCGCACGCTGGAGGAAAGCGGGTACATCAAAGGCTACCACGCGGATGTGGACGCCCATGAGTTGGGTTTTGAGGTTCAGGTCTTTGCCAATGTCGGGTTGGCGAGCCAGGCTGAAGCGGATCTGAGTGCCTTCGAGAACCGTTGCCGCGCATGGCCTTTGGTGCGTGAGTGCCACATGCTGAACGGCGAAGTGGATTTCATTCTCAAATGTGTGGCGCCGGACCTGTCCAGCTTTCAGAGTTTCCTGACCGGGGAATTGCTGACCACCGCCAATGTTGCCTCGGTCAAAACTTCGCTGGTCATCCGGCAGGCCAAAGATGCGCCCGGCTTGCCCTTCGAGGTTCTTGAAGAGCGTTTGCGCAAAAAGGCTTAGAGGTCTCGGATCAAGCGGATTTTTGTATGAACTGTCGCAGTCAGCCGTACTGAACTGTTCGGGACGGTGGCAGAGAAAATTCGTACGAATTTTCTATCGCCCGTAACGCGTCGCAACATATTCTGCTCACGAGAACCGTTTAAGGATAGTCATTCCTGGCGTCCGTTAAACGTGGTCGTGTGCTTTCATTACACCAGGCGCATGGCAAGCGGTGACATCAGAGCGCGATCGTCGAGATCAGTCGTCCGTAATCGGGTGCTTTATCATGGACAGATCTCCGGTAGGAAAAGAAACGAACTGCGTCAAAATACGTGCAATGCCGGGTCCACTCGGCACCTGCAATTCCTGTCGCGCGCAAACGTGCGAGGCCGTAACCGGGCAAGTCAAAGTGCATGCGGTCTCCGTCGCCCCCCGCGAAGAATCGCGCGTTTTCCACATCTTCTTCCATGAAGGCGTCGAAGAACTCGGGGCCGACCTCATACGCGCGTTGGCTGATTGTGGGGCCAATAACGGCGTGGATCTGGTTCCGTTTGGCGCCTTGCGCAACCATCGCATCTATGGTGGCCTCCAGAATTCCGGCTTGCGCCCCTTTCCAACCAGCATGGGCCGCACCGATGACCCCGGATTGTGCATCTGCCATCAGAACGGGCTGGCAATCAGCGGTCAGGATCGACAGGGCGATGCCAGGTGTGCATGTGACAAGCCCGTCTGCCTGGGGTTTGCCATCACTCGGGCCAGTGACTTGCACCGCCACGGCCGAATGGACTTGATGGACACCGATCAAGTGAGTTGCCTGAACGCCCATCGCATCGGCAACACGCGCCCGGTTGATCTCGACGATCTCGGTTTGGTCAGAGCTGCCAGTGCCACAGTTCAGCCCGGAAAACACACCCGATGACGCACCGCCGGCGCGGGTAAAAAAACCATGGCGGACCGGGGCGAGTGCATCTGCAGTGAGGATTTCAAGTGTCATTTCGTCAGCCCTGGCGGTGGCGCAGATGTCGCGGGGAAGAGGCCCAGCACTTTGAACAGGTTTCCCATTTCTTCAGGATGCGTCAACCGTCGATGTGCCGCGATGTGGTTTTGGAGGGCGGCGCCGTCAAGTTTCTGGGCAAGTTGCTGCGCGCGTGTGGTGATGCCGAGCCGTTCCAGAAAGACGCCTTGTGGCGTGACGCGCGAATGCGCTGCGGGTCTGCTGGCCGCGATCAGCGCCTCGAAATCGATATGAGCGGTCACATCCGCAGCGCCGGGTTTGAGCAGAGGATCGACGCTTTGATGGTTTTGGACCGCTTGCAAGGTGTCGCCCTGACTGCGCCAGTCGCCGTAATCGATGATCAGGGCTGCGCCCCCTTGATTGGCGATGCGGCCGCCGATCGTGCTCAGGATGGCACGGGCAGAGGGACAGGTTTCGACAAGGTCGCCGTCCTGCGTGTCGTTCAAACGGTCGTCGAGGTCGGCGCGGAATGCGGGGGCGCCAAGGCCAAAGCCGAGTGCGCCATCCGTCACGCCGATGCAGCGCTCGCGCCAAGCGGACCCGTCTCGTTGAAATTGGCGGATAGGCAGTGCATCAAAGAACTCGTTGGCCACCAGCCACAGCGGTTGATGGGGCAAGTCGTCAACGCTGGGCAGCCAATCGGGTTTGTATGCGGCCAACGTGGTCGCCTGAGCCTTTTGCAGCACCGGGGACGCCTCAACGAGGGCAATTTGTGCGGCTTGGTGAAAACCGGGCACGCGGCGGGTGGCGCGCAAGATGTCTGCCATGAGCGTGCCGCGGCCGGGACCCAGTTCCGCTAGCGTAAACCGGTCGGGTGCCCCTTGATCCTGCCAGCTTTGCGCAAGGCA
>CAYGQZ010000018.1:0-14265 GCA_964352055.1 uncultured Rhodobacterales bacterium
ACTGCCTGGAGGTCTTCGAGTGTGTTGATTTCGTCAGACATGCTCATGCGCTCCGCGTGTTTTTCGGGTTCATGGATGCAACATCCAGAACTTCGGGGTTTTGCGCCTCGTGGGGGTGGTCGGCGCCTGCATAGACACGCAGGTTGGTCATGATCTGACGGCTCAGGCGGTTGCCGGGCAACATGCGCTTGACGGCCAGGGTCACGACGCGCTCGGGGTGCTTGCCTTCAAGGATCTCTTCCTTGGTGCGCGATTTGATGCCGCCGGGGTGGCCCGTGTGCCAGTAATGATGTTCCTGACGCTTGTTGCCGGTCAGTTGCACTTTGTCGGCGTTCACGATGATGACATTGTCACCACAGTCCATATGCGGCGTGAAAGACGGTTTGTGTTTGCCACGCAGGCGCATGGCGACGATCGATGCAAGACGGCCCAGCACGACGCCTTCGGCGTCAATGATGATCCATTTCTTGTCGATGTCCGCAGGTGTTGCGGTAAAGGTTTTCATAAGGTCACGTCCCTGAAGGGTGGTGTTTCGGATTGCGCGGTTATACAGCAGCCCTTGGTCCGGTCAATGGCGGTATGTGACTTTTAAAATAGTAAATTCATATACTTACAATTAAGGTATCATAATACCCCATCAAACACCAATCTCTTCGGGCGGATTGTCCAGCAAATCGCGCAGGCGCATGATGGCATTTTCAAAGCTGCTCAGACTGACAGCAGCGTTTATGGCAAAACGTACTGCGTGGCGCACGCGCGCGTCGCGGCTGGCATATTCCTCGGCGGGGCGTATGCGCACACCTTGTGCCTCGGCGGCTTGCACAAAGGCCCCTGCCCGCCAGCCTTGCGGCAAGCGCAACCATAGAAACGGAACATCTGCTCGCCATTCCAGATCATACCCGCCCAGAATGTTGACGGCCCGCTGGACATAAAGGCCGATCCGGTCCCTTGCGTGCGCGCTGATCTCGGGCAACCGCGGATCAACCAGCAGCTTTGCACAAAGGTCCGTCATCGGCGTCGCAAGCCCGAAAAAGGAGTATTCCGCCATCCGTCGCAACGCAGAGGCCTGCCCCGGTGGCGCGACCGCAATGCCGAACCGCAGCGCCGGAGTGATGGATTTCGACAGCGACGACACGTACCAGCTCCGCTCTGGTATAAGCATGCGGTAGCTGGGGGCTTGTGCCGCACCCAATCGGTAGCAATCATCCTCAAGAATTTGCAAATCGTGGCGTCGGGCCACTTCAGCCAAGTCCTTGCGGCGCTCCAGTGGCGTGAACCCGCACGTTGGGTTGTGGACCTCTGGCGACGTACACAGCACTTGCGCATCATGCGCCTTGGCGGCGGCAGCAAGAGCTTCGGGAATGATGCCATCTTTGTCCATGGCGACGGGCACGATTTCGGCCCTCAGCATTTCGGCCGCGCGGCGAAAACCGGGATAGGCAAGCTCTTCGATCAGGACGGCGGGCCGCCGCCCGCGCAACAGGGCCTGCAAGATCAGCATGATCGCATTCTGTCCACCATGGGCCAGCACGACGTCTTCCGCGCCCACCGATCCAAGAGGGGCCGACGACAACCATTCCACAGCGGCGGCGCGGGCGGCTCTGCTTCCATTGCGACTGGGATAGTGCATCAGGCCCGATGGCGGATCCTGCGCCACCTGCGCCAGCAAGGACCGTATGAGCGCGGCCTGTCCCGTTTCGGGCAGATGCGGCGAAAACAGATTGACCTGATACGCATGGACTTCCGCCCGATGCGGTGCCACGTCAATCTCGATCGGCAATTCGCCCGTCAGAGGGGCGTGCGTTTTCGGCTTCGCCACGAATGTGCCGCGCCCAACCTCAGCCACTAATGTGCCGTCATCCGTCATAAGTGTATAAGCGCGCGCCACGGTGCCCGGTGTAATACCCAGTTTCCACGCCAGATCGCGGACCGGAGGCAACTTGTCACCCGCTTGCAACCGGTTTGTCGCGATGCTGTCACGAATGGCCTGCATGACGGCCTTGTACTTGGGGCCCTGCCCATTCAGGATCTCGGGCCGCCAAATTGTATCCATTACAATATTCCCATAGCGAAATCAGACTGCGCTTTGTATCATTATTTTTATGGCTATATTGCCAAATTGTGTCAATACAATTCAGGAGAGTCCCATGACACACCATGCACACGCCCCCGCCTCGCACTTGGCTTATCTCAATGCTCAGAACAGCATTCCGGCCGCATCGATTCTGGCATTGCGCGTCGCTGTGGTGTTGTCGAAATGGGCCACTCGCCGGCGCACGCGTCTGACGCTGCGCACACTATCCCCGCATCAGTTGCGCGATGTGGGCCTGACACCCACCGAGGCTTTTATCGAGTCGCGGCGCGTGTTCTGGCGGGCGTAACTTCCCCGTGGCATCTGCCAGAATCCTGACTAACGGCCGGACTTGTTCCGGCCGCTTTTTTAGTTTTGCATCTGACCCCTACGCATCAGGCAGGTCGACGCCCACCGGGGGAATGGAATATGTCAGGCTGGCCCGCGCAACAGGTTTGTCCACGCCTTCCGAATAGATCATCACATCAGAAACCGACAGCGCCTTGCCTAACTTGAGCAACCGCCCGTGACCAATCAAATCAACGCCTGCGGCCGGTTTGCGCATGAAATCAATCGAGCAGTTCGTGGTCACAGCCAACGCCCGCGGACCGATATGGGCAAGCGTCACCATGTAGGCCGTCACGTCGGCAAGACCGAACATCGCGGGCCCTGAAATCGTACCACCCGGCCGCAAATGCCGATCCTGTACAATCAGGCGAAGCGTGACAGTTGCTTCCGTTACCTCTTCGACATTGTATTCATTTGCGACTTCCAGAAACACTTTGCCCAAAAACGCGTTCATGTCAGCCGCATTCATTACCACGGTCATGCTTTTCCTCTCCGCTACTGTTCTTTAGGATGTGCCCCAAACCAGTGGGAGGGCAAGATGGCAATTCTGGAACGTGAAGTCACGCATGGCGTGGCGCGCCTGCGCATGAACGCGCCCGAGCGCCTCAATGCACTGTCAGACGAAATGATCGCAGCCCTGCACGGCGCGCTGGAGGACATCGCCAATGACCGCAGCGTGCGGGCTGTCATTCTGTCCGGCGCGGGCAAGGCCTTTTGCGCGGGCCACGATCTGAAACAAATGACGGCGGGGCGACAGGCGGAAGACGGCGGGCGCGCCTATTTCAAGGACCTCTTTGACCGCTGCGCCGCGATGATGGCCCGGGTTCAATCCCTGCCCCAGCCCGTGATCGCGCAAGTACACGGCATCGCAACTGCCGCAGGCTGCCAGCTGGTCGCGACGTGCGACCTTGCCATCGCCGCGCACGGTACCCGATTTGGCGTAAACGGCGTGAATATCGGCCTGTTCTGCTCGACGCCCATGGTTGCGCTCAGCCGCAATATCCCGCGCAAAAAGGCGTTTGAAATGCTGACGACAGGCGATTTCATCGAATCGGGCCGCGCCGAAGAGCTTGGTCTGATCAACCGAGCCGTGCCGCATGACACTTTGGCCGAAGACACCCAAGCATTGGCCGACCAGATCGCATCGAAACTGGCCTCGGCCGTCAAAGTCGGCAAGGAAGCGTTTTACACGCAACTGCAACTGCCCGTCGCCGAAGCCTACAGCTATACCGGTGATGTCATGGTCGAGAACATGCTGGACCGAGATACGCGCGAAGGAATTGACGCCTTCATAACCAAACGTCCGCCGAACTGGACGCAATAGGCAACGCAGATGCCGCACAACAGTGTTGGCCTCTGAAAGCTGCCACGCATGTCTCACGCAGGCTTGGTATAACGATCGCCGACCTTCACGTACCTCATTGTCGCGCACCGACCGTCCCGCCAGCCGTTGCGCGGCAGACATGATTGCCCTACATCCGCCCCATGACAGATATTCTTCACATCGTTGGCGGCGGCATGGCCGGTTCAGAAGCCGCCTGGCAGGCCGCGCATATGGGCGTGAAAGTGGTTATCCACGAAATGCGCCCAAAAGTTGGCACTTTTGCCCACCAGACCGGGCTGCTCGGAGAAATGGTCTGTTCCAACTCCTTCCGCTCGGATGACAGTGAACAAAACGCTGTCGGCCTGCTGCACTGGGAAATGCGGGCGGCGAACGGTCTGATCATGGCGACCGCAGACAAACACCGGCTGCCTGCGGGTGGTGCGCTGGCGGTGGACCGCGATCCATTTGCCCAATCCGTGACGGACGCGCTGATGGCGCATCCCAACATCTCGGTCGAATATGGCGAGATGACCGAACTGCCAACCAAGGGTCACTGGATCATCGCGACCGGGCCTTTGACGTCATCCGCATTGGGTCAGGCCATCGCAGCAGAGACGGGTGCAGAGGCCTTGGCCTTTTTTGACGCCATCGCACCCATCGTCTATTTTGACAGCATCGACATGTCGCGCGCCTGGATGCAATCGCGCTACGACAAGGGCGAGACTGAGGAAGAGCGCACAGCCTACCTCAACTGCCCCATGTCCAAGGACCAATACGAGGCGTTCATCGACGCACTTCTCGCGGCCGACAAGACCGAATTCCACGAAGGCGAAACCGCAGGTTATTTCGATGGATGCCTGCCCATCGAAGTCATGGCAGAGCGGGGCCGCGAAACGTTGCGCTTTGGGCCGATGAAGCCGGTCGGCCTGACCAACCCGCACCAGCCGACCGTCAAACCTTATGCCGTTGTCCAATTGCGGCGCGACAACAAGCTGGGCACGCTGTACAATATCGTGGGCTTTCAGACGAAAATGAAATACGGCGCACAAACTGATGTTTTCAAACACATTCCGGGCCTTGAGAACGCCAAGTTTGCGCGGCTGGGAGGTATCCATCGCAATACGTTCCTGAATGCGCCGACACTTCTGACCGAGGACATGCGCCTGCGCTCACGACCCAATATCCGCTTTGCAGGTCAAATCACAGGCGTCGAAGGGTACGTCGAATCCGCCGCCATGGGGCTTTTGGCGGGACGTATGGCTGCAACCGAACTGCTTGGCGGCACGCTCAGCACACCGCCAAACACAACGGCAATGGGCGCTTTGATCACGCATATCACCGGCGGAGCCGACGCAAAAACCTTTCAGCCGATGAATGTGAATTTTGGCCTCTTCCCCCCGGTTGACGGGCTCAAAGGCGGTCGCCGCGGCCGCAAGGATCGCTACAAGGCTTACACCGACCGCGCCAAGGCCGATTGGCAAGGCTGGTTGGCGCATCAAAGCCAAATCGCAGCCTGATCCCATTCATCTTGCCAGGAAAACTCCGGGGTGTCTGAGGGGCCGGCCCCTCAGCCCGCAGGTGCAACCCACTGGACGGCCCGACCAAGACGTGGCTAATCTGTCGGCATGACAAGATTTCTGGACAAAGCCTACCAAGCGCGCGACGCGGCCGCGACGCGAGATCTCTATGACAACTGGGCCGCAAGCTATGAAGCGGAAGTTGCGGATAATGGCTATGCCACACCGGGTCGATGCGCCGAAGCTCTGAAATCCGTCACGAATGATCTGGCTGCGCCGGTCCTTGATTTTGGGTGCGGCACCGGTCTGTCGGGACTGGCGCTGAAACTGGTCGGGTTTGAACAGATTGACGGGCTCGACCTATCGCAAGAAATGCTCGACGTCGCATCAGCAAAAAACGTCTATCGGTCCTTGGACCTGATCGAAGCCGGGGCTGCCCTTCCCGTCCCACCCGGCACGTACAAGGCAATCGCCGCGATCGGTGTCATCGGCGCAGGTGCAGCACCGATTTCAGTGTTCCACATGTTGATGCGACAACTGACCTCCGGCGGCAGGCTGGTGTTTTCCTTCAACGACCACGCTCTGGCAAATCCGGCCAATGAAGGCGGTGTGTCGGAATGGACCGATTGCGGCGCGGCACGGCTCCTCTTCAAAGAAAACGGGCCGCATCTGCCGGGCATCAATCTGAACTCGACCGTTTATGTCATCGAAAAAGCGTGACGTACGTAACTCGTTTTGCGCCGTCACCAACGGGCCCACTGCATCTGGGCCATGCCTATTCGGCGCTCATTGCAAATGATCGTGCCTTGGCCGCAGGTGGCCAGTTCCTGTTGCGGATCGAGGACATAGACCAAAGCCGCGCGCGTCCCGAATGGGAGGCGCTTATATACGAGGATTTGCGCTGGCTTGGCCTTTCCTGGCCACTGCCTGTCATGCGACAGTCCGAACGGAACGCGGCATACGCGGCTGCAATCGAAAAGCTATGGGCAGACGGGCTGCTCTACCAGTGCGATTGCAATCGCCGTGATATCGAAGACGCTGCGGGTGCACCGCAGGAAGGCGTGCCGCTTCTTGGCCCGGACGGCGTGATCTACCCCGGCACCTGCCGCCACCGGCATCCGCGCACCGGCCCCGCGCCTGCCGGAGTAGCATTGCGGCTGGACATGCAAACTGCGCTTGATCGCCTGTCAGCACCGTTGGCCCACACCGAAACCGGCGTATCAGCCGGGCAGATTGACGTCCGCAAGACCCAGCCCATCGAAACAATAGGAGATATTGTATTGGCGCGGCGTGACATGGCCACATCCTATCATCTCTCTGTCGTTGTCGATGATGCCGCTCAGGGCGTCACGGAAGTGGTGCGCGGCGCGGATCTGGCTGACGCAACACGCATTCATGTCATCCTGCAAACCCTGCTGGGCCTGCCCACGCCCGACTATCACCATCATACCTTGATCCGGGACGAAAACGGCAAACGTCTGGCCAAACGGGATGATGCACGCGCACTTCAAAAGTATCGCGACGACGGGGCAACACCCGAAGATATCCGCGCCATGGTTGGGCTTTAGCAACGCCAGAGTGTCAAGCGACGGGCGTCATCGTCTCCACTTCGGCCCCCGATGTCACATCCGTGTAAAAGCAGGACAGTCGCCCCGTGTGGCAGGCCGGCCCAGTCTGGCGGACCTTAACAAGAAGGCAATCACGATCACAGTCCACCGCAAGGCTGACCAGTTCCTGAACATGCCCCGACGTCTCACCCTTGATCCAGAACGCCTGACGCGAGCGGCTCCAATAGGTCACCTTTCCGGTCTGCAACGTCCTGCCGACAGCCTCGGCATTCATCCATGCCATCATCAGGACCTCACCGGTCGAGGCATCCTGTGCAATGGCCGGAACAAGACCCCGATCGTCGAAACTCAGCGCGGCGGGATCAAACTTCACATCATCTGGCATGGCAAAACCTTTGCTTCTGGCACCGAGCTGACTATGTAGGGGGTAAGATGCAATGACACCAGACCGGAGGGGCCATGCCCGCCGATACAGACCTGATAAAACTTTACTCCAACCGCATCCTGGGCTTGGCGGCAGATATTCCGCATCACCAGCGGCTCCAAGCGGCAGACGCGACCGTCAAGAAACGCTCGCCACTTTGCGGATCAACCGTGACCGTTGACGTGAAGGTCAAAGACGGGCGGATCACGGACTTTGGTCAGGACGTCAAAGCCTGCGCATTGGGTCAGGCTGCTGCAGCTGTGACGGGCGGGGCCATCATCGGTTGCACATTGGATGAGGCGCGCACGGCGCGAGATGCATTGCGCGCGATGCTGAAAAACGGTGGCCCGGTCCCAGATGCGCCTTTCGACGGGTTTGAGGTTTTGGAACCCGCACGGGATTACAAGAATCGCCATGCCTCCATCCTCCTGAGTATTGAGGCCAGCGTGGAAGCAATGGAACAAGCGCTGCAATCAGATTGCGCCTGATCGCGCCCTGTCGCCACGATCCCTGATCTTGCTGGTAATCTACCCAGCCCTTTCCGGAAGCAATGCGATGTCTCCGAAAAAAAGCGCCGCACATCCAAACGGATGGCGGCGCAGGGAAACGCGTTTCTTGCTTGGGACGGATACCGCAAACCCCGAGGCAAACCGGGTCAGATCACGCAGGCAGAGCCTGATCTGAATGCGCCAAAGTGGGACGGGCGCGGGGCGGTATCTTGAGCAAGATCGCAGGCAGAACTCAGATCAACGACGGAAGGTGCAAACCCACCACCAGCATCACCATCAACGCGGCTGCCCCAAGTGCATCCTGAAGCAAATGTGCTTCGGATCGGGTGGCAATCTCTTTGATCTGGCGCAGGGTGGTCATGTCAGCGTCTCCGTCTTTGAGTTGCCTCTTTGTTCTCATATTATTAACCATTCGTAAAGAACTTTTTAAGAACATTTGCGAACTTATGAGAACAAAAGTCCTAACCCACTGATATCAAACGGATGGCTTCGTCCTGTCGCATCAGCCACAAAAGGACACGCGCCGCCTGCCCGCGCGGGCTCTCCAGCGTCGGGTCGTCAGCCAAAAGCTTCCGGGCGTCGGATTGGGCGACAGCCATGAGGGCACTCTGACGCTCCATATCCGCAATCCGAAATCGGGGCACGCCGGATTGAGCGGTTCCGATCAAGTCCCCGAACCCGCGCATGTTCAGATCGGTTTCCGCGATGCGAAAGCCGTCTTCGGTTTCCCGCAAAACTTCCAGACGGCGTTGGCCTGTTTCCGACAGAGGCGCCTGATACATCAGCAGGCAGGTCGATGCGGCAGACCCGCGCCCGACCCGACCGCGCAACTGGTGCAATTGGGCCAGTCCGAACGTCTCGGCCCGTTCAATCACCATGATTGTCGCGTTGGGCACGTTGACGCCAACCTCGATCACCGTTGTCGCCACCAGAACCCCGGTTTCACCCGCTTGAAAACGCGCCATGGCCGCGTCTTTCTCCGCTGGCGGCATCTGACCATGCACGAGGCCGACGACCCCCTCGCCCAAGGCCGCGCGCAACCGTTTGAAACGATCCTCGGCTGCGGTCAGATCGACATTTTCGCTCTCTTCCACCAGCGGACAGACCCAGTAACACTGCCGCCCCTCGGCCATAACCGCACGCAATCTTTCGATCACCTCGTCCATCCGGCCCGTGCTGACCAGCGCGGTCTTGATCGGTTTGCGCCCAGGCGGTTTTTCGTCCAGCACCGACACATCCATATCGCCATATTGCGCAAGCGCCAGCGACCGCGGGATCGGTGTGGCCGTCATGACAAGCACATCGGCAGCACTGCCTTTCTTGCCCAGTTCAAGCCTTTGACGCACCCCAAACCGGTGCTGTTCATCAATAATGGCAAGACGCAAATCCGCAAAATGCACGTCCGCCTGAAACACAGCATGAGTGCCCACAAGGATCTGGATATCGCCGCGCTGCAAGGCCTCAAGCTTGGCCCGCCGCTCCGCGCCCTTGTCACGGCCGGTGAGAATCTCAAGCACAACGCCTGCCGTCTCGGCCAGAGGTTGCAGGCTTTCCAGATGCTGACGCGCCAGAATTTCGGTCGGGGCCATCATGACACCCTGCCCGCCCGCCTCGACCGCGATCAGCAAAGCCATGAATGCAACCAGCGTTTTGCCTGCGCCAACATCGCCTTGCAGCAGCCGGTTCATACGGGTGTCGCGTGCCATATCCTCGGCCATTTCAGCAATCGAACGTTCTTGGGCACGGGTCAGCGCATAGGGCAAAGCCGCACGCACACGGGCCTGCAAGTGGCCATCGCCAACGCTGGGCCGGCCAGGAACGCGACGCTCCGATGCCCGCGCAAGCGCAAGGGTCAGCTGATGCGCCATCAATTCGTCATAGGCCAACCGGGTCCGCGCCGCGCTGGTCGCTGCAATGTCATCAAGAGACTTTGGCGTATGGGCATTTTGCATCGCGGTCGAAAAATCGGGCCATTGCGCTTTTGACTTTTGTCCGGGGTCGATCCATTCGGCCATCACCGGCACCCGCTCCAGCGCGGCGCGCGTTGCCTTGTACATCGTTTTCTGCGTCACACCTGCGGTCAATGGATAGACGGGTTCAAACGCGGGGATGTCAGAGATTTCTGTTTCTGAAACAATATGTTCGGGGTGCACCATCTGGACGACGCCATCGAACATTTCGACCCTGCCGGACACGACACGCGTGCTGCCCTGCGGCAAAACACGGTTCAGATAGTCGCTTCGCCCGTGAAAGAAAACGAGTTGGAAGCTGGTCTCGGCGTCTTCGACATGGATGCGATATGCCCCGCTGCGATTGCGGGGCGCGTGATGGGCGCCGACCTTGACGGTTACCGTCACGGTCGTGGGCAAACCAACACCATCGACCGTCGTCCGCAAAGCACGGTCAATACCTGTGTGCGGCGGCGTAAACAGCAAGTCGCGCGGTGCCGTGATCCCCAACTGCGCCATATGCTGCGCCGTCTTAGGCCCAACACTGCTGAGCGTTTCAAGCTCAGCAAAGAGCGGAAACAGGATCTCCGGTCGGCTCATACCGAACCGATCAACGCAAGCCAGCCATCTTCGTCCAGTGTATCAATGCCCAGATCGGCGGCCTTCTTGGCCTTTGATCCCGCGCCCGGCCCTGCAACCACCAGATCTGTTTTGGCACTGACCGAACCCGCAACCTTCGCACCGAGCGCCTCGGCACGGGCTTTGGCCTCGGCGCGTGACATTTTCTCCAGCGTTCCCGTGAAGACGACTGTTTTTCCCGCGACAGGACTGGCGCTTGTGTCGGGCCGGAGGGCCTCTTCGATCTCAAGCTCGGCCACCAGACGTTCGATACTGGCCCACTCCGCATCTTGTTGAAACGCAGTCGAAAGCGATTGAGCCATCACCGCGCCAACGCCGTCGATGCTTGTCAGGTCGTCCCATTCCGGATTGCCGGGTGCTGCGTTACGCATTGCGCGGCTGAAAGCAGGCCAGCTTTGATAATGCTGCGCCAGCAGGTTCGCAGCCGATTCGCCAACATTGCGGATGCCGAGGGCAAAAATCACCCGTTTGAGCGCAATGTTGCGCCGTGCGTCGATCGCATCGAAAAGGTTCGTTGCGGATTTTTCGCCCCACCCTTCCCGGTTTTTGAGTTGCTGTATCCCACTTCCATACCGCGCCCGCAGGCTGAATATGTCTGCCGGTTCCTTGATCCATCCATCAGTGTGGAACTGTTCGACCTGCTTGGCCCCAAGTCCATCGATGTCAAAGGCAGAGCGCGACACAAAATGTTTCAACTTTTCCACAGCTTGCGCGGGGCATATGAGCCCCCCGGAGCACCGCCGCACTGCATCACCGGGTTCGCGAATGGCCGCGCTGCCGCATTCGGGGCAAAGCTCGGGCATTACGAAGGGCACCGCATCGGACGGACGCTTGGCCAAATCCACGTCTGACACTTTGGGAATCACATCGCCGGCCCGATAGACCTGGACCCAGTCGCCGACGCGAATGTCTTTGCCGCTGCGGATCTCATCCCCTTTGCTGTCACGGCCGGCGATGTAGTCCTCATTGTGCAGCGTCGCATTTGACACGACGACGCCGCCGACCGTGACGGGTGTCAGCCGCGCCACCGGGCTCAACGCTCCGGTGCGGCCCACCTGAATATCGATCGCTTCAAGATGCGTCCACGCCAGTTCCGCCGGAAATTTATGTGCCGTCGCCCAACGGGGCGTGGTCGACCGAAAGCCAAGCCGCGATTGCAGCGCCAGATCGTTAACCTTGTAGACGACACCATCGATGTCATAACCCAGATCGGCGCGCTTCTGCTCGATCATGCGGTAGTGCGCGATCATGACTTCTGGGCCATCGCACAGACGGGTCAGCGGGTTCGTTTGAAACCGGAAGGAGGCCAGACGGTCTATGGCACCGCGTTGCGTGTCCGACAAAGGTTCGCTCAGCGCGCCCCATGCATATGCGAAAAAGCGCAGCGGGCGCGCGCGCGTGATCAACGCATCAAGCTGGCGCAAGGATCCGGCTGCCGCATTTCGCGGGTTGGCAAACGTTTTCCCTCCGTCTGCCACTTGGCGGGTGTTCAAAGCCTCGAAATCCGCGTGAGACATGTAGACTTCGCCGCGCACTTCCAGGATTTCAGGTGCGTCGGTGATCTCATGCGGGATGTCCGATATGGTCCGCGCGTTGGCCGTGACATTTTCACCAACAGCGCCGTCGCCGCGGGTGGCCGCCTGCACCAGTTTTCCGTGCTCATACCTCAGTGACAACGAAAGTCCGTCGATTTTGGGTTCTGCGGTATAATTCAGTGGATCATCCGCGCCCAGTCCCAGGTATTTGCGAATACGCGCATCAAACTCTGCTACGTCGTCATCATCAAAAACGTTGGACAGCGACAGCATCGCGACAGCATGCGTGAGTTTCGTGAACCCGTCAGCCGGACCTGCTCCGACCTGATCGGTGGGACTGTCCTTGCGCTTCAGTCTGGGAAAAAGCGCTTCGATCTCTGCATTGCGCCGCTTCAGCGCATCGTAATCGGCGTCACTCAGATCCGGTGCATCCTGAACGTGATAGGCCCTATTGGCCTTGGTCAGAATGTCCGCCAGGTGCGCAAGCTCGGCTTTTGCCTCGGCTTCGGTCAGCGTTTTCGGATCGGAGTGTTCGGTCACGTTGTCCCTCAGGTGCGATTTGCCCTCACAGATAAATCTGCCGCCGCTTCGGGTCCAGTCTTTCTGTCCTCTTTTGACAGGCAACCTGCGCACCTGGGTTTTGCGCCGATCTTGGTTCAGACCAATTGCTCTTGCCCAAGAAAAAACCCAGCGTACTCCCTGAGTACACTGGGTTTTCCTATGCTTTGACGGGTAGACCTATGCGCCGATGGCGATGCGTTCTTCACCGTTGGACTGATTTGGTTCGGGATCACGCAGGACATAGCCACGCCCCCAGACCGTTTCGATATAGTTGTGCCCACCCGTGGCCGTGCTGAGTTTCTTGCGCAGCTTGCAGATGAAAACGTCGATGATCTTCAATTCCGGTTCGTCCATGCCGCCATAGAGATGGTTCAAAAACATCTCCTTGGTCAGCGTCGTGCCCTTTCTCAGGCTCAACAATTCAAGCATCTGGTACTCTTTTCCCGTCAGATGCACCGTTTTGTTGTCAACACTGACAGTTTTTGCATCGAGGTTCACAGACACATCACCCGTTTCAATCACGGATTGCGAGTGGCCTTTCGATCGGCGAATAATAGCATGGATACGCGCGACCAGTTCTTCGCGGTGGAAGGGTTTTGTCAGGTAATCATCGGCGCCAAAGCCGAACCCCTTGATCTTGTTTTCCGTATCGTCGGCGCCCGAAAGGATCAGGATCGGGGTCGATATCCTGGCCATCCGCAATTGCCGCAGCACTTCGTGTCCATGCATGTCGGGCAGATCGAGGTCGAGAAGAATGAGATCGTAATCGTACAACTTGGCAAGATCGATCCCCTCTTCTCCCAGATCCGTTGCATATACATTCAGATTGGCATGAGTCAGCATCAACTCGATGCTTTTGGACGTCGTCGGGTCATCTTCGACAAGCAACACTCGCATTCTTCGGTCTCCGCGCTTGGGTTGGTTAATGTTGACCTGAACGTGACGTTAAAAGGTTAACCACACGTTACCCTTGATCAGTTTGTAGCGGAACAACCTAAAGTTGTCTATATTTTTGAATTGCTGTTGCTTTTAACGCGTCTTCTCCGTGGGTTGAGACCGCACGCACCCACTCTTCGAATTCCTCTGCGCTGATGCCATACCGTTTCTGTGCGCCCTCTTGCGATATCAGACCGTACAAAACCCCCCGCACAACCGCCGCTTTTCGCGACGCCACCCATCGCCGGGTCGTGGCAGGTGGCAGATCAGCTTGAGTCAACACCGTGCCGTCGGGCAATGTGATCGCGCGGGGGCCGTCCACTTTTTTCAAATACATCGTTATGCTCACATTCATTACTTGCCCAAACCTTGAGCAAACGCACTTAATGACGGGTTAAACCCGCCCTTGAGACTATCTTGCATTTTCATATATATGCGTGGAACTTTTCCCGGAGACGCATCATGCTTGACCAGTCCGGTCCGCTCAATTCGCTGGGCTTTGCCAAAGCCCCCGCCGACACCCGTGTTGTGGTCGCCATGTCAGGTGGCGTCGACAGCTCTGTCGTGGCGGCTGAATTGAAGTCGCAAGGCTATGATGTTGTGGGCGTGACCCTGCAGCTTTATGACCACGGCGCGGCGCTTGCGAAAAAGGGGGCCTGCTGCGCAGGGCGCGACATTCACGATGCCCGCCGGGTCGCGGAAGAAATGGGATTTCCCCATTACGTGCTCGACTACGAAAACGTGTTCAAGGACGCGGTCATCGACGAATTCGCCGACAGCTATCTGGGCGGGGCCACTCCCGTCCCCTGCATTCGCTGCAATGAACGGGTCAAATTCAAGGATCTGCTGGAAACAGCCAAAGACCTAGAGGCCGACTGCATGGC
>CAYGQZ010000018.1:14365-28932 GCA_964352055.1 uncultured Rhodobacterales bacterium
TTGCGGCCCGAAGCCGCCGCACCCGGCGACATCGTTGACACCAATGGCCGCGTGCTGGCGCAGCACGACGGCGTTATCAATTATACTATTGGCCAGCGACGGGGCTTGGGCATAGGCGGGCTGGCTGATCCGCTCTATGTGGTCAAGCTGGATGCAGATGCACGCCACGTCATTGTGGGGCCCAAGGAGTTGCTGGCCACGCGGACCGTTCCCATTCGCGAAGTGAACTGGCTGGGCGATACGCCTTTCGACAGCCGCAGCGCGTGGCATGTGGGCGTCAAGGTGCGCTCTACGCGGCCTCCGACCGACGCCGTAATCCGACCCATCAGCGCCACCGAAGCCACAGTCGAACTGGTCACCGCCGAAGCCGGAGTATCACCGGGCCAGGCTTGCGTGTTCTATGACCGGGACACCAGTCGCATCTATGGTGGCGGGTGGATCCACAAAGGCTGAGGCCAGTTCACGCGCGCCAATACTGCATGTCGTGTGCGCGCAAGCGCGCTCCGCTGGATCACGGCAATGCTTGCCAACACAGGGTCGCTTTGCTTATTTGAACGCACGTTCAGATTTTTGGAGAACCGGCCATGAAGCTCAGCACAACCAAGGCAATCGTGACAGGCGGGGCCTCTGGCCTCGGCGAAGCCACGGCGCGCCACTTTGCCGGGCAAGGCGCAAAAGTCACTGTGCTGGACCGGGACGCGGAGCGCGGCATGAAAGTCGCCAAAGAGATCGGCGGCTATTTCGCACAAACCGACGTCGCCGACGAAGCCTCGGTTCAGGCGGCCATCTCACAAGCGGTTCAAAACATGGGTGGGCTCAGCGCAGCGGTGAATTGTGCCGGTATCGCTTTGGGCATCAAGACAATCGGGCGCGACGGGCCGCACCCGCTGCCTGCCTTCCAGAAGACTATCGACATAAACCTTGTCGGCAGTTTCAACGTGGCGCGCCTCGCGGCGGCGGCCATGGCCAAAAACGCGCCCGAGCCTGATGGCGCCCGCGGTGTGATCATCAACACAGCCTCCATCGCAGCGTTCGACGGACAAAAGGGACAAGCGGCCTACGCGGCGTCCAAAGGTGGGATCGTCGGGATGACACTGCCGATGGCACGCGATCTGGCCGCCATTGGCGTGCGCGTGATGAGCATCGCGCCGGGCATTTTTCGCACGCCAATGCTCGCGGGCCTGCCCGAGGACATTCAGGCAGGGCTTGCGGCAGACGTGCCAAACCCGGCCCGGTTGGGTGACCCGGACGAATACGCGAGGCTTGCCGGTTTTATTGTGGAAATGGGCTACCTGAACGGTGAGGTCATCCGCCTGGATGGCGCGCTGCGCATGCGTTAAAATATCAAATTTTAAAGGACTTACAAGATGTGGCAAGGACAGCTTCTGAACATCCACACGACACCCCAAGCACGTGCCGCGATGATCGAACAGCCCATTGCCAACCTGATCGCAGGGGTCGGCATCGCGGGCGACCGGTACGCCAAAGGCATCGACACCGGCACTTATTCCGCGCAACCCGACGTGCGTGAGGTCACGCTGATCGAAGTGGAAACCCTCGAAGCGCTGGCGCGGGATCACGACATCACGCTGACCGCGCAGGAACACCGACGCAATCTGACCACGCGCGATGTGCCTTTGAACCACCTTGTCGGTCAAAGATTTCGTGTGGGCGACGTTCTGCTTGAAGGGGGGCGGTTGAACTATCCCTGCCGCTACATCGACATGATCACCAAAAAGACGATCTGCGATCTTCTGGAACACCGCTCGGGGCTGAATTGCCGCATCCTGGAAGGCGGCACAATCCGGCCCGGAGATCTGATCCGGCGCGCCTAGGCGCTGGCCTTTTCCTCAAGCTCCAGCCACTCCTCTTCCGCTGCTTGCAAGCGCTCGTGGCGCTCGACCAGGGCATCGGACGCTTTCTGAAACTTGACGGGCTGGGCCGTGAACAAGTCCGGATCGCCCAACAATTCCTCAAGCTTTGCAATCTCGGCTTCAAGACGCGCAATCTCAGCCGGCAGGTTCTCAAGGCGGTGCTTTTCGGTAAAGCTCAAGGCCTGCTTTTGCTCTGACTTTTGCTTGATTTTCGGCGCAGAAGATTTTGACTTTCCTGTACTTTCCAAAGACGCGTCAGTGCCGCGCTGGGAACGGTAATCGCTCCAGCCGCCCGCATAGGTCGTCGCCTTGCCATCCCCTTCCATGGCTATGGTTGTCACGGCGACACGGTCCAGAAAGTCCCGGTCGTGGCTGACCAAAAGAACGGTGCCATCATATTGGCCAATCAGATCCTGCAACAGATCAAGCGTTTCAACATCCAGATCATTGGTTGGTTCGTCCAGCACCAGCAGATTGCTTTGACGGGCCATGATCTTGGCCAGAAGCAAACGGGCCTTTTCGCCCCCTGACAAGGATTTGACGGGCGCTCGGGCCTGGGCCTCGTCAAACAGGAATTCCTTCAGGTATCCCACCACATGCTTGGGGTTACCGCGCACCATCACCTGATCCGCCTTGCCACTGACGCGCATGTCCGGATCGCCGGTCAGACTGTCCCAAAGGCTGATATCGGGGTCCAGCTGTGCGCGGGCCTGATCAAAGATCGCAATCTCCAGATTCGTGCCCAAGGTCATTGTGCCGGTATCGGGCGCGATCTTGCCGACCAGCATGTTCAATAACGTGGTCTTGCCCACACCGTTGGGTCCGACAAAGGCCACCCGGTCGCCCCGTTGCACTTTCAGGGAGAATGGCTCCAGAATCACCTTCTCGCCAAATGTCTTGGAAATACCCACGGCTTCCATCACCTTGCGACCGGATTTCGGACCAGCCTCAAAGGCCATGGCGGCCGTGCCCTGACGGGTGATCTGCGACGCGCGCTCGGCCCGCAAATCCTGCAAGGCGCGCACACGGCCCTGATTGCGTTTACGGCGCGCAGAGATGCCTTCCACTGCCCACCGGGCCTCAGCCTTGATCTTGCGATTGAGCTTGTGGCGCTGGGTGTCTTCCTCGTCCCAGGTGGTGTCACGCCAGGCCTCGAAGTGATCAAAGCCTTTCTCCATACGTCGCACCATTCCCCTGTCAATCCATAGGGTTGCACGGGTAAGCTCACGCAAAAAAGCACGGTCATGCGAAATCAGGACAAACCCGGCACGCGTCGCCTTCAACTCGTCTTCCAGCCAGCCGATTGCCTCGATGTCCAGATGGTTTGTCGGTTCGTCCAACAGCATCAGATCAGGTGCTACGGCCATCAGCCGTGCCAACGCCGCCCGGCGGCGCTCGCCGCCCGATGCGGTCTCGACGGGGCGGGCAGGATCAAATTTCAACCCTTCGCCTGCGCGCTCGACCTTGTACATTTCCGACGGTTCCAGACCGTGGGCCGCAAAATCACCCAATGTCGCAAACCCCGACAAATCAGGGTCCTGCTCCATGTACCCCACAGACACACCGGGGCCCGCCACGATGTCGCCGCGGTCCACGTCGACAAGGCCCGCCATGACTTTCATCAGGGTTGATTTGCCGGACCCATTGCGGGCGACAAGGGCCACACGATCCCCCGGCTGCACAACCAGGGACAGGTCGTCAAAAACAGGATCTCCCCCAAAAGTCAGGGAGATATCGGAAAGCTGGAGAAGAGGAACACGCGCCATGGCTGCCAGCTAATCCGTCCGTCCAAGGGCGTCAACCGACCGAATATCACACAGACCCAGACACAACCGTGGCGCCTGGCTTTTTCATTGTTCAAAAAATACTCAAATCATCCGGCCACCGCACGCAGCAAACGTTTGCGCGCAATGGGAATCGATCCGATTTCTACCCCGGTAAAGACGTGCAACGTGTTCATTTCCTGATCCACGACCGCGTGATCACTGACCCAGCCGCCCATCATCAGATACGTGCGCAGCAAGGGCGGCATATGCAGCATCGCCTTTCGGACATCCGGTTTGCGCCGCAAACGCGCCGCAAATTTGAAGACATGCGGCGCTTTGACACGCGGCAGCCAGCGTTTCGGGGCCAGATGACGGGCCTTCAGAACCGCAAATGCATCGAGGTAATCCGCCGTTTCCGTGCCGATGAAAGACGAACACCCAAACAACAAGCCAACCCCGTTCCGATCGACATAGGACGCCATTGCCCCCCAGGCCACACGCAGCACATCGGGATCGTTCAGATCCGGATCGACGCAGAATCGCCCCATTTCGACCATCTGGCCATCATAGGCTTCCAACGCACTCAGTTCGTAATATTGCGCGGAATAGCTGCGGGATATCTCCGATCCGGCCAGTGGCATCATTCGAAAGCAACACACCAGTGTTTCATCCGCGACGGCATGGATCAGGACATGCGTACACTCTGCATCAAAGGCGTCGCAGTCGGTTGTATCCTCAAGGCCAAAACACCGCGCCCGAAGGACCTGAGCCGCCCGAATATCCAGAGCATTTCGGGCCTCACGCACAAAGTATCGGCCCTTTTGCAAACTGATCATTCGCGCCTCCCTGCATGACTGCCGACGCGCTGTCAGACCGCTTGCGGGTCTTGGCGTCCGCTAAAACCCGATACCGTCAGCCCCGATGTTGCCGATGTTCCCCATAAGCTGGCGCAGCAAGGACACGTCTGAAACGCCGCTGGCCGTCACGCGGCGCGTCAATGGCACCACCTGGCCGTTTTCGAGCCCAAAACGCTCGATGTTTTCGACAACGCCTCTCGAATCGAACGTGATTGCGAGAACCTGCCGTTCAATCTCTTGTGATTCGCGCATACCAAAGGTTCTTGTCCGGCTGCGGACGTAATAATAATCGCCATCGTCGAGCACTCCGCCTGCGGACGGCGGGCCTACCGTTTCCTCGACGCTCTCACGGGTATCCCTGCCCACCACGATTTCCTGCAGGTCTTCTTCTGGCGGAATATAACCATGATTTCGAAACGTGGGCGAACAGCCCGCCAAAGCTGTGGCCGTCATCAACGTGATTATCATGGCGCAGGTCCGCATGTCGGCCCCCCTTGGAGTCATCGCCCCTTGCTCATGAAGCAATCGGCTCTTATCCCGACTTACTCAAGGATAGCCCTCGGTTCAAGAAACGAAAGTGTAACACCATGTCCAAGACCCCTCCATCGCGCGCAGCATTGCGGGTCGCAGATCTGTCTGAAAACACAGCAACCCCGTTCTTGGTGCAACCAGATGGCGAAGCAATGGCGGCAATTGCCGAACTTCTGGACCTGAGCGGACTGCGCAAGGTTCGGTTTGCAGGCCAAGTGCTTGGCCAGAACACACAGGACTGGCTGTTGACCGGTACGCTCGGGGCGACGGTCACACAACCTTGCTGTGTCACGTTGGCGCCGGTCACAACCCGCATCGATGTGCCGGTCCGACGCGTCTATGTCCGCGACTACCATGAGGTCGACGCACTTGAGGTCGAAATGCCCGATGATGACGAAGTGGAGCCATTGCATCATTGGATCGATCCCGAAGCGGTACTGATCGAAGCGCTCAGCCTCGCCCTGCCCCTATATCCACGCGCCGAAGGTGTCGCACTTGAGGAAACCGTTCTGACCGAGCCGGGCGCGGCGCCCCTGACAAAACAAGCCATGAAACCTTTCGCTGGCCTTGCCGAGCTCAAAGACCGGATGAAAGACGGCGACGGCTCCTGAATTGCCCTTGCGCTGGGGATAAAGATGCGTATTTTCGCGACTTCACGATCTTTTGGGTTGGACATGTGCCGGGGCTTTGCCTAAACGCACGTCACACCGACGAAGTCGAACAGAACATGCTCGCAGTGTGAGCACAAATCCGCGCCCGCAGCAGGGCACTATGAAACACGCATCCGCATCGTTGCGGCACTGCCCGAAATCCAAAGGCCCACTCCAATGGCTGTGCAACAGAACAAAGTGTCAAAATCGCGTCGCAACAATCGTCGCGGCCACGACAGCTTGACCCCCGCCAACCCCAATGAATGCCCCAACTGTGGCGAGCTGAAACGCCCCCACCATGTTTGCGCGGCCTGCGGTCACTATGACGACAAGGAAATTGTCGCCATGACCGAAGAGGTTGATCTGGAAGACGACGCAGCCTGATTGGCGCTGCGGGAGACAAGGCAGGCACCACCCCCATGACGGCCCAACACAAAGATCCGGCCGATCATCGGGGCAGTCTTGCCTTTCCCATCATAGTTTCGATTGATGCAATGGGAGGGGACGAAGGTCCGTCTACCGTTGTTGCGGGCTGCGAAATTTCCGCTGAAAAGAACCCGCGCATCGGATTCATCCTGCACGGCCCCAAGGAAGAGCTGGAGCAGCTTGTCTCACGACGCAAGACCCTTGCGGGACGCTGCGAGATTCGTGACGCGCGGGGCGTCGTGTCGATGGAAGACAAACCCAGCCAAGTGGTCCGGACCGGCAAGGACACGTCGATGTGGTCGGCGGTCGAGGCGGTCCGATCCGGAGAAGCAACCGTGGCCGTCAGTTGCGGCAACACGGGTGCGCTGATGGCCGTGTCGATGATCCGGCTGCGCAAACTGCCCGGTGTCAACCGCCCCGCGATTGCCGTGCTCTGGCCCAGCCTCAACCCTCAGGGTTTCAATGTCATGCTGGATGTCGGTGCCGATATCCGTGCGGATGCAGACGATCTTTTGCGCTTTGCTCTCATGGGGGCGTCTTATGCCCGCAATGGCATGAATGTCGCCCGCCCGCGTATCGGTCTGCTGAATGTCGGCACCGAAGAACACAAGGGCCGCGCCGAACTCAAGGACGCTTATGATTTGATCCGGGCGCAGGCGGACAGCGCGGATTTTGATTTCGTTGGTTTTGTTGAAGGCGGTGACATTCCGGGCGACGTGGCGGACGTCATTGTCACTGATGGCTTTACCGGCAATGTCGCGATCAAGACGGGCGAAGGCACGGCGGGCCTGATCGGCACGTTGTTGCGCCAGGCGTTCCGCTATTCTATGCTCTCCAAGCTCGCCTCGATCCTGGCCTACACGTCTTTGCAGCGCCTGAAGCGGCGAATCGATCCCCGCCGTGTGAATGGCGGTGTCTTCCTTGGTTTGAACGGAACTGTCGTAAAGTCACATGGCAGTGCAGACGCTACCGGTGTATCTGCTGCCATCAAACTGGCCGCGCAACTTGCGGAACTGGGATTTAACGACAAACTGGCTGCGCGCGTCGCAAGCGCCACCACGCCCGCAGAGGAGAAAAAGACATGACCTTGCGCGCAGTGGTGCGCGGCGTCGGGCATTATCTGCCCACCCGCATCGTGGAAAACTCCGAGTTCGAGGCCAAGATTGAGACCACAGATGAATGGATTCGCTCCCGTTCAGGTATCGAACGGCGCCACTTTGCGTCAGGTCTGGAAACGACGTCCTCCATGGCGACATCCGCTTCGCGTGATGCCCTGAAGGACGCGGGGCTGAAGCCCAACGACCTGGACGCCATTGTCCTTGCAACTTCTACAGCGGATCTGACCTTTCCCTCTGCGGCCACCATGGTTCAGCACCAACTGGGAATGACACGCGGCTTTGCCTTCGATGTGCAGGCGGTCTGTGCCGGGTTCATATATGCGCTGGCCAATGCCAACGCGCTGATCGTGTCCGGTCAGGCCAAGCGGGTTCTGGTGATTGGCGCGGAAACCTTCAGCAAGATCATGGACTGGACGGACCGGTCGACATGCGTGCTGTTTGGCGATGGCGCAGGGGCACTGATCCTTGAAGCGCAGGAGAGCGCGGGAACCGCCGACGATCGGGGAATTCTCTCGACCGACCTGCATTCCGACGGGCGTCACCGCGACTTGCTCTACGTGGATGGCGGGGTAAGTACTGGCACCAGCGGCTATTTGCGCATGCAGGGCAATCAGGTCTTTCGCCATGCGGTGGCCAAGCTGGCCTCTACCGCACACACTGCAATGGAGCGTGCAGGCGTCACGGCGGACGATGTGGACTGGATCGTGCCGCATCAGGCCAATATCCGCATCATTCAGGGCACTGCAAAAAAGATGAACGTTCCAATGGATCGCGTCGTGGTGACCGTTCAGGATCACGGCAACACATCGGCTGCATCGATTCCCCTCGCCTTGTCCGTTGGGCGCGACCGCGGACAGATCAAAGAGGGCGATTTGCTGGTCACAGAAGCCATCGGCGGCGGTCTGGCCTGGGGCGCGGTGGTCTTGCGCTGGTAAGTGCTTGTTTCGCGCCCTGCGAAACTGACGGATTCTTGCCTTTTCTTCCGGCTGCAAGCCATTGATATTGACTCGGAATTTGTACCGGCCCTATGGTTTGATCAAAAGGGATGGAAAATGACTGAAAAGACTCTGACGCGGATGGACCTGAGCGAAGCGGTTTTTCGCGAAGTGGGACTTTCCAGAAACGAAAGTGCACAACTGGTCGAAAGTGTGCTGGAGCATATGTCCGACGCACTCGTCAAAGGAGAACAGGTCAAGATTTCTTCGTTTGGCACATTCTCGGTACGTGACAAGTCAGCGCGTATCGGCCGCAACCCGAAGACCGGAGAAGAGGTTCCGATCAACCCGCGCCGCGTTCTGACGTTTCGCCCGTCACACCTGATGAAAGATCGCGTGGCCTCTGGCAACAAGTCCTGATCTGATGTCAAAATCCGCGGACGCCTTTCGCACCATCTCCGAAGTGGCCGAATGGCTTGGGGTTCAAACCCATGTCTTGCGGTTTTGGGAAAGCAAGTTCACCCAGATCAAGCCGGTCAAGCGTGCTGGCGGTCGGCGGTATTACCGCCCCGCCGACATGCTGCTTTTGGGTGGTATCCGCAAGTTGCTGCACGATGATGGCATGACCATCAAAGGCGTTCAAAAGCTGCTGCGCGAGGAAGGCATGGCTTACGTGGCCGACATGTCAGCCCCTCTGGATGATGAGACAGCCGCACAGATCGATGACGATTACACACCGGATGCGGATTTTGTTGAAGCAGAGGACGCGCCCGAGCCGACAGCGGATACGGTGACGCCCTTTGTTCCAATCGCGCGTTCGGCACCGGAACCGGTTGCGGAAGAACCAGCCGCGCCAGAACCCGCACCCTCGGTTGAACCGGAACCGGCCGCCGCACATCCTGCGCCAGAGCCAGAGCCTGAAGCTGTGACACCAACAGCAGACGCGCCGCCGATGGCCGATGAAACGAACGCGCCAGAAGAGCCTGGACCCGCGTCTCCACCACCAGATCCGGCACCGGTACCCGAAGACCCGGTGGATGCCTCACCAGATCCGATCCAGCAAGACCCACCCGAAGAGCCGCGTCCCAGATTTGCCCGCACGCCCGACCCGGCCCCGCCAGTTTCCTCATCGGGTCTGTTGGATGAGGACGAGGACCCGGTGGCAATGCCGTCCTTCCTGACAGGGCGCAAGCAAAGTCCAGACTCGGGGATTACACCGGAGGACGCAGCGCCGTCCGTGGCCGCTGCGCCAGCGCCAGAACCCCCTGAACCGAAGCCCCGCATCGTCGAGGTTCCGGACGCGCCGGACCCGGCCTCGATCAAGGTGGCGCCCTCTGCCTTGTCCAAAGTTGCACGGATTGCGCAACTGCACCCCGAACAGCGCGATGCGATCCGTCCGCTTTTGGTCCAGTTGACGGCCTTGCGCGACCAGATGGCCAGCGCGAGCGGCGACAGCCGGTAAAGAGTCCCGTCCGCGTGCCACTTCCCCCTTGCCCCCGGCTGGAAATCGGGTATGACACGGCCCAAGTCGGGCTATGGCGCAGCCTGGTAGCGCGTCCGTCTGGGGGACGGAAGGTCGCAGGTTCGAGTCCTGCTAGCCCGACCAATTCAACCCGCCCCAGCGCTACGGGGCATCGTATCACCGCCCCTTTTGACAACAAGACTCACGAGGGGTTGATATGACCGGCGTTCTTTCAGACACCCAGTTGACCCAGATGATTGCCCGCGCCGAGATTGCAGCCGATCCCGCTGTCATTCCCGAGCAAATCCAGCCCGCCAGCCTTGATTTGCGCCTTGGGCCTGTGGCCTACCGCGTACGGGCTTCGTTTCTGGCGGGGCGCGGGCGTACCGTGGCCGAACGTCTGCTTGAATTTGAAATGCACCGGGTCGATCTGAGCGACGGCGCGGTCCTTGAAAAAGGGTGTGTTTATGTGGTGCCCCTGATGGAGCACCTGGCCTTGCCCAACGGCATTCAGGCCGTCGCCAATGCAAAAAGCTCAACCGGTCGGCTGGACTTGCTGACCCGCACCATCACGGATGGCGGGACCGAATTTGACCGCATACCGCAAGGCTATCACGGCCCCCTCTTTGCCGAGATTTGCCCCAGGTCTTTTTCCGTTCTTGTGCGTCCGGGCATGCGCCTGAACCAGATCCGGTTTCGGTCAGGACACGCAGTGCTGAGCGATGACGAGCTGACCGCGCTGCACAAGAAAACCCCGTTGGTGGATGGCGATGCCGTCATCGACGAAGGGCTGGGTTTTTCGGTTGATCTGCGGCTGGCCGCGACATCGGTCTCTACGGCACCGACCCTCGTTGGATACCGTGCCAAACCGCACACCGGCGTGATCGATCTGGACAGGATCGGGCAATATGAACCAGCGGAATTCTGGGAAGAAGTGCACAGCACCCAAGGCCACATCATTCTGGATCCCGGCGCATTCTATATCCTGGTGAGCCGTGAAGCCGTCCATATCCCGCCAGACTATGCCGCGGAAATGGCACCCTATCTGGCCATGGTCGGAGAGTTTCGGGTCCATTATGCAGGTTTCTTTGACCCCGGTTTTGGCCATGATGCCGCTGGCGGGTCGGGATCCCGCGGTGTGCTTGAAGTGCGCTGTCACGAAGCACCGTTTGTGCTGGAGCATGGCCAGATCGTCGGGCGACTGATCTATGAGCGGATGTCAGAACAACCCGGCAGGCTTTATGGTGCTGGCATTGCATCCAACTATCAGGGTCAGGGCCTGAAGCTGTCCAAGCATTTTCGGGTCTAGCCACTTTCCGTCAGACACGTTTGGATCAGGGCTCCGCCCCCCGCTGCTGCTCCACGGTGTGCTCCTCCGCCTCGTCTGACTTGTCCAGCTTGAAAAGCCGTTTGCCGGCCGCCTGAATGGACGCAAACGCGTCTTCGGCCATGAATCCGGACAGGAACGCGACGAAGGCAACCGTATAGGGGCTGAGTTCAACGTCATTTGCGGGCCCGCTGCCTTGGGTCAACGCAAGCATGCCCGCCCCCGAAAACAGGAAGATCGCGATCGCTGCGGCAATGCCTTCGCCGACATTCACGAACAGGCGCGACAAGGTCAGCGATGAAGAGTCCTGCGAGGAATAATATCGCCGCGAAAATGCGACCACCGTGCCAAGCCCGCCTGCCGCGATGGTTACGATCAATGTCAGGAAGATCGTGGGAAAGCCCACCAGACGCATCAGGGCATCCTGAAAGACCGGCATGCTGAGTGACAAAGCCGAAAGGCGAGCGCGTGCAGACGATCCAAGCGGTAGCGTTTCCTGCGACGCCCGAATGCTGGCCTCGTGACTGTCCCAGCGTTGTTGCAGCGCGGCGATCCGGTCCTCGGTCAGCTTGCGCCGTGCTTGCGCATCATGAGAGGCCGCGTTTGCCTCGGCCAAGGCAACCGACAAGGCGTCAAGCGACGCAATGGCGCGGGTGCGCATCGCCTCGAACCTGTCTTTGGTATCAAGGTCTACATCCGTGCCTTCAAACCCTTCCGCCGCAATCGCCAGCAATGCGCGAACTCGGAAATCCGGGCTCAGGTTGCTGATCTCTTCGGGCTGGTTTCGCGCGGTATGATCCATCTGGGTCACCACGGACTCAAACTTGCTGCGCCCACGCCCGGGCAAATCAAACTGAAATTCAACAAGATCAGCGGTCGTAGAGTCGACCTGCGCCTGCAATTCAGCTCTGGCTCTGGCGATATTGGAAAAGGATTGGGCGACCTTGGAATTCCAGTCCGACACCTCAGCACGGAACGCCTGCATTTCCTCGGTCAGTTGTTCCTGCCGCGCTTCCAGTAACTGTTCACGCTTGAGAATAAAGATGAGATTGTCGATATCGGACCCTTGGGCACCCGGGATTGTGGCCTCGTTGGCGCTGGCGCTGACCTGCCATCCGGTCCGGTAGATGTAGCTGCCAAAGCCAAATGCGACCATGGTGACAAAGACGCAGTAGAGCAGGATCACCGTTAAGCCCAAGGAGACCGAGGACACACGGGCGCCCGATTGAGTATCAGACATGGCGCAATTCCCTTTATTGAATAAGGGTTACGCTAGGTCACTCTGATTGCGCGATCAACGGTGGATTTCCTTACCGTCTTGTTCAGCTCTCCGTGCTGCCCTTTGAAGCCTTGGCGGCCTCACGTGCCTGCCGGGCCGCCCGACGGGCCTGCCGTTGCTGGCGCACTTGCTCTTTGGTCATTCCGTTTTCCGGCTCTGCGACAACCGTTTTCGGTTCGATCCTGTCGATGCGCGATGTACCTGACGAAATGTGACGCGCAGGACGTGTCGCGCGCTTTACTCCTGCATCGATGCCCTTGCTGATCGTCTTGCGCATGACAATGCGCAAAACCATGTTCATCAGTTGATTTGCATTCATGGGTCTGCCCCTGTTGCCCGGTCACGCTTATATAGCAGTGAATATGGCCAATTTCAGGCCCGGATGTGATCAATCTTCGAAAAGCTCGGATTGCCCTTCGGTACTTTCGTCTTCTTCTTCGCTCTCGGGGCCCGGCAAAACACCAATCGGTGGGCGGTTTTCCAGCAACCCGGCCGAGCGCAGTTCCTTGAGACCCGGCAGATCACGGGCGTTTTCCAACCCGAAGTGATCCAGAAAGCTTTGCGTGACAACAAAAGTCACCGGCCTGCCGGGTGTCATCTTGCGGCGTCCAAAGCGGATCCACTCCAGTTCCAGCAGTTGATCGACTGTGCCGCGGCTCACACTGACACCGCGGATTTCTTCGATCTCGGCGCGGGTCACGGGCTGATGATAGGCAATGATCGCGAGTGTTTCGATGGCTGCACGGCTCAGCTTGCGGGTTTCGACCGTTTCCTTTTGCATCAGAAAGCCCAGATCAGCGGCCGTGCGGATCGCCCAGGCGTCGCCGATCTTCATGACCTGGACACCGCGCCCATCGTAGCGTTTGCGCAAATACACCAACGCCTCGGCCGGATCGCACCCATGGGGCATCCGTGCGGCCAGTTCATGCACGGTGATCGGTTCTGCCGTTGCAAAAAGAATGGCTTCGATCATCCGTTCCTGCTCCGCCATAGGTGGGGCCGCAAACAGGCTTTCCTCTTTATCTTCAATCTCTTCCGTCACGGCTCTCATCTCGTTTACGCAACTCAATCGGTGCGAATGCCTCGGTCTGGCGAATACTCATGTGACCTTCCTTGACCAGTTCAAGCGAGGCCGCAAACGTGGCCGCCGTGGCCGATCGACGGCGGATCGGATCCGTGTCCCAACCGTCTGGCAAATAACTCATGATGTCTGTCCAATCGCCTGCATACCCGATCAAGCCGCGCATGCGGTCCAGCGCCTGTTCCATGGTAAAGACCGAGTCGCGGTCCATGACAAACGGGCGAAATTCGTCACGCGTCCGAATGCGCGCATAGCCCTGCATCAAATCCAGAAGCGTTGCGGAATAGGTCACTTTGCGCACCCGCGTGACCATTTCGGACTGCCCCCGCGCAAAGAAATCCCGACCCAGTTGATCACGCGCCATCAGGCGCGCAGCGGCGTCCCGCATGGCCTGCAAGCGCTCCAGTTGAAAGGCCAGATGCGCGGCCAGTTCCTCGCCCGTTGGTCCATCCTCGGTGGGATCGGGGGGTAACAAGAGGCGGGACTTCAGGAAAGCGAGCCAGGCCGCCATCACGAGGTAGTCCGCCGCCAGTTCCAACCGCAGCGCCTTGGCCTTTTCCACAAAAGCCAGATATTGCCGCGCCAGTTGCAGCACCGATATCTTGCGCAGATCAACCTTTTGGGTGCGGCTCAGCGTCAACAAAAGGTCGAGCGGACCCTCGTAACCGTCCACATCAACAATCAACGCCTCGGCAGCCATCCGATCCGCAACCGAGATTTTGTCTTCTTCGAAAGGGGTCTCGTCCGCCATGCACCCGCCCATTTGATTGACCTAGGCCAAAAGCGCCTCAAGTTCGGCGTTCAGTTCCGTAATGTCAATGTCATCGGGGCGGCGACGCGCGGCCAAAGCCGCATCCGCACGGGCCTGCGCCGCATCCGACATCTGGCCTGCAGCATTGGCCGTCGCGACCCGTTCGGCCAAAGGTGCGTTGCAATGCAGGATCACGTCGCACCCGGCCTGCAATGCACGCTTGGCAATCTGGCCGGGGGTGCCGCTGAGCGCTTTCATGCCCGTATCATCGGTCATGATCAGTCCATCAAATCCGATATCTTCGCGGATCAATCGCATCATGTCCGATGAAAGCGTCGCAGGCACTTCGTCCACGGCCTCATAGACCACGTGGGCCGTCATCCCCATGGGCAGGTCATTGAGGTCCCGAAATGGCGCGAAATCCGTCTCGCGCAGCGTATCGAGGCTCACATCCACACGCGGCAGATCAAAATGACTGTCCAGATCCGTGCGACCATGGCCGGGCATATG
>CAYGQZ010000019.1:0-13095 GCA_964352055.1 uncultured Rhodobacterales bacterium
CGCGCAGGTTTGCATTATTCTTGACAGGCTCGGGGACCCACGAAATGATTGAATGACCATTCAATGAAAGGGCGGCGCACCTGCAGAGTCAATTGTCATCTTATCCAACGCGCGGCGCAGGCAAGCGATTTTCACAGCCCGGAACACACCACTTGGGCGGCACGGTTTGACGTGCGCCCGAAGCAGCAGGGGAGACAAGCTGTCATGGACGTAGTCGATCAATTGGGCGCTGTGCGCGAAGGCAAACTGAGTCGACGGAAATTCGCCAAGGGGCTTCTGGCGGCGGGCGTAGCCGTGACAACGATGCCAACAGGCGCACGGCGCGTGATGGCCGCCCCCGAGGATCAGGCAACCTATTTCACCTGGGGCGGTTACGATATCCCCGAATTGTTTCAGCCGTATCTGGCCAAACACGGCGAACTGCCGAATTTCGCGGTTTTCGGAGGGTCCGAAGAGGCGCTGACCAAGATGCGCGGCGGCTTTGTCGTGGACGTGTCCCATCCGTGCAACCAGGCGCTGCCGCGTTGGGTGTCGACAGGCCTTTTCCAACCGCTGGACCCGTCGCGCTTGTCCAACTGGGGCGACGTTATCCCGGAACTTGCCGATCTGGATGGCAACGACGCGGGCGACGGCAAGCTTTGGCTGGCGCCCTTCGACTGGGGCCAAAGCTCGATCACCTATCGCACCGATCTGGTCGAGATCGACGGCGAGGAAAGCTGGGACCTCCTTTGGGATCCGCGCTATGCGGGCAAGATTGGCTCGCTGGCGGCCGGTGCTGACGCATGGTGGGTCGGTGCGATCAAGGCCGGGGTTGCGTTCGAGGACATCGACACCGACGAGGCGTTTGAGAAAATTGCCGCTGTCATGCGCGAACAGCGCCCGCTCATCCGCACCTATACCGATGACACCACCACCCTGGAGCAGGCGCTGTCCTCCGGCGAGATGGTGGCGGCCCTGACATGGGCAAGTTCTGCGGCGCTGCTGAAAGCCGAAGGCGTACCCGTCGCCTTTGCCAAGCCGAAAGAGGGCGCGCTGACTTGGGTGTGCGGGCTGATGATCCACAAGGACGCCCCCAACGTGGACCGCGCCTATGATGTGATCGATTCCCTGCTGAGCCTGGAAACCGGCAAGTTCATGATCAACGACTACGGCTACGGCCATTCCAACATCCGCGCCTTCGACGATTTCGACGAGGAAATGCTCTCGGGGCTCGGGCTCAGCAAGACGCCCAAAGACGTCCTTCAGGCCGGGCATTTCCAGATTCCGCAGTCGCAGGATTGGGAAACCCGCATGAACGAAATGTGGGAGCAGATCAAAGCCGGGTTCTGATCGGGCAACCGTTGGGGTCCGCCGGCGCATTCGTCGGCGGATCAGTCTTGCATCGCCAACCAGAAAGGCTGCCGGGATGGCCGAAACGGCGCTTACCCAGTCCGAGGCAACAGGCGGGATGACAATCCCCCGCAAGTCGCGACTGTCAAAACTGCTGCATCGAAGCGAGGCGTTGCGCGGCTATGCGCTGATGTCGCCCACGCTGATCATCCTGACCATCGGGATTATCCTGCCTTTCGTGATCCTGCTCGTGATGAGCTTTTGGACCAGGCAGGGGTTCGGGTTCGACACCACGTTTGTCACCACCAATTATGAACGGGTCTGGAACGAGCCTATCTTTGGCGCGCTCTTGCAGCGGTCTTTCTGGATTTCGGGCGTCGCCACGATAGCGACAGTGCTGCTGTGCTATCCGATGGCCTATTACGTGGCCTTCCACGTGCATCGCAACAAGATGATGTGGATCATCCTGATGACGCTTCCGTTCTGGACCAGCTACCTGTTGCGCGTGTTCGCATGGAAGGTGATCCTGGGGTACGAGGGCGTGATCAACTCGGGCCTCATGGCCGCTGGATTGATCGAGAAACCACTCGAAGTCCTGCTGTATTCCCAAACCGCAGTCATCATCACGCTGGCCCATGCGTGGGCTGCCTTTGCGATCCTGCCGCTTTATGTGTCGCTTGAGAAGATCGACAAATCGCTTCTTGAGGCGGCCACGGACCTGGGCGACGGTCCGGTTGCGCGGTTTTTCCGCATTACGCTGCCGCTGTCGATGCCGGGCGTGATTGCGGCAACGTTCCTGATCTTTATCCCCACCACCGGCGATTACATAACGCCAGCACTGCTGGGCGGACCTGATGGGGCGATGATCGGGAACTTCATCCAGATCCAGTTTGGTGCTGTGAACAACTGGCCGATGGGAGCGACTCTGTCGATCGTTCTGATGCTCTGGATCGCGCTCATCGCGCTGGTTTTCCTTTTCGTCACACGCAAGGCGCAGGAGAAGATCGCATGAGTGATTATGGCACCTATATCAAACGCCCCAACCGACCACTGCAAATCTATGCTGCGGTCTTTCTTGTCGTGCTTTACGTGCCGGTTCTGTTCATCCCGATGTTCAGCTTCAACGATTCCCTTTATGTCCGTTTTCCGCTGCAAGGCGTCACCTTCCGATGGTACGTGGAATTGTGGCATCGCGACCCGGTGTGGAACGCATTGGGCAACAGCATCCGGGTCGGAGCAGTCGTTGCCGTTATCTCTACGGTGCTGGGCGTCATCACCGCACGTGCCATCACACGCTACCGAATCCCCGGCAAGCCGGCGCTGGTGGGGTTCATCATGATGCCGCTGGTCATTCCCGGCATCATCTTTGGCGTGGCGCTGCTGGTGCTGTTGAGCCGACTTGGCGTGCCGCTGTCACTTTACACCGTCACGCTGGGCCATCTGATCGTTTGTCTGCCGTTCGCCGTGGCCACCCTTCTGCCGCGCTTCGAAGGGTTCGATCCATCGATGGAGGAAGCCTCTGCCGACTTGGGCGAAAACGGTTGGTGGACATTCTGGCGCGTGACGTTTCCGATGGTGATGCCAGGCGTGGTGGCGAGCCTGCTGTTGACCTTCACGATCTCTTTTGACGAATTCATCATGGCCTTCTTTCTGTCCGGCACGGATCCGACCCTGCCGATGTACATCTGGAGCCAGCTGCGTTTTCCGCAGGAATTCCCATCGGTGCTGGCCTTGTCCGCGCTGATCCTGTTCGTGTCCTTTATTTTGGTCTTTGTCGCCCAACGCATCGGGCGCTTGGGGCTGGAAGACAAATCAACAGGGGTCTGAGCATGAGTGCAGCCGACAGCTTCATCTCCATTCGTGACGTCAACAAGTACTTTGGCACCTTTCAGGCCATCAAGGATGTGTCGATGGACATCGGCAAGGGAGAGTTCTTTTCACTGCTGGGCGCATCGGGCTGTGGCAAGACCACGCTGTTGCGGATGCTGGCCGGGTTCGAGAGTACCTCGGCCGGTGAAATCTTCATCGACGGGCAGCCGATGTCCGACGTGCCCCCGCACCACCGCCCGGTCAACATGGTGTTCCAGTCCTACGCGATCTTTCCGCACCTCAATGTGGCCGAAAACATCGGTTACGGCCTACGCAAGCAGCGCCTGGCGCGCGCGAAGCGGCTGGAGATGGTCGACGAGATGCTCGACCTGATCAAACTGCCGGGATACGGGTCTCGCAAGGCCAATGAATTGTCCGGCGGTCAGCGTCAGCGCATTGCCCTTGCCCGCGCCCTGATCCTGCGGCCGAAAGTGTTGCTGCTGGATGAACCACTTGGGGCGCTCGACAAGCAGTTGCGCGAGCAGATGCAGCTTGAACTGCGCGCACTGCAACGACAGGTGGGGATCACCTTTGTCTTTGTGACCCACGATCAGGAGGAAGCGCTGACGCTGTCGGACAGGATCGCGGTGATGCAGGGCGGCCGGGTGCTGCAGGTGGATACGCCCACCGGTCTTTATGAACGCCCCAGCACCCGCGCGGTTGCCAGCTTCATTGGCAACATGAACTTCTTTCAGGGCAAAGTGCGGCGCAACGGCAGCGCCATGGGTGCGGTAGAAGCCGAAGGGCTGGGCACGATCCCCGTCGCTCTGGACAACGTGACCAAGCCTGACGGTGCAGCCATTCAGATTGCCCTCAGGCCTGAAAAATTCGCCCTTTCGGCCAGCAAACCAGATGATGGCCCTGCAATCGAAGGACGGATCAGCACCACAGCCTATCTGGGCGAGCGCAGTCATTACTACATCACCATCGCAGGCAAACAGGACCCTGTCGCGGTGTCGACGCAGAATTTTTCGACCAGCAACGGGTTGACTGCGGCCTCCGATGCTCCGGTTTGGCTCAGTTGGTCCCCCGATGCGGTTGTCATTCTGGACGCAGACTGAGAGGTAACCCCGACGCTGACGATGCGAGACGGAAAAACAGATGAACAAGACCCTGAGAGAAACGAATGACGGCACCAAACGAACGCGGCGGACAGCCTCCAAGGAGGTGCGGCGCCAGCAGTTGATCGATGCCACGATTACCTCCATCAGCCGCAATGGCATCGGCGGGACAACAATGCAGACCGTGACAGAGATTGCGGGCCTGTCGCTCGGCATCGTGAATTTCCATTTCGAGAGCAAACAGAAGCTGTTCGAAGACACCCTGGTCCATCTTGCGCGGGAACACCATGAACAGTGGCGGAAGGCCTACGATGACGCAGGTCTGTCGCCGGTGGCCAAACTCATGGCAGTTGTGGACGCCCATTTCCACCAGCGCATCTGTTCCCCGAAAAAGCTGGCGGTCTGGTATGCATTCTACGGCGAAGCCGGGCGGCGAAAGGTATACCGCAAGCTGATCGAGGATATCGATATGGAGCGCTTTGATCTGTCCTTGCAACTGTGCGAACAGATCACGCAGGAAGGGGGCTATTCTGCCATGCCCGCGCGCCAGGTCGCCAACCTGCTAGAAGCGCTCTATGATGGCATCTGGCTGGAATTGCTGACCTATCCCGAAAGCTACACCCGCGAGCGCGCCCGCGATTATATCCTGGCGTTCCTCGCAACCGTTTTCCCCGATCATGTCGACATGCCGACCTTCCCCTGACGTCCAGAAAAGGCCCCACCAGATGAGCAGAGACCCGCGATACGATATCCTGTTCGAACCCGTCAGGATTGGTCCGGTCACGGCACCAAATCGGTTCTATCAGGTGCCGCATTGTACCGGCATGGGCTGGCAATATCCGCGCATGCTGGCAGAGATGCGCAAAGTCAAGGCGCAGGGCGGCTGGGGCGTGATCTGCACCGAATACAATTCCATCCATCCCTCGTCGGACGACCTGCCGCATCCCTACGCCTCGCTCTGGGATGACAGCGACGTCCGCGCCCATGCGCTGATGACCGACGCGGTGCATGAGCACGGCAGCCTTGCCGGGGCCGAGCTGTGGTACGGAGGGGCCAATGCCAACAATCTGTTTTCGCGCCTTCCGATGATGGACGTGGACAGCCGCCCCAATGTGAAGGGTCATCCCTTTCAGACCCGCGCGATGGACCGCAGTGACATCCGCGACCTGCGCCGCTGGCACCGCAAGGCAGCGCTGCGCGCCCGGGAGGCCGGTTTTGACGTGGTTTACGTCTATGCCACCCACGGCTATCTGCTGTCGAATTTCCTGAACCCATCGGTGAACACCCGCAGCGACGAATATGGCGGCAGTCTGGAAAACCGGGTGCGCCTTGTGCGCGAGCTGATCGAAGAAACGAAGGAGGCTGTGGGGGACCGTTGTGCTGTTGCCGTGCGGTTCTCGGCGGACGAAAAGATCGGCGAGGACGGTGTACCGATCATTGGCGAACGCCGTGAAATGTTCGAGATGCTGAAGGACCTGCCGGATCTCTGGGATATCAACATCGCGGATTATTCGCTTGAAATGGGGGTTTCGCGCTTCGTCAAGGAAGCGCCGCTTGAGCCCTATATGTCTTGGGTCAAAACCGTGACGGATGTGCCTGTTGTCACCGTCGGGCGATTTACGTCACCCGACACGATGATGTCCCAGATCAAACGCGGAATCACCGACTTTATCGGGGCCGCGCGCCCGTCTATCGCGGACCCGTATCTGCCCAACAAGATCAAGGAAGGCAGGCTGGACGCGATCCGCGAATGCATCGGCTGCAACATCTGCTATGCCTGCGACACCATCGGCGTACCCCTGCGCTGTACCCAGAACCCCACCATGGGCGAGGAATGGCGCAAGGGCTGGCATCCGGAAGTGATCAGCAAGAAAAGCTCGAACGCGCGCGTGCTGATCGTGGGTGCCGGGCCATCCGGCCTCGAAGCGGCCCGCGCGCTGGGCATGCGCGGGTATGACGTGATGCTGGCCGAGGCCACCCGGGAGATCGGGGGGCGTGTGACACGCGAAGCGGCCCTACCCGGGATGAGCGAGTACATTCGCGTCCGCGACTACCGTGCACAGCAATTGAGCGACCTGCCAAACGTGGAAATCTTCCGTGAAAGCCTGCTGACGGCACAGGACGTTTTTGCGGTTGCGGCGGATCACGTGGCCATCGCCACCGGGGCCAGGTGGCGCACGGAGATATTCAACGAAAAAGCCTATCTGCCCATCGCCAGAGGCGAGGCCGCGGCGCGCGTCTACACGCCCGATGACATTATGGACGGCAATCTGCCGGACGGTCCCACGATCGTCTTTGACAGTGATGGCTATTACATGGGCGGCGTGATCGCAGAGCGGGTTCGGGCCGAAGGCCATGAGGTGACGCTTGTCGCCCCGTCTGACAGCGTGTCGGAATGGGCGGGCAACACATCCGAGCGTTGGCGCGTCCGGGCGCAGTTGCTGGCGCAGGGCGTTCGCATCGAAACGGCCCAAAGCCTTGTGGGCTTTGACGGGTCGCAAGCGGTGCTGGAATGCGCCTACAGTGGCGCACAGAAGATCCTGTCGACGCAGAACATCGTCATGGTCACAGCGCGCAAGCCCAACGATGCCCTTTTTCTTGACCTCAAGGTCGAAGCGGGGCGCGAGGATCTGCCCTTCACGCTCACGCGGATCGGCGATTGTGAGGCGCCAGCCATCATCGCAGCCGCCGTTTACGCCGGACACCGATATGCGCAGGAGTTGGAACGCGAGGTCGATCTGGACGTCCCGATGCGCCACGACCGTGTGGACGTGGGCCTTGATGCGTTGTCAGCCGGGGCCCCCTGGAAAGCGGTCGCGGAATGACACAGTCAGGCGACCGGATATACCACGATACCCTTTGCCTCTATTACGAAGAGGAAGTGGAAGGGGAAGCGTTCTTTGCGGCCCTCGCAGAGCGATTCGCGGCACCCGCGCATAAGGAAAAGCTGAACCTTCTGGCCGCGGTCGAGCGCTTTGCAGCACAAGCGGTGGCCCCCCTGATCGCCAGACACGACTTGACGCCCCGCACTGCCAAAGTCCTGATCGAAAGCGGGCGCGCGGAAGCACAGGCCAAACCCGCCGATTGGGACGCCCTGATTGCAGAGATGATCAGGAGCTATCCGGACTATGTCATTGCGTTTGAGCAGTTGGAGGCCATGGCCCCAGCGGCCGACAAGCGCCGGCTTGAGATCCTGACCGAACACGAGGTGGCCGCCGTTGCTTTTCTGGCGCTGGAAAAGACCGATCCGGAGGCAAGCTCCGCGCCCCTCAAAGCCTATCTCGCCCTTGATCCTGCCACATGGTCACGGGGGACCGTTTAGGTATGTTCAGGATCGCTGCGGCCCTTCTTTTGATTGCTGTGCCGACTTTGGCCGAAGAAAGCGCTCCGGTTGTTTCTTTCGAATGCCAATCCTGCACCGCGCGTCACAAGGCCATGCAAAAGGTCCAGGAAACCAGGCAGGCGGTTTCCCCCAAGGTCAGCGTGACAGAACAATGCCTGCGCTCGCCGGGGAGTCCTGACGTCAGCCCGCCTGGGTCGGATGTGCGCAATTGAATGCCGGAGGATTTCTGGTTCACCCCATCGATCGGGAGACGGACATGACGCAGAAGCCACAGACAGGGAAGATCGTTGCCGGGAGGGTTACAAAGTGTAACCGTCGCCAGATTGTGCAGGCTTGTTTCACTTGAGAGACGTTACGTATCCATGGGCGGGATTGCGCGGCGAAGTAAGCACCACGGCACTAGCTGCCCGCGGGGCATTCGAAATGGCGCAAACGGCGCATTGTTGGTCCAGGCGTTCATTTCATGCCGTAAATTGCGACATTCGTTGCGTTATTTGACTCTAGAATCATCACATTGCCGCATTGCAGCACATTTTTTTGCGTAAGCAGCATGGTTGTGTTGATGAATGCAGGACTTCGGGTGCAGTATCAATCAAGGACGCAAGTCCGGTGTGGTCTGGTTCCTTCGGACCCAAGAGAAAGACGAAATCGCTCGGTTGTCCTGGCACCTCCTCCCGCTTGGTTCAGTCGGGCGATTTCTATTTTCAAGCCCGGATACACCCCGAACAGATAGCTTGTGAAAGGCCGCATCGCTCGCAATCGCCTCTTGTGCAGGGGCGGCTTGGTATGACATTGCCATCAATTCAGTGCCAGCATGAGGTCACCTGAGGTGTCGTTGAACAAAATGCGAATGTGGTTTCTGTGAGCGCGGTTGCCGTCATAGGTGTAGGTCCGGCAGGTTTGGCGGCAGCAGAGGTGATGGCCGATGCAGGCCTTGCCGTTACCGTCTACGAGACAAAACCATCCGTGGCCCGCAAGTTTCTGATGGCAGGCAAATCGGGATTGAACCTGACCTTTGATGCACCGCTTTCGGATTTGGAGAGGGCCTATGCAGAAGCGGGGCCCTGGCTGAAACCCGCGTTAGCCGCCTTTGACACCGCCGCGATCAAGGCCTGGGCCGAAGGCTTGGGACAGGAGATGTTCACCGGGTCGACCGGCCGTGTTTTTCCAAAGGCCATGAAAGCTTCGCCCCTGTTGCGGGCATGGTTGGCGCGGCTGGATGGTTTGGGCGTACAGCGGCGGGTGCGTTGGCGATGGGCAGGATGGCACAATGACGCGCTGGCCTTTGATACGCCCGACGGTGTGCGGCACGAGGATGCAGACGCAGTTGTTCTGGCGTTGGGCGGTGGCAGCTGGGCGCGTTTGGGCTCGGACGGTGCATGGGCCGGGCTTCTGTCCGCGCGGGGCGTTTCGCTGGCTCCGTTCTGTGCGGCGAATGCGGCCGTCGCCGTTGCGTGGTCTGCCCATATGGCTGAGCACATAGGCACGCCGGTCAAAGGTGTGGCGTGGCGCGCTGGCGATTACGGCTCGCGGGGGGAAGCTATGCTGTCCCGCGACGGATTGGAAGGCGGCGGGATATATTCCGTATCACGCGGGGTGCGCGAGGGCGCAGCTTTGAGCGTTGATTTGTGCCCTGACCTGAGAATTGAGGAGGTTGTCTCCCGCCTTTCCAGAACGCGGGGCAAGACCAGCCTGTCGAACCATTTGCGCAAAGTGTTGAAGCTCGACCGGGCCAAGTTGGCATTGTTGAATGAATGGGCGCGACCTTTGCCGGGTGATCCCAAGACGTTGGCCTCTGTCATCAAGGCGTTGATCGTACCCGAAGCGACTCTGCGACCGCTGGATGAGGCAATCTCGACCGCAGGTGGCGTGCCCGAGGCCGCGCTGGACGACGCATTGATGTTGCGCGCACTGCCGGGGGTCTTTTGCGCCGGAGAGATGCTGGATTGGGAGGCCCCGACGGGCGGGTACCTGTTGACGGCCTGTCTGGCCACCGGCCGACATGCCGGGCGCGGAGTGGTGCAGTACCTTCGGCCCTAGTGGTCAGATGCTGCGCGAAAGGCCGGTCGGGCGCGCAGTCTTTTGGAATAGGCTTTGAGTGGGTCCGGTATGGCAGGAAACCCGGCACCGAACGCCCAGCCAATACAATGCACGGCCAGAAGGTCAGGCACTGTGATCGCGTCTCCCATCAGGAAATCGTTTTCGCCGAGGTGGTCGGCCAAAACCGTCGCATTGCGGGCGAATTCGCTGTGCAGGCTCGGGATGATCTGGGGCACGCGCGCGTCGTCTGGAAAAATCATTCCGTGTTTGGCAGCCGCCCAAAGGATTGCATCCATGTCGTCAATCAACCAGCAGGTCATGGCATCCTGCCGTGCGCGATCCGGGGTCCCTGCAGGTGCGGTCAGAGCCTGATGTTTGTCGGCCAGATAGGTCATGATCGCGACGCTGTCCGACAGAACCTCTGATCCGTCGACAAGCGCCGGGATCTTGCCCGACGGGTTGTATTTCCGAGCTTCTTCGGAACGGGGTCCGGCGGTTATGACCTCATAGGGTTGCTTGAGTTCCTCAAGCATCCACATGACGCGGAAGGCGCGGCTTTTGACGGTTCCGATGACGCGGTACATGTGATGCCTCCGGTGGGTCCTGTTTGGCCGAGAGGGTGGCATCTGTGGCATCGGTTCACAACACCAATCTCGGCGTTTTGCCTGTGGTCGAATGCAGCGGCCCGTCCGTGCTTCGGATCGGCCCCGTCATCGCGGGCTTTCGGCCCGGACGTGTCCGGAGATTTGTGTTAGTGTCAGACGCAACAGTCATTGGGAGAGCAAAAGATGTCGCATACCGGATCCTGCATGTGTGGTGCTGTTCGATTCTCGATCACAGCCCCGATCACCGAAACGGCCGCGTGCCATTGCAGCATGTGTCGCAAGTGGTCCGGCGGTGTATTCATGGCCCTGCAACTGCCCAAGGAAGATGTCCAAATCGAGGGAGAAGATACAATGCGCACCTTCACCTCTTCGCCCTGGGCGGAGCGCGCGTTTTGTGGCACATGCGGCAGCAACCTGTTTTACCGCGTCACGGCCGAAGGCCCGATGCAGGGCGAGATTCATATGGCTCTGGGGGTGTTGGACGATCCGTCGGGCGTGCGGCTGTCCACAGAGTTGTTCATCGACAAGAAGCCTGATGGCTATGGCTTTGTTCAGGAGACCCACCAGTTGACCGAAGCAGAAGTCATGGCGATGTTTACACCGCCGGACTGATCCAGCGGACGCGCTGACGCGCGACACGATGTTCAGGGGGCGCTGCCCCCGTCCTTCGGACTCCCCCGGAGTTTACTTTGCAAGATGAAGCTGCGCGGCCTACCGGTTGGCGAGCATGGCCAGTCGGATAAAAGTCCGTTCGACCAGTGCGAGCGCAGGGGCGTGTTGTCCGGCGCTGCGCAATTGAAGGTCTGTGTCGGTCAGTTCGGTCAGGGCGGTTTCCAGTTTGGCTGGTCCCCACCGTCGCGCCTGCGCCAGCATCCTGTCGCGGTTTGGCCCCCAGATCTGTGGTCTGCCTGACGTATCAAGTGCCGCCTTGTGCAGGGTTCGGAAGTGCCGCATGGCCCCGATGCAGAGCGTCACGGCATTTGCCCCTTGTGCCTGAAGCCTGCGCATGACCGGACCGATGGCATCGGCGTGCCCATCGCCGACCACCAAGAGCACATCGTCGACTTCAGCCTCGAACGAGGTGGGTGCGCAGTTGGCGATATCTGCGGCGCTGAGCGCTCCGGTGTCGCCGAGTTTGTAGAGCCCGATTTTTTCCAGCGTCTGTCTGAAATCGCCCGGTTCGAGGTTCCTGGACAGATCCATCAGCATGTGCATCGCGTCTTGGGGTGGCTGATCGATGCCTGCGGTTTTCAGATCCCGTTCAATCTCGTCCCTGGTGGGCGGCGTGTCGTAGATCGCGGCGGCATAGGCCTTTCCATGCGTTTCAAATGCCTTGCGCAACCTGGAGGTTGGTTTGAGCGCACCGGCAGTGACGATGATCTGCGCGTCGCCCGGCGCCCATTCTGACAATGCGGACGTGATGACTGGCCCGACGGTTTCATTGGCGTCCTCGACCAGTGCCACCCGTGGGCCCGGAAAAAACCCGATCGCCTTGAGCGCGTCCATCAGCAGGGCAGGGTCCTTGCGCAGGTCTGCGGCCGCGATGCGGGTCAGCCGCATTTCTTCTTCGCCTGCCGGTCCGATGAGGGCTGCAACCATTTGTTGCCGCTTCAAGGCGACCCGCATGGCATCCGCGCCAAAGATGAGCGCCCCGGCGCCATTGGGATCGGGTTTCGCAAAATAGGCACTGGCCTGTCCGGTTGACAGTTTCACAGCGTGCTCATCTGAAGTTGCTGGATGATCTGGTCGGCGAGAATGGTCATCAGCCGTTCTTCGGCGTCACGTGCGGCGGCGAGTGTCGCAACGGTTGTGCCTGTGGCGGAGAAGCCGACAAAGTTGTTGATGGTGTCGGTCCGGATTACGGTGCCTGTCGCTGTTTCGCGCAATGTATACGTTGCCACGCCGATCAGGTGAAAGCGGCGAATGTCGCCGTCGGGATCAATCGCGCGATCTTCTTGCGCGATGCGCAGATCGACGGACAGCCCATACGCCGGATCGGTGGTCCGCCCCAATCGTTCTTCGAGTTGGCGCACCAACAGAAAGCCCTCGCGGTCGATGGGTCTGTCGACCAGCACCCGGTTCTGCAGCGCCGATCCTGTCCCGCCGGGACCGTACACCGGTTCAAAGCCACAGGCCGTGACCAGCAGGATCAGGAAGAGCGCGCAGATGCGGGCCATGGGCGTTACACCACCACGTTGACGATACGGCCGGGGACCACAATCACCTTTTTCGGTGTACCGCCGTCCAGGGCCTTTTGCACAGCCTGATGGGCAAGTGCCAGTTTTTCAACCTCGGACTTGTCCAGATCTGCATCGACCTCAAGCTCACCGCGCCGTTTGCCGTTGATCTGGATCGGCAAGATCACCCTGTCTGCCCTGAGCAAATCGGCATCGGCGACCGGCCATGTGGCCAGCGTGACCAGGCCTTCGCCGCCCAACATGCTCCAGATGTCTTCGGAGAGGTGCGGTGTCATGGGTGACATGAGTTGGGACAGTTTCTTGACGCTTTCGCGCTTTGCCGCGCCGCCGGCCTTGGATTTCGCGATGGTTGCGGTGAACGCATAGAGCTTGCCGATGGCGGCATTGAACCCGAAACTTTCGATGTCCCGTGTCACCCCGTCGACGCAGATGGCACAGGCCCGGGTCAGATCATGGTCGGCCTGTTGGTCCCCTGCTGTAGTGTCTGACGCCACTTCCGTCGCGATCCGGTAGACCCGTGCCAGATGCTTGTAAGCCGCCTCGGCCCCGGAGGCTGTCCATTCGACATCCCGTTCGGGGGGCGAGTCGCTGAGCACGAACCAGCGTGCGGTGTCGGCGCCGTAGTTGGCGATGATGCCCAGCGGGTCGAC
>CAYGQZ010000019.1:13195-25647 GCA_964352055.1 uncultured Rhodobacterales bacterium
GGCAGGTGATAGACGGGGCGGCCCTTTTCGTCCCGCGTCTGGTAGATCTCGTGTGTCACCATGCCTTGGGTAAAGAGCGCATCGAAGGGCTCAATCGCCGAGGCGGGCAGGTGCCCGGTGATGTGCATGGCCCGCGCGAAAAAGCGTGAATAGAGCAAGTGCAGAATCGCGTGTTCAATCCCGCCGATATACTGGTCAACGTTCATCCAGTACTCCGCGTCCTCCTTGACGGTCGGCGTATCGGCGCGGGGCGCGGTGAAGCGTGCGAAATACCACGAGCTGTCGACGAACGTGTCCATCGTGTCGGTTTCGCGCCTGGCCGGTTTGCCGCAAGCCGGGCAGGTCGTGTCGCGCCATGTTGGATGCCGGTCCAGCGGGTTGCCGGGGATGTCAAAGGTGACGTCGTCGGGCAGTTTAATCGGCAGGTTCTCTTTCTTTTCAGGCACAACGCCGCAATCATCGCAATGCACAACCGGAATCGGACAGCCCCAGTACCGTTGCCGTGAGAGGCCCCAGTCCCGCAGGCGGTATTGCGTCTGACCTCGCCCAAGTCCCTGGGCTTCGGCCCAGTCGATGGTCCTGTCGATGGCCTCCTGGCCGGTCGCGGTGTCGATCCCGGCGGGATGATTGATCCAGCGCACGATTTCGGTTTTGGCAGGCACAAAGGCGTCGTTGACGACCCGGCTGTCATCATCCATCGCGACGAATGTGTCGATCACCGGCAAGTCGTATTTCCGCGCAAAGTCCAGATCCCGCTGATCATGGGCCGGACATCCAAAGACCGCCCCGGTGCCGTAGTCCATCAATACAAAGTTGGCGACCCAGATGGGCAACGTCTGGTCCGGATAAAGCGGATGCTGCACCGTCATGCCGGTGTCGAACCCCTTCTTTTCCGCCTTTTCCATTGCGGCCTCGGTCGTGTCCATCCGCCTTGCATCCGCGTTGAAGGCGGCAAGCCCGGCATTGTCCACCTGAAGCGCTTTTGACAGCGGATGGTCTGGCGCAATGGCCATGAACGACGCGCCGGCCAGTGTATCGGGACGGGTTGTATATATAGTGAGTGCGTCAAAGCCCGGGACCGGCGCGCTCAACGCGAAATCCATTTCGAGGCCGCGCGACTCGCCAATCCAGTTTTCCTGCATCAGACGAACCTTGGCAGGCCAGTTTTCAAGACCGTCGAGGGCCTGTTTCAACTCTCCGGCCATGTCGCTGATCTTGAAGAACCACTGGGTCAACTCGCGCTTTTCCACGTCCGCGCCCGATCGCCAGCCTTTGCCGTCGATGACCTGTTCATTGGCGAGAACAGTCATGTCGACCGGATCCCAGTTGACCTGCGCATTCTTGCGATAGACAAGGCCCGCTTCGAGCATATCAAGGAACAGGGCCTGTTGCTGGCCATAGTATTCCGGGTCGCAGGTCGCGAACTCGCGGTTCCAGTCGATGGACAGGCCAAGCGGCTTCATCTGGCTGCGCATGTCCGCGATATTGTCATAGGTCCATGTCTTGGGGTGCCCGCCACTGGCCATGGCGGCGTTCTCTGCGGGCATCCCGAAGGCGTCCCAGCCCATCGGGTGCAGAACCGAATGGCCCGTCGACATCTTGTAGCGCGCGATGACGTCCCCCATCGTGTAGTTGCGCACATGTCCCATGTGGATGCGCCCCGAGGGATATGGAAACATTTCAAGGACATAGTACTTGGGCTTGTCGGCGCTGCGCGTGGCGCGGAACACGTCCGCCTGTTCCCAGGCGGCCTGCCAGCGGGCTTCGATTTCAGAGGGGGTGTAGGTGGCCATGGGGCAATTCATCCTGGTCTGTAACGAAAACGCCGGGCGACCGGCCCGGCGCTTGTATCAACGGTGTGCGTCGCGCGTGGCGTGGCCTAGAATCTGTCGTCGGTCACGCGCAGTTGGCGGGCACGGGTGAGAATGGCATCCTCGACGGCGCGCACCGCCGATGCGCTGGCCGGACGGCCATTGCGGGTCTGCAATGCAACGTTGAGAGAGCGCGCATCAAGGGCCGGGTCATCAATAAGAACGGTTGCGCGATAAGCCGTGCCGCCGCCGGGTGGGGTGCCGTATCCTGTAATGATGATACCGGTGAATGGATCGACCGATTGAATCGGCAGGAAATCAAGTACCTCGATCGATGCGGACCACAGATACTTGTTCACGGCAACGATACGTTCCTGGTTGCGTCCTGCGCGCAAGGCTGCGCCAAGTGTCGTCGCATCGCCTGCATTTCGACCACCCCGGCTGCGTAGGATATCCGTATCTACCGGAGACACGTTCTCCGGAGTGGGAGGTGCGCCAAAGCCGCCGCAACCGGCAAGCAGACCGATCAAACACATCGCGGCGATCCGGGCTGTCAGTTGTACCTTGGTCATCTGCATTCCTAATGCTTTTCACTCCCCGTCTCTGATAGACAAGTTAAATCACCCTCGCAAGGCGCTCGCACACGACACGGGACTCATGTGCCTTGAGCAAAGTGTGGCAAAGCTGCACCATCCTTGGGGGGAAGTGCAGCAAAGCGTCATGCGTTGCTTGAGGTGATCGGGCAAATGAGTGAAACACCCTGCATCCCCTTCCGGATTCCCCGGTTAGGGCGTGTGAATTGAAAACCGAGGGAAACCCAATGAAAAAAATTCTCTTCGCTACAACCGCTCTGGTCGCCACAGCTGGCATGGCCGCCGCGGAAGTAACATTTGGCGGCTACGGCCGTTTCGGCCTGTACTATGACGAAGGCTTTGACCGGAACGACACGCGTCTTGAGCAGCGTTTCCGTCTGACCATCACAGGTCTGACAGAAACAGATTCGGGCGTTAAATTCGAAGGCCGTATCCGGTTCCAAACAGATGACGGCCTTGACGGTTCGTCCAACGTTGCACAGCGCTCCGCTGCTGGTTTCGCTGTGACAGCCGGCGGCTTCCGCCTGGACGTTGGCCACGTATCTGACGTAATCGACTCCGGTGACGTTGTTGACTACTACGGCTACGGCGTTGGTCTGACATCGTTCCTCGAGCAGTCTTCTGCGTTCACTCTGCCCGTCAGCGGTTTTGGAACAAGCGGCGATGACTCGCGCATCGACCCAACCATCAAAATCCGTTACATCTACGGCGATTTCACAGCGGCTGCGTCCTACACAGACGACTCCACTGAGAACTTCGTAACCGACTCTGACTCCGAAGAGTGGCAGGTTGGTATCGGCTACAACTTCGGCGACTACTCCGTTGGTGCAGCTTACGGTAACCGTGACGACGACATGGGCAACAGCAACGATTTCTGGGCTGTTTCCTTCGGCGGCGAAATCGGCGCATTCGGCTTCTCGCTGTTGGCTGCTGACTCCGACTTCCAGGACGATATCGCTTTCGGTGCGTCGATCAAATACGACATCGGTGCAGCAACACAACTGCGCGCTGTTGTGAACGACAACGGTATGGATGACTTCACACTTGCCGGCGTCGACGTTGATCAAGACACAGCCTACGGCTTTGGCGTTCAGCACAGCCTGGGTGGCGGTGTCACTCTGGCCGGTGGTGTTGGTTCCAACGTCTTCGGCAACATTGTTGGTGACTTGGGTGTGATCTTCAACTTCTAAGTTGAGACACTTCTAAAGATTTAGGGCAGGCCTTTCGGTCTGCCCTTTTTCGTTTGTCTGCCCTTTTCTTTTTGTGCGCGTTCCTATTTGAAGGCTATGCATAAACCATCCGAGGTATGACTGTGGCGTTGAAAGATATCCAGGACCGTATTTCAAAAGCCGAAGTCAAAGCAGATCGCAGCCCCGGGTCGGTGCACTTGATTGCTGTCAGCAAACTGCAACCGAACGAACGCGTCGCTGCCGTTCTTGATCAGGGACATCGGCATTTTGGCGAAAACCGGGTGCAAGAGGCCGCTGGAAAGTGGCCTGAGTTTCGCGCAACCTATGGCGCGATCACCGTTGATCTTATCGGACCGTTGCAAAGCAACAAGGCCCGGCAGGCGATGGAACTGTTCCAGTCCATCCACACGCTGGACCGGCCTAAACTTGCCACGACGATTGCGCGGCTTGCGCAGGAGATGGGACATTGCCCAAAGCTCTTTGTTCAGGTCAATACCGGAGAAGAGTCGCAAAAGGCCGGAGTCTTGCCAGACCAAACGGATGACTTCGTCGCGACGTGTCGTGCTCTGGATCTGCCGATTGCCGGATTGATGTGCATCCCGCAGGTCGACGAAGAACCTGCGCTGCACTTTGCCTTGCTGAAAAAGCTGAATGACCGAAACGACCTGACAGAGTTGTCGATGGGAATGAGTGGCGACTTTGAAAGCGCCATTGCATTGGGTGCCACACATGTTCGGGTTGGGTCAGCTATTTTCGGTGAACGGCCCGGTCACGCATAGTCGCGGTGGATGCCCCAAAAAGTGTCATCAAAGTGTTATCGTTGTTTAAAGTAATGCACACTTGCGGACGACTATATCAGAAATGGACAATCGCTGTATAATACCCGTGCTGGTTGACTTCGGAATCTGGAGAATCACGTGAAAAAAGTATTTCTGTTCTCTGTGGTCGCAGGTCTTTGTGCCCAGTCTGCTGTTGCTGAGGTGCTATTCAGTGGCTACGGGCGTTTTGGTCTGGTCTATGATGAAGGCAACGATGGCAACAAGACCCGCGTTGATCAGCGGTTCCGACTCAACATTGATGGCCGCACAGAAACCGACGGCGGCGTCAAATTCGCTGCCCGTTTGCGCATCCAGTCTGATGACAATCGCGACGGTTCTGCCGGGACCGCAGGCTTTAACGCGGCACGGTTCGAGGCACGGTATGACAATCTGAGACTGCAAGTCGGTAACATCTCCGGGGTCTTCGATGACGATGATGTTTTCCTGTACAACGGGTACGAACCCGGCCTTGTCGAGGCGATTGGGCAGTACTCTACGTTTCAGGGGCCCATCGTCGAATACGACAGCACCGGAAAGGGTGTGAGCGGGATCAGTCTGTTGTACACGCCCGGCAATTTCCGGTTCATGGCCAACTACAATGATGACCATGACGGCGCGGATGGCGACGACTTTGCCGAAACCTACGAGATCGGGGCGTCCTATGATTTTGGACCGATCACGATTGGCGCGGGCTACGGCAATCAGGACGACGGGACTGACGACGTGGATTACTATGTGATCAACGCCTTCGGCTCTATCGGTGAGTTTGATTATTCAATTTCCGTGGGCGACGACGAAGTGGGGGACAAGGTCTCTTATGGTGCATCGGGTCAATACCAGGTTGGGGCGGTCACGCGTATCCTGGCGACCTATGCCGGTGGCGGCGCTGACGATCTCAAGGACGCTTTTGGCGTGGGCGTACGTCACGATCTGGGTGGTGGCGTCACATTGCGTGGTATGGTTGGCCAGAACGAGGACGGCGATACCATCGGCGACTTTGGCGCACGCTTCGACTTTTGATTCGAACGCTTCGCGCCCGGCGGACTGCCACTGCCAGATGGCTATTCGTTGACAATCAGTCTGGTACTGAACCGGATACGCTGTGCGATCCAAAGCAGATGGGCAGGGGCAAGGCCGATGCAGCCTTCCGTCGGATAACCGGGTCTGCGCCAACGATGAATGAAAATGGCTGAACCGCGTCCGGGCACGGCATAGGGCCAATTCCAATCGGTCAGGATCACCAGATCATACAGCGGATCAGCACGCCGCAGCTTTTCATGGCTGGCTGCATAGGGTGCGCGTACCATCATATTGTAGTCCGGATCGGCTGGATCATCAGACCACAGATCACCCGGCCTGATCGGCACGGCCCAATCCGTTGGCCGCACCATGCGATCGGGGCGGTAGAGCATGCCGACGATCCGGTGCGTTCCACAAGGTGTGGCACCGTCACCCTCGCGTTTGCGCGTGCTGGTGCCGCCGCGCCCGATGGTGCAGGGAAACAAGCTTTGCCGGAAACGGACGCCACGCGGCGTCACGACAATGTCATCAAAGGTCATGCGCAGAATTGTAGCGCGGGCACGGGCGGGGGACACCCCCGCCTTACGGGGAAAAGGCGAACGGCGCTCTGCATCCCCGTAAGGTGCACCCATTGGTGCGCCATGGTCATAGCAAATGCCCCGACTTCCGGGCTTTGGTCGCAAGATATCCCGAATTGTGCCGGTTCTCGCCGACGATCAGTGGCACGCGTTCCGTCACCGTAATTCCACTTGCCTGCATCATCGTGACTTTCTTGGGATTGTTTGTGAGCAACCGTACAGCCGAGAACCCGAGGGACTTCAAGATGTCTGCCCCGAGGCGGAAATCGCGTTCGTCATCCTCAAAACCAAGGCGATGATTGGCCTCGACCGTGTCAAAACCCTGGTTCTGCAACGCGTATGCCCGCATCTTGTTGGCGAGGCCTATGCCGCGCCCTTCCTGATTGAGATACAAAAGCACACCCGTTCCCTCGCTGCCCATTTGGGCAAGAGCGCCGCGCAGTTGCGGCCCGCAGTCGCATTTAAGGCTGCCCAGCACATCGCCGGTAAAGCACGCCGAATGGAGCCGGGCCAGCACAGGCTTGCTGCGGTCCGCGCGCCCGATCTCGATGGCATAGTGCTCTTCGCCGCCATCGTCCGGGCGAAACACATGCAAGCGCCCGGCGTCGGAGGCTTCGATTGGCAGGCGTGCGTTGACAACCGGGCTCAATGCGCTGCGTTCTGTCAAAAAGGGTTGGGCCAGCGCAAGGGATATGCAGGTCAAGCCGTGCTCCGCCGCAAATCCCATGCCATCGGGGACGTCAATGCACAGGGCTGCAGGCAGAAGGCGGGCGGACTTGCACAATTGCACGGCCGCGCGATGCGCTTCGGCGTCGCCCTCGCGTATGGTTGTCAGTGGACCCTTCATCGGCGTGGCCAGATCATCGGCTGGATCAGCCAGAGCCTGCAACCATTCCAGCGCGCTGCCCTCGGGGATGCAAACCCGCGCAACATCCCCATCATAGGCCCGTGCCTTGAGCGTTTGTGCCCGCCACCCGGTCAGGGCCAGAACAGGCGTGCTGTCGAGTTTCATCACATGGTTCAGACGATCCACCGTCAACGTTTCCGCGGCCAGTGCCAGCACCGAGACCGGCCCGGCCAGAACAATGGGGACCCCCATGCGCAAGTCTGCGCGCGCGCGGGCCAGCATTTCGGTGATGTCGGGGGCAAAGCCCATGTTACAGATTTCCCTTATCTTGGGGTCGCACATAAGCAAAACGGTTCAGAATTGAAACAATTCATGCCTCACCGACACATGGACGTGACAGAGCGGTGCAAAACTTGCTCAGAACCGCGTGACCCACCATCTAGAGTGTAACGATGAGGGAGAACTTACCAGTGGCACAGTTGAAAAAAATCCTTTTGGTCGATGATGATGATGATCTGCGCGAAGCGTTGAGCGAGCAGCTGATCATGACAGAAGACTTCGACGTTTTTGAGGCCGCCAACGGGCAGGACGCTCTGGTCAAGGCGAAAGAGGCGATTTACGACCTTGTCATTCTGGATGTCGGTCTGCCCGATACCGATGGGCGCGAGCTGTGCCGGGTCATGCGCAAGCAAGGCGTGAAATGTCCGATCCTGATGTTGACGGGCCATGATACGGACGCTGACACCATTCTGGGTCTGGATGCCGGCGCCAATGATTACGTGACAAAGCCATTCAAGTTCCCCGTGCTTCTGGCGCGGATCCGCGCCCAGTTGCGCCAGCACGAGCAATCCGAAGATGCTGTCTTCACGCTTGGTCCATATACGTTCAAGCCATCGGTCAAAATGTTGATCACAGAAGATGACAAAAAGATCCGCCTGACCGAGAAAGAGACCAACATCCTGAAATTTCTCTATCGGTCCACCGAAGGCGTTGTGCCGCGAGATATCCTTTTGCACGAAGTCTGGGGATACAATGCCGGTGTCACGACCCATACGCTTGAGACTCATATCTATCGCTTGCGTCAGAAAATCGAACCCGATCCTTCGAATGCGCGCCTGCTGGTCACTGAGTCCGGTGGCTATCGTTTGATGGCCTGAACTTGATATGGGTCAAAGCCGCACCCATCTTTAGTGTATAGTTTGGTATCAATCCCGCACATGTCGGGGCCGGTTTGGCAATACATGTACCTCCCTGTTGGACTTGCCCGGGCCTTGTGTGCCCGGGTTTTTTTTTGGTCCGGTCGTTGCTGACGCCGGACTGGGGCTCTGCCCCAGACCCCGGGATTTTTCAGAACAGAGAAACAGACCCGTTCGGGACGGGTTTGATATGGACACAGGGCTTGACGGGTCTACTTGATTTGCATGCGATGGATCCTCATTTTTTTATTGGTCTGGCCATGTGTGGGCTCTGCCAATGACTGGGACGCTTTGCGTCAGCCTGGTGCGATTGCCATAATGCGGCATGCCCTTGCGCCGGGGACGGGTGATCCGCCACAGTTTGAGATTGATAACTGCGAGACACAACGGAACCTCGATCAACGTGGTCGTGACCAGGCCGTTGCGATCGGCGATGCTTTGCGGGCCGAGGGCATTGTCTTTGATGCGGTTCTCACCAGCCAATGGTGTCGAACGCGCGACACGGCAGCGTTGCTTGGCATGGGTGATCCGCGCGATACACCCAGCCTCAACTCGTTTTTTCGTAAATATGATCGTGAGGAGTCTCAGACAAAAGATACGCTGGAAGTGTTGCGGGCTTCTGCCGGACGGTTGATGCTGGTGACCCATCAGGTGAATATAACGGCTTTGACGGGTCGAGGCACGCAATCGGGTGAGATCATTGTCTTTCGCCTTGCTGACGCCGGGGTGGAAATTCTGGGGAGTATTCTGATTGATCCTTGATGCGCGTTACGAGACTGCGCAGTCTGGTCCACGTTCCAGAGGTGTATCGATTGTTGTCTCGCTTGGTAGCCAGTCAAATATGGCAAGGGCCCGTCCGGTGTCGAACCCGACAAAGAGCACGCCTGTTTCCGGTTGCAGGGCAACCCCTTCGGCGTCGCGCCCGTAAGCCGAGAGCGGAGATACCGTCAGGACCCGGCCGTCTGGTGCCAACTCGAAGAGACTGTTGAGGCCTTCATTGTCGTCAACCACCAGAATGTTGCCCGAGTAGGGGTCGCGCGTGACACCCTGCGGTTCGATCATGGGGGGGTCGAACTGGTCGCCAAAAAGCTCCATCATCACCGTGCCGTCAGGTGCGATGCGCAAGAGGCGCGACGGGTCATCTTCGACCACAAGAAAGCTGCCATCGGCGTCGCGGTGCAGTCCTTCTGTGTCATAGAGCGTGGCGCTGAGTTGGAATTCCCGGTCAATCGGCCGCCCTGTGCGGCTTACGCGTTGAAAATCGCCCCATCCGTTCGCGATCAACAGGCCATCGCCATCAACCGTCAGGCTCCGAACCGAGCGCATTCCGCTGTCAAAGCGCAGTATTTCGGACCCCCGAGTGTTGAGCAGTACGATCTCGGGCCCTTCGTTTGCCACCCAGATCCCGCAGACTTCTGCATCATAGGCGATGCTGACAGCGCGAAAGTCGGGGATTGTCAGCCTGTGCCAAAGCTCTGCCTGCGCCATGGGCGACCAAAGGAGCGTTGCCGCGAGGATGCCGGTCCCTGCCGTTTTCTTCATGGTCTATTCCGCCTGTTTCAGGTTGGGATAGAAAGAAGGTGTTCCGAACGTGTCTGGTGTCAAGACACGGGTGCCGGTCCTTTCCGGGCTGGCGATGGCCGCCCATGCAAGCTAGGGTCGCGGCGCTGATCAACCGGAGCCTCCGCCCATGTCCTTTACCCTTGCCACCTGGAATATCAACTCGGTTCGCCTGCGGGAGCCGATCGTGTTGAAACTGCTGCAAGAAGAGGCGCCCGATGTTCTGTGCCTGCAAGAGTGCAAGAGCCCGGTCGACAAGATTCCACGCGAAGGATTTGACGCCTTGGGCTACACCCACATGGTCGCGCGGGGCGATAAAGGATACAATGGCGTTGCGATCCTGTCGAGAATCCCGATCCAGGAGACCGTTGCGCACGACTTCGCGGGCCTGGGCCACGCCCGGCATATCGCCGGTCGGTTGGAGAATGGTGTGACCATCCACAATTTCTATGTGCCCGCAGGCGGCGATGTGCCAGACCGCGAAAAGAACGAAAAGTTCGGGCAAAAGCTGGATTACCTGACCGATATGCGCGACTGGTTTCAGTCCGAGCCACCGGAACGCGCCATCCTCGTCGGTGATCTGAACATTGCGCCGCGCGAAGACGATGTCTGGAGCCATAAGCAACTGCTCAAAATCGTGAGCCACACGCCGATTGAGGTGGAACATCTGGCTGCTGTGCAGGATGCTGGTGCTTGGGTGGATGTAACCCGCAAGGATATTCCCGAGGGCCTGCTCTATTCCTGGTGGTCCTACCGGGCCAAGGACTGGAGCGCGGCGGACAAGGGGCGCCGCTTGGATCATGTCTGGGCGACCCCGGATATTTCCGGTGCTGCCCACTCAAGCCGGATCTTGCGCGATGTGCGCGGCTGGGAACAGCCCAGCGATCACGCGCCCGTCTTTGCGACATTTGATCTCTGACAGAGGGCCTTGGGCCGATGACCCCCACGGGGCGCATTGCGCAAACGACGTTTGCGACGAAAGAAAAACCCGGCCCCTTGGCATGCGCGGCTGACAGGTCCATATATCCTGCAACTGATAAAGAGGATGAGACGATGGTGGATTTGGGATTGTCCGGGGCCTCTGCGGCCCAGACGGATACCAGCCTGATCAAGGATGGGTCCGAAGCGACGTTCATGGCCGATGTGGTCGAGGCCAGCCAAACGGTTCCTGTGATCGTGGATTTCTGGGCCCCGTGGTGCGGTCCTTGCAAAACCCTTGGCCCACAACTCGAGGCGGCCGTGACGGCCGCCAAGGGTGCCGTCAAGATGGTCAAGCTGAACGTGGACGAAGCGCAGATGATCGCGGGTCAGTTGCAGATCCAGTCGATCCCGACGGTTTATGCGTTTTGGAAAGGTCAGCCGGTTGATGGTTTTCAAGGGGCTGTGCCTGCCTCGGAAATCAGTGCGTTTGTTGATCGGGTGATCAAGGCGTCCGGGGGCGAAACGCAGGGGGATAGCTTGAACGAGGCCGTAGAAGCCGCCGAGGAAATGCTGAGCGAAGGGGCAGCCGATGATGCGGCGCAAACCTTTGCCGCAATTCTGGAAGAAGACCCATCGCATGCGGGTGCGTATGCCGGCCTCGTGCGGTCACACATTGCGATGGGCGACCTGGATCAGGCCGAGGCGATCCTGAACGGCGCGTCTGCGGATATGTCCGTCCGGCCAGAGCTGGAGGCAGCCCATGCCCAATTGCAATTGGCGCGTCAGGCCGCGGATGCAGGCCCTGTCGCAGAACTGCGCGCGGCGGTGGAACAAGACCCAGACGATCACCAGGCGCGTTTCGATCTGGCACAAGCGCTTCATGCCAATGGTGACGCCGAAGGTGCGGTCGATATGTTGCTTGAGCTGTTCAAACGCGATCGGGAGTGGAACGATGGCGCGGCCAAGACCCAATTGTTCACGGTATTTGATGCACTTAAGGCGAATGACCCAATTGTTTTGAACGGAAGGCGGCGTTTGAGCTCAATGATATTTGCCTGATCCGATACGCGGGCTAACTATCCAATCATGATCAAAGTGGCCAACCTCCCGGGAACGATCCCGATTTTTCCATTGCCGGGCGCTTTGTTGCTGCCGCGTTCGCGTTTGCCGCTTCATATATTCGAACCGCGCTATCTGCAGATGATAGATGATGCCTTGAAAACGCCAGAGCGTTTGATCGGTATGGTGCAGCCCAATCAGGTCGCAGGTCGCGGTGGTACGGGTTTGCAAACCATCGGTTGTGCGGGGCGGATCACCCAGTTCTCTGAAACCGAAGACAACAGGTATCTGATTACCTTGTCCGGTATTTCGCGGTTCCGTGTCCTGAGAGAAGTGGACGGGTTCACGCCGTATCGTCGATGTGATGTGAATTGGGACAGCTTTTGTCAGGACCAATCGGAAACGGATGAAGACGCGTCTTTCAACCGGCCCGTCTTTCTGGAACTGCTGGGCCGTTACTTCGAGTCGCGGTCGTTGTCTGCGGATTGGGAAACGCTGAAAGAAGCGGATGATGAGTTGCTGATCAACTCCCTCTCGATGATGCTTGATTTCGATTCCGAAGAAAAACAGGCCTTGCTTGAGGCGCCATCACTCAGCACCAGGCGCGAGACTTTGGTAACGCTGATCGAGTTTTCGCTGCGCGGTGGCGAAAGTGATTTGATGCAATGAGTACCAACGTTGATCGCCATATGCTCGAGGCGCTGGTGTGTCCGCAAACCCATGCCACGCTGCGTTATGACGCCGAGCGGCAGGAACTGATTTCGGAAAGTGCGCGGCTTGCCTTTCCCATTCGAAACGGCATTCCGGTGATGTTGGTCGATGAGGCCCGCGCGCTGGAGTGATCCCGCGCACCATTTGT
>CAYGQZ010000019.1:25747-28759 GCA_964352055.1 uncultured Rhodobacterales bacterium
TGGAGTGATCCCGCGCACCATTTGTATTTCCAACTGCTCATACTGCCCTGTTCAGGCGGCGATGCCAAACCCGACACGGCTTCTGGCTCGGTATGTGTCGCCGTGGCCTTATTGCCAAACCTCATACGGTTTCGGACACGCGAAAATGGCGGGTTGCATCTGCTGTTGATGCCACGCCGGGATCCTGACGATCTTGGAAGATCAGCGTTTGCAACATACGCCGCGGTACGAATTTAATGTCCCTGCATTGACCATCAGGAACCTTTTATTGCCTGAAATGCGAAAACGTCGCAACATGACGCTCAAGGGGGACCGATGGAAACAATTGACCTGACCCTGCAGATGTCAGTGGTGCTTGGCCTGCTGGCATTTACAGTTTTTCTGTTTATTTCTGAAATCGTGCGCATTGATCTGGCGGCCATTCTGGTCATGGTCCTCTTGGGCCTGCTCAGTCAGATCCCATTGCTGGGATCGCTTGCCGATGTCAGTCAGTTGTTTGACGGTCTGGCATCGAATGCGGTGGTGTCGATCATTGCGGTCATGATCATCGGTGCGGGCCTGGATAAAACCGGGCTGATGAGCAAGGTGGCGGCGACCATTCTGAAATACGGCGGCAAGACCGAAGCGCGCATCATTCCCATCGTGTCGGGCACGGTCGGGTTCATCTCCTCTTTCATGCAGAACGTTGGTGCTGCGGCCTTGTTTCTTCCGGTTGTCAGCCGGATTTCGGTGCGAACGGATTTGCCGCTCAGCCGCTTGCTGATGCCGATGGGGTTTTGCGCCATTCTGGGCGGGACGATGACCATGGTTGGCTCGTCACCGCTGATCCTGCTGAACGATCTGTTGATCAGCGCCAACAAGACGCTGCCCGCCGATCAGCAGATGCAAACCTTTGGTCTGTTTTCCGTCACCCCGATTGGTGTTTGTCTTGTCCTCACTGGAATAATGTATTTCACCTTCTTTGGACGGTGGGTCTTGCCCAAGGGCCGCACGCAGGGCGATGCAAGCAGCGGGCAATCCCTGAAGGATTTCCTCAAGAACATTTACGGTTTGAAAACGGATATCTTCGAGATTTCGGTGCCCGAAGGCCACCCATGCGTCGGTGAAACCTTTGACGACATCATGCAGCGCTACCACGTCTATGTGATTGGCAGTGCATATCAGGGCAAACGCTGGTTCGCGCCGGTCATTTCAACCCAAATCGAAGCCCCTTGCCGCCTCGCCATTCTGGGCCGCGAAAAAGTCATCAAGCAGATGGTCGAAGAAGGCGGGTACATCCTGCACCCCGAACTGGATGTTTTTGCCGAAGACTATGCCCCAACCAAATCCGGCGTCGCCGAGATGGTTGTCACGCCGGGGTCCAGTGTCATCGGGAAATGCGCCCATGATCTGGTGTTTCGCAAAACCTATGGCGCCAGCCTGCTCGCCATCCACCGGGACGGTGAAACGCTGAGCTATGTGGCGACAGAAGATCACGAACCGACAGCCGTTGGCGAGGTGCCGTTTCATGCCGGTGATACCCTTGTCATTCACAGCACGTGGGAGGCGTTGACGCGGCTGACCCGGGATCGCGACTTTGTGGTCGTGACCACCGATTTCCCGCACGAAGAACTGCGCCCAGCCAAGGTCGGATGGGCCTTGCTGTTTTTCGCGATCGCGCTGTTTCTGATCCTCTTCACTGATCTGCGTCTGTCGCTGTGTTTGCTGAGTGGGGCAGTTGGTATGATCCTGACCAAGGTGATCGACATCGACGAGGCCTATGATGCCGTCAGTTGGAGCACCATATTTCTGCTCGCCAGTCTGATCCCGTTGGGGCAAGCGGTGCAATCGACCGGAACGGCAGAATGGATTGCGCAACAGATCCTGACCTTGCTGGATGGCTGGCCGATCTGGTCGCTTCAGGCCGGGATGGCCGTGCTTGCCACGATATTTACCCTGATCATGTCCAATGTGGGCGCGACTGTCCTGCTGGTGCCGCTGGCGGTTTCTATCGCCGTGGCCGCGGGTGGTGATCCCGCCATCTTCGCGCTGACTGTCGCAATTTCGACGTCCAACTCGTTCCTGATCCCAACCCATCAGGTCAACGCCTTGATCATGGGTCCAGCGGGATACAAGGTCACCGATTTCATCAAGAGCGGTGGCGTGATGACGATCCTGTTCCTCGTCGTCTCACTCTTCATGATGAACGTGGTGTTCTGAGCGTTAAACCCTTGCGGAACACTCACGCTTTGGCGAGTGTGACGTCGAATTTGACAGCCAGAAATGGCTTATCCACTTTGCCGGACAATGCCATCCCGTCCGGAAATTCGGATGCTGGTTTATTAGAGTACGTCATCACCAGATCCTTGCGCACGCCGAAAACGGTATCCTGATCAAGGTAAGGGTCGTCATCAGGGAAAATCTCGGTCACCAGATCACGGTATCCCGGCGCTTTGACGATGTAGTGCAAGTGCGACGGGCGCCATGGATGGCGACCACAGGCGTTCAGAATTGCGCCGACGGGGCCGTCTGTTGGCACCGTGTATTCGACAGGTTTAACAGTCGTGAATGCATAGCGGCCATCCTCGCCGACGGTCATCAGTCCATGGAAGGAAAACGTGTCTTGCGCGTCGTCCTGGCTGGCATAAAGCCCGTTGGGGGCGGTCTGCCAGATGTCGATCTCGGCGCCCGGAATCGGGTTGCCGTCAGTGTCACGAATGACCCCTTCGGCCAGCAAGACAGGCCCGCCAAAGTCGCGCTTCATATCCCCGCCAACAGGCAGTGCGGGCGCGCCCGAGACGTGAAACGGCCCAAGCACCGATGACGATGTGGCATCCGGGCGCGAGTGCAGCATGTCGACCAGCGACGACAGTCCCAGAACGTCGGAGGCCAGCACAAATTCGTGCCGGTCTTCGCTCTCGATCGCGGCGCAGCCTTCGAGAAAGGCAATGCCTGCGCGCCATTCCTCGTGGGTCAGCTTCGTTTCGCGGGCAAAATCATGCAAATGCTGGACCAGCGCACTCATGATTTCGC
>CAYGQZ010000020.1:0-13653 GCA_964352055.1 uncultured Rhodobacterales bacterium
TTTTCTTGGACGGATTACTAACACCTCAGTGGCCTGATTTCAGGGGGCTGGGTCATGTGGCTCGTATTGTTGAAGGAGAAAGAGCAAAAGGCTTTGCTGCCGATGCCTCACTTTTGCGATACGCCAAGACGTTTTAGAGCTGTGTCATTCACTGGAGACGATAGCGGAAGCATCCAAACCGAAAGCAGAGCAACGCCGGGCATTAAATGGTTATCTAACCCAGACATGTACTGCTAGGGTTTGTGGATATTCAGGATTCCCATTTTGTCTGATTTCTGTTTAAAGCTTCCCAAATTGAGGTTTCAATGCGCGAGCAGCGGTTTGAGCCGCATCTTCCAGGTAAGATCAGCGACTCCGGAGCATCGGCAAAAGACAATCGGTTGTTTCTGGAAGCGATCTTTTGGCGGGTGCGCACGGGCTCACCGTGGCGCGATCTGCCACCTGCCTTTGGCCACTGGAACAGCCAGATCCGGCGGTTTCGCCGGTGGGCCAAGTCTGGTGTAATTGAGAGCCTTTTCATAGTGATGAGTGAAGACCCTGACCTTGAATACGCGCTCATTGATGGCACTATCGTCCACGTCGACTAGAAAGCGACCGGCTCAAAAGGGGGACTCAGCATCAGGCCATTGGGCGCTCGCGCGGTGGGCTAACGACAAATATCGTAACGTTGGTGGATGCGCTCGGCAATCCGGTTCGGTTCCTGCTGCTGCCGGGGCAAGTGCATGATATGAAAGGTGTCGCGCCGTTGATCAAAGGCGTTTCATTTGATGCGCTGCTCGCGGATAAGGCGTTTGACGCGGACTGGTTATTACAAGACCTTGATGAGCGCGGTGCAACCGCTGTGATCCCGCCCAAAGCCAACCGAAAAATCCAGCGCAATTATGACGCCGAGGTCCACAAGTGGCGGCATCTGGTGGAGGATTGCCTCGCAAAGATCAAGGAGTTCAGAGGGATAGCCACAAGGTACGACAAGACAGATTGTAGCTATGCGGCGCGTTGGGACCTCGTTGCAGCAGTCATAGCTTCAAGGTAATTGTCCAAAGGCCCTAGAACGAGCCACCAGAATTCACCTAATAGTTGCGAGCCCCCCAAAACCGGATTAGGCTCGACAGTGAATAGTCTATGCAATTTTTTGAACCAAGCCTCTGAATACCGTGATTTAGTTTGCTGAACCCAAGTTGCGCTCGGCGGCGATTTTAAGGGGATTTCTCATGAAAAAACGCAAATATCTCGTGGCCTTTAACCTGGCTGTGACTTTGGGTTTCTTTGCTGTCACGCCACCGCTCCTTGCTCAGAATGCTGCAGACATCGAAAACCCAAGGTCGTTCAAACTTGTCCCTCTCACTCCCGCGCTGACAGAAGAGGCCGACAACATGCGGTTCGGTACGGAAGACAGCCGCGAAGTCAGCTTGGAGATGACGATCGACTATCTGGATCGCGTAATTCGCAACCCCGCAACGCAGGCTTACGATAATGTGCGTGTCCGTGGATACAAAGACAGTCGGGCAACAGACGAACCTGTTCTGGCACTCGTTGCCCCAACGATCGATGTCGTTCCCGGCCAAACCCTCCGCGTGAAACTGCACAACGCTCTTCCCAAGGACAACAACTGTAACCATACGCATGACTTAAACGTACCGCATTGTTTTAATGGTACAAATCTTCACACACACGGCCTGTGGATCAATCCAGCCGGCAATGGCGATAACGTTCTGATCACGATCCGACCCGGTGTCACATTTGAATATGAATATGGGATCCCGCTAGATCACCCTGCCGGAACCTTCTGGTATCACCCGCATTTGCACGGCTCGACCGCGTTGCAGGTTGGCAGTGGTATGGCGGGGGCGATCATCATTCGCGATGACCGGATCCCCAGTTTCAATCCGGATGGCAGTGTCGATCGCGCTGGTGATCTCGACCGTTTGTTGTCGAATTCGGACGGAACTGCCATCCCTGATCGGGTGCTGGTCTTGCAGCAAATCCAGTATGCGTGCCGTTATCCGGACGGAGACAAAAAGGGCCAGATTCAGAAAACCGAAACAGGCGCCTATTTTTGCGAGGAAAATCAGGTTGGTGGTCTCGAAGGCTACGATCAATTCGGACCCACAACCTGGGGTCCGTCGGGGCGTTACACATCGGTGAATGGCGAGGTGTTAGGCCAACTTGCACCGGCCCGCGTCGGTGTGCCCGAGCGCTGGCGTATGATCCATGCCGGGGTGCGCGAAACCATCAATTTTGAGATCCGGCACAAAACGACTGACGCGTCATTAGCCAACCTCGCACAGAAAGACACCGAAACGTGGATCGCGGCCAATTGCGGCGATGTTGTCGCGTATACAGTAGTGGCGCAAGATGGCCTGACTATGTCCAAAGCCCAGGTCCGTAGGCAAACTGTCCTTCAGCCGGGCTACCGGGTGGATGCACTGGTGTCTTTTAGCGAGCCTGGAGATTATTGCATTGTCGATAAAGATGCCCCGGCAGTCGGAGCTGTTGACGACAGCACGACCAGCCGCCGTCTTTTGGGCATTGTCACTGCAATAGGCGACGCGCAACCAGAGACGGACACCACCGAATGGCTGGTGGGCTGGCTGAAGGCCTCTGCCGCGCGGGTCTATCCTGCCGACATAGCTGAACGCGTGGCGAGTGACTTGCAGAACGGTTTCAAACTGTCGGCTTTTGTATGGCATCCGGATGTTGGCGAAGATGAAGTGACTGGCACCCAGACGCTGACGTTCAACATCGACACCAAACAAACACCACCTTCGTTCCAGATTGATGGCAAACCCTATTCGCCCGATAACGTTCCACGCAAACTCCTGTTGGGGGGCGTGGATGAATGGGTCCTGAAATCCAATCTGGCGGGCCATCCGTTCCACATCCATGTGAACCCATTTCAAGTGGTCAAAATTCTGGACTCTGATGGCAATGATGTAAGCGGTCTAGACGCCGACGACGCAGGCGATCCGCAATACGCCGGTCTGAAAGGCGTGTGGAAAGACACGCTGTTCGTCAAGAATGCCGACGGTAGGCAATATACCGTTGTCATTCGCACACGATACCAACGCTATATTGGAGAATTTGTACTGCATTGCCATATACTTGATCACGAAGATCAGGGGATGATGCAAAACGTGGCGATCTATATGCCCAATGGCGAGGGCGGTATTATCGAAACCCACAATTAGGCGGCTGATCAAAACAGCCAGCGGAACGTGAATACCGTTTTCGTGGCACATTCGACATATTGACCCATCAAGGATTGAGCATGACCATTCAGGACGAACCCGGAATTTCCCGCCGTACTTTGCTTCAGACAAGCGCCGCCACCGGTGCATTAATGATGTCACCAGGCGTTCTGCGCGCCCAAACACAGCGCATCCGTAAAAACATGATGGATCCGGGCGCAGCCTCTGACATGGCAAGTTATGCCAAAGCCATCACTGCCATGTTGCAATTGCCGATGGACGATCCACGAAACTGGTATCGTGTCGCCTTTGTACACTTTATCGACTGTCCGCATGGCAACTGGTGGTTCACCAGCTGGCACCGGGGTTATCTTGGCTTTTTCGAAGATCAGATCCGCGAAATGAGCGGCGACCCAGACTTTATGCTGCCTTATTGGGATTGGACTGCGAACCCATACGTGCCTCAATCCATGTTCGGCGCGTCAAACCCGCTGGATCCGGTGAATTACGTGCCCGCTTCTGGATATGGCTACATTGAAACCCGTGACGATTTCGATGCACAGGTCAAAGAGCCGATGCGGGGCTACTGGAACAGCTTTACCGCAGCACAACAGGCTGAACAGGTGAAACGGATGACCCCCACATTCAACGAGATGTGGTATGATCCCGAAAATGGTGCGGCCTTTGCGTTTCAGGAAAAGCAGCATGCGCGCGCGGCAACACAGGACAAGCCAAAACTGGACGCGAACGCAGCACCTTCCGTTGCAATTGAAAATCTGTTGGGGGATTTGGCGCCCTCTGTTTTCGCCGGAGACGGCGTAACATTTGAAAATCCAGTCTCGGAAACGCACCAGGTGGTCTCAGGTTTCAGTAGCCTGTCCAAGACCCACAATATCGTTCACATGAGCACCGGCGGCACTTTGAACAAAGAGAAGTCTTATGACCAACCCTATGGGATCATGTCACAAAACCTGTCGCCGATTGATCCGCTTTTCTTCCTGCATCACGGCAATATCGATCGCTTGTGGGATGTCTGGACACGCAAGCAACAGACGATCGGTGCGCCGATTGCACCCGAAGGCGCGCTATTGGATGCCTACAAACGCGAACCCTATCTGTTTTTCTTCGATGGCAAAGGCGACGCGGTCACAGGGAATTCGACGTCATGGGATTATTTCGAAATGGCGCGGTTTGACTATTCCTATCAACCTGGCTCTGGTGAAGAGGCCGTTGCTTCTAAATTGGCAGCACAGGCGACACAACGCAGCGCACTCACGGCTATGGCTAACCTGGCGAGTGGTGGGCTGAACGCGACCGCTGACTTCACAGTTGATCCAAGCTTCGTTGCCACTGCCAAGCAGTCCAGTGACGTTGCACAACACTTCGCTCAAGTGACATTCGTGCCGCCAAGCAGGGCTATCGGGCAGGTGTTTCAATTGTTTATTTCGCCCCAGGGCGTGGCTGCGTCGATGGAAAGCTCCGCTGACGATTTTGCGGGTAGTTTCGTATTTTTTGGCCAACCCCATGGGCATGGCCCGGTACAGTTTACCCTGCGGATCGACGACACGTTAGATCGGCTGATCGCCAATGGCACGCTCACCGAGGGTGCGCCTTTGTCCTTCTCGCTGCACATGGCGGGAGGTGGCAGTGCCGCCTTGCAGTCAGTGGATGTAAAGGTGTTGACCGAGAATTGAGTTGAAAGGTATGTCTGCTTGCTGACGGGCCGCAAGAAAGGCCTCGGTCAATGGCGACCGCTCGGTCTGCTTGGTCGCCGTCAAGGGACAGGGGTCGCCATGCACGTGGGACTGACCAGGCCCCTTCCATTTCTCGGCTTTGCGGAAATAGGGCAGGATATCATCCCATCCCATCCCCAGCCACTTGCCGGGAGCTGTTGCCAAGCGCCGCAATCTGACCGATGGCCCCGCAGATAGATCATGTCGTTGATCGAGACGGTTCCGCCGATGCAGCGACCGCGCGGATAATTGATCTGGCGTCTTGAAAGCTGGTCTTGTGGCCCGGTGCTAAATCCCAATTGCAACTTCGGTCAAGGTTCCAGCGTTAGGTTGCAATGACTGTTGGGTTTCTGGATATGGCCACAGCGCAGTCCTTTGCAATTGAACTGACCGAATTGCTGGGCGTGCCACGGCCCAATGTATCCGACAAGGATGGCGACTTTCTTGACTACCGTTTCGAGCGGCCCGTGACGCTGACCCATACAGGGCGCAAACGGAACGGACGGATCGACCTTTATAAAAAAGGCCATTTCATCCTCGAAGCCAGACAATTCGTGACGGGAGACACCAAAAACAAGAATACTCTGAACCTGTTTTTGGAAAAGGACGCGCCCAAACAATCGCGGCATGGCAAGCGCGGCACGCCCAAATTTGACGACACCATGATGAAGGCGCGCAACCAGGCCGACAACTCCGCCCGTGCCGTGGCCAAGGAAGATGGCTGGCCGCCCTTTCTGATGGTCGTGGACGTTGGCAATGTCATCGAACTCTATGCCGACTTTTCCGGGCAAGGGCAGGGGTATAACCAGTTCCCCGATGGCAACCGCTACCGCATTTATCTGGACGATCTGCGTAACTGATGAAACCGCGGTTGACCTGCTTCGATATTCGCCCTCGTGATCCAAGACCATGCGCACAGCGCGCGCCCGCAGTTCGTCCGGATATCTCGTTCCAAGGTTCTTCTTTTCCATAACCCAGTATCCTTACTTCTGGGTCTCCGGCAAACAAGCGGTGGTTCAACCCGCGATTTTGCATCTGACTATGCATCTCGGGCCAGTCTGGCTTGCCACTCATGCTGATTTGAGTCCGTACCGAGTGGGTGCGGCTGATTTTCAAATCGTTCAACACACCCCGGAGAAGCACATGTTGAGATACGTTGTTTTCGTGGCCGCATTCGCAGCGACTCAATTATCCGCCGAAATCCCCGACGATATTGATCCCGGCACCTGGGAGGTGAACCCGGCTGACTGCGGCATGACCGCATAGGAGTATATCCAATCGGACTGGCGCGCGTTCTTTTCGGATTTTGTCAAACGCGCAGGGATGAACGCCTTTTTTCATTTCACCGATCTGTCTACAGCGGAGGACTGTTGGGTCGTATCGCCGAACAATGACACGATTTATTCGATTGCCGTGGTCAATGCGACGGAAGGGTTCACGGTTGAAATACCCGACGTCGGTGATCGATTTGTGTCGATCCAGATTGTCACCGGAAAACACATGACGCCGTTTTTTTTATTACGACAGTGGATCGCGGCATTTTTCCGCAGATGATTATGACACGGACTATGTTGCCGTGGGTGTGCGCATTGGGACCGATGGCACACCGGATGATGTTGCATTTGTGACGTCGGAGTTGCAGAACCAATACGCAATCACCGGCGCGGCCGAGACGGACGCGTTAATCCGCCCGGATCTGGAGTTGCTCGCCCAGGTGCGTCCCCCTCTTGTTGCCGCTTACAACCAACTCCCGAACTCATTTGGCGCGATGCAGAAACGTACCGCAGATATCAAAGACTGGGAATACTTCACCTATGTGACCGCCGGTGCCTGGGGTTTGTCGGAGGACGAGAACGCCATGTATGCAATCGGTGGGCCCAAGGACGCAAAGGAGGGGCAGTGCTACACCGGGACCTTCGCGCCAGTGCCGGTCAAGGCTTTTTATTCCATCACATTTTATGGTCCCGACAATTACCTGATGACGAATGAGGACAACATTGTCAGTTCCAACCGCGGTGTGGTCAACACTGATGACGGGTCGTTCACTGTCGCGTTTGGCGCACAAGAGTGTCGGGAGCTGGCCCCAAATTATGCCAATACGCCCAAAGATGGGTGGAATTTGTTGCTGCGCGCCTATCGGCCCGATGTGGCGGCGTTCAAAGCCTATCGGATGCCAGATATCCTGCCCGTCGAATAACGGATCTTTTGCAGACTACGATATGACATGAAACGTCTTGGAGTCTGCCTATTGGACTCGACACTGAGAATTGTCCCCTTCGTCGGCACACAAGACTTTGCGTCACCCACCGATTTTGGCGTGGCCGAATTCGCCTATAAGGTATCCGAGACCGATTTCTACATCAAACACAGCCGTGCCAAGGCTCTCGTCAACGAGAGGGAACACCAGTCAGATGTCAGCCGCGTCGACACGCAGCAGGTGATCCGTGAAAGGTAGAATGCGATCTATTCGGGTGAGGGCATCACCTCTCGCGGAGGCCACAGATCTTTGCGCGGAGCGCGTGAGGGGTCGTATTTTTATCTGAAGCGCTGAAGCGATGTGCCCGGCCAACGAAACGTAGAACGTCCGTCACATTGAAGACGTCAAAATCGCTTCATCTCTGCGGATTGGGCGGCTTGAAAACAGAACCACTCTTTTCCGCCCGACCCAACCTGCTGCAATTTATCGGTTTTAGCGCCAGAATCGCAAGATGAACGGTCCTCGTTCCAGCAAAGCTGCAAATTGGTCCGCTACACCGGGGCTGGTTCATTCATGCAGTTTTTGCGCAATTTTTGCGGGTCATTGACGATACTCAAACGCTGTTTTCACGCTGATCTGTTTTACTGGGACTGTGGCAAGGATTTGAATGTCACAACGCAATTTCGGAAATCTGCCCTTGGGTGGCGCAATCAGAAAAGGCTGGAGAAATGATATTTTTACCATTCCGCACGTCGCTGACCGAATTTGTCCTTAGCCCGGGTTTGGGCCCGTTTTTTGCACCTTTCGGCACCGTGTCTGGCGTTTTCAGACCTGTGGAGCTCGCCCAGTGGCCCTTGGATCCGCAAGACGGCCCCACGGTTGGTCCGACGCGTCAGCTCCTTGGCCGGATCGTGAATCGGTTCCTGAGCATCGCCTTTTTCAAAATCTGAGAGTTCACACCTATCAAGGAAATTTGTCATGATGAATGCAAGACTGAGCCCATCCGATCCTGGAGAAGGTCACCTTACACTATTCAGCAATCAGGATTTGGTTCCAGGCAAGACAAATAATCTCATTTCGGAAAGCCCGGATGAATCGCTGGGCGAGACTGTTTTATTGACACTCTTGATGACAGACATCGTTGGATCGACAAGCAAACTGGCACAACTTGGCGATCATCGCTGGGCCAAACTATTGGACCAACACGATGAGTTGGTTCGGGAAACAGTCCGCAAGTTTGGCGGCTACACGATCAATACGACAGGCGACGGCTTCATCACCGCTTTTTCCGGACCCACGTACGCGATCAAATGCGCGCAAGAAATTCGGTCCGAGGTTTCCCGCCTGAATCTTTCAATCAGAATAGGAATCCACATCGGAGAATGCGAGCGTCGTGGTGCAGGCATCAGTGGTTTGACTGTCCACATTGCAGCCCGAATACTGGACTACGCATCGCGTGGGCAGGTTTTGACCTCGGCAACTGTCAGAGACGTGACTATCGGTTCAGGGTTTGATCTTCGCCATGTGAGTGCGCCGCGCCTGAAGGGCGTTCCCGGAGATTGGCCGCTTTATGAAGTTCGAAGCTAGAGTCAGGTTCAATGGCTCTGATCCTTCACACGGCCATTGATCAATTGCGCCGTTACTCTTCAAACCGAGGCATCCGTGTCCAGCCTGAAGTCAGGCACCCGCTGCCAATCCGGGTTTCCGGAGGGGTTGGATCGTAGGTTTCAAATAGCGGGTTTATAGGGGCAGATGGCGGTATGGTGCGATCATCATCAGTTTCGGCCAGGTCCATGATATCTGCGCGCGTCACAGGCTGGCCCGCAGTGATCCGGTCGCCTACAATGTGCGCAGTCACTGCGCTTGACACGCTCGTCCCGTTCATCGGCACCGTGCTTCCGCTGAAAAACCCGGTGGCAAGAACGCCTGCGTGGACGCGACTGTCGTCGCAGATGGCCGCCGCCGTGGGCGGGAATGTGACTGGACAGTCGAAACCTTCGCTTGAATACCGTGCGGGTTGACGTGATTTGCGGATCGCACCTGCGGCCACAAGGGTATTTGCGCCTGTGGCCAGGTCAGATGTCGTGCCGTCATTACGGACAAACACAGGCTCTTGCTTGGTATCGGGCCAAACGGGTCGCTGTGCATCGAAATAGGATTGCCGTGCACCATTTTTGGCAAGGCCCAGCGCGTCATCACGCTCGATCCATAGCTCTACCTTTTCGTCGTCTTCGAGCGACAGGGCCGTCAAGCCAATTTCCCAACGGCCAGCAAGATCGGGCCTGCCACCTTTCATTTGATAATAGTCCCGATCCAAAGCTGTGTGCCGCAGGTAGATCGCAATGCGCACACGCGGGTCTGCACCGAAAATGCCGACACACTGAATATAAACGCGCGCTAAAACCGTGTCTTCGTCGCGCAGTTCGTGATACACGCCAAAAGGTGTAAGATTGAAGACCGCATCATCGACGGTCAGGGTGTGTCCGCCACCCGGCGTTTTCAAGGTCAAAGAGATTTGCGGATGAAGCGGACTACATTTGGGCAGCCAAACCTCTACGGCATTTGATGTGCCATCGTCTGGCTGAACCATCACACCAAGCGTCTTTTCCGTCCGCAAATCGCTGCCACAAAAACTTGCGTGGGTTTCCGTATCAAAGAAATTGCCTGCCGGTACCGTTATGGCAGACGCCAAGGGCTTATTTGGCAGAACCGGGGGCCTAAGAAACAAATCAAAGAGTACCTCCAGCGGATCCTGGCCATCGTGGCGGCCCGCAAGACCTCCGAAACTGTAGTTGATTTGCGGCGCCTTGCGTCCCATGGTCAATCCTGCGATCCAGACCAATGCCAGAGCCACCCACGGGACAAGGAAATTTCCCTGTGTCGCGTCAACGGCTTCGCTGCGCAGATCGACGGCAATGATTGATTTATCTGACTGCTCCGCCCCGGTCATCACATCAAGCACATGGGTTCCGTGGCCGAGTCGCGTCGGCAAACGGTGATATGAATTGGGGCTGTAATTGTCTGCGTAATACTTGGCGTATAACGCATGTTCGTCGATGTTGCCGTCCTGGTCATAATTCGTCAGCATCGTGTTTATATCGCTTGCCCCGATTGCCCTTCCAAGAAACAATGGAAATGCCACGCTCACGCTTGCGTCCTGATCCCAGTACGCCTTTATGCGGGTCGATGTGGTGGATGAGCGAAACCGCGCGTTGGCGAATGCGATATCTGTGTCAATGATTGCGACGATATCCTCGTCGGCCTCGAAACTACTCGAAAATTCACCCGGGTCAGGAATCTCGACGTTCTCGATGGGCAGGCCGGTCAAGAAGAACGCGCCGGCCTCATCCCGCTTGATTTTGTTGTGAATCTCCGGGAGGCTGCCCAATGTGGAGAAACCAACCATCAATACCTGGTCTGTGCCGATAAAACTGAGAGGCGTAAGGCCTTCTGGAAAAAAGACGCTGGGTGCGCCGTTCGTCAAGTATTTGGGGTCGTCGTAATCCGGCAGAAAACCGTTTTTGAACTCTGTATACAACGCCTCGGAGTTGAACAGAAACGTATAGGCAACAATTAAGTCCTTGTAGCTTTCGTCGCCGGACTCCAGGCTTGGAGGAACAAGCAACCAATGCTGTGTGGGATCTTGAGAACCTTCAGCCTCTGATAATGGAATAGGGTCAGCCCAATAGATTGCCATCGACCTAGCTCCATTCGTTCAGAGCATTTGCCCACAACAGCCCCAATTCCGCCGAGCCTTGTCTCGTGATTGGGATAGATTCTCTATGCCATACATAGGCGGGGTTTTCTGCATTGATCACTGTGTCGCCAGTGTCGCCTCTGATGGTCTCAGCTGCAAGCGCGGGAATGAAGTCCGGAGAAACGTTTGGCATGGATACCGATCGGTATTCAGGACCGTTGAAGCTGTAGGAATCGATAGACCAATTAACCACTGCGGCGACATCAGATGCCTTTTGAAACCGTTCCACGAAGTAGCGCCCAAGCGCCATTCCCAAATAGGCACCGGCCGCCGAGTCCACCGGAAAATGCACGCCGGCCACAGTTCGGTTCACCGCGATCCGATAGGCTTGTCGCATCAGCTGGGTTTTGGTGTGTTCCGCGCTGGGGCCGGTGCCTTGCACTGCCTCCCGATGAATTGCCAGAGCCCACATCACGGTCGCAACGGCATAGGATTCGGTTGCGTGACCACTGGGCAGGCTGGAATGTCCGGGTGTGATAATCATGGGCTGATCTTGCGGCGAGTACTCGGACGGGCGTCTGCAGGCCATCGCATCCTTGAACCGCATTTCAATCGCCACCACTGCAGATTGCACGGCCAGCAAAAGTTCAATCGTGTGGCGCATTCGGGGAAACGGCATCGTCATGATGGACGCGAAGAATGTCATGATGTCATCGATTTCCGCCATGATTTCGACGGACCGGTCCGAACGCAAATCTGCATAGCGGCGCACCCATTCCATCTGGGCGCGAAACACCTCCCGTCCGGGACGTCGCATTGCAAACAGACGTTTGGGCGGGTTGGCTGAGGCTGCCATTTCGGCCAATGGCACAGATGGAATGGGATCGCGGTGCCACAGTGTCGCCCAGGAGCCAATGTCTCTCAATATTTCCTGTTCGGGTTCAGTTCCCGCTGTTTCCTCGCTTTGTGCAAACTCCAGGGGTTGCAGCAATTGTTGGACAAAAAGGATTTGTCTGACGCGATCCGACCAGAGATGTGTATTCTGCGGGTTGCCAAATTCGTGCTGCCTGGGGGCGTTTACGACATTTTGCCATTCTCCGACGATCCCGTCGCGGTTCAGAATAAGAGCGCCTGAGGTGAAAGGAGAAAGGGTTTGTCCACCGGCATTGCCCGCATTTCCGGCATTGCCCGCATTTCCGGCGTTGCCTGCATTTCCGGCGTTGCCTGCGTTTCCGGCATTGCCCGCATTCAACGGACCAGAGCCGGCATTCCGAATTCCATACATATTGCCCCCCAAAATAGTGCTTAGCTAAAAAATTCGCGAAATCACGTGCGTTTGCGCTATGCTACCAGCCAAGGTATTATCTTCGCCGAGCCCCAACGCCCGTGGAACCATTCAATTATGTCTAGGTCCAACAATAGCACAAAACCGATAGAATCCGGAGCAAAGATTTTTGCATTCATTACTTTTGGAGGTTTTCGGATCACTGCGCCTGACGGATCGGACGTTACGCCACAGTCCCAAAAGGCGCAGGGATTGCTGGCATTACTCCTCACGGCGCCTGAATATTCGCGCCCCAGAAACAAGCTGCAAGACCTCCTTTGGAGCGACCGGGAACAGGAACAGGGCGCGGCCAGCCTGCGTCAGGAGATTTCCGGGCTGAAAAAGCTGTTTCGCGATTATGACGAGGTGCTCTGCTCTGACAGAACCTTGGTCTGGTTGGTCAAATCGCGATTTGTAACAGACTGCGATGAAAACGGGCCGACGGAGCGGGCAATCACGCGCAATCGCGAGTTCCTGGAAGGCAGCGCTGTCAAAGACCCCGAGTTTACGGATTGGCTGCGGGACCGCCGCACGGAATTCGAAGGCAAGCCGACCACTGCTGCACCGCAAAGAAGTTTTGATGCAAAGATACCGCGCACCCTCGTCCTGTCGTATTCCGATGGGGCGAGCCCTCTTGCAAAGCATCTGGCAAGCGCTGTTTCAAGTGGCGTCGGCGACTGGCTGCCGCTGGATGTGCGAACCGTCATGCCAGCCAGTCCACCAGCCAACACGCTGTTGCTTGAGGTCGATGAAACCCGGATAGATCAAGACACTTACATACAAATTGCCATGAAGGACGTCGAAAGAGGCAGCATTCTGTGGCGCAGCGCACTTGAATTCGAAATCGGGGGAGCGGCAAGTATCCGGAACGATCTGACCCGGCTCATCAACGAAGCCATTGATCGAACGCTCACCACTGTATCTTTCGACGCGACAGGGTTGACGCCACGCAATGCCAATGCCGCGATTCAAGCAATCGAGCGGATGTTTACAACCCATGGCGACTCGTTCGACATGCTGTCCAGTGTCTTTGAGGAAGAGTACAAGACCACCGGGCACGGTGTCTTTATTGCCTGGCGCGCATTCCTGTCGACCTACGTGATTGGCGGCCGCAAGGCCCACGATCGCAAGGCCATGTCCGAAGAGATGCGCGAACTTGTGCGCCAGGCCCTTCTGCTTGAACCGCATAACGCATTGGTTCTGGCGCTCTGTTCTCACGTCAACGCATTTACTTTGGGCGACCATCACAGCGCATTCGAGCTTGCCAATCGCAGCGTGAAAATACAGTCAAACAATCCCTTGGGATGGATGTTTCGCGGTGTTGCACTGATCAACCTCGGTCGTCTGGAAGAAGGGCGACAGAGCATTGCCAGAGCCAGAAATACGACCGGCGAAGCGCCTTATCGTTATCTGATAGACTGTTATTCCTGTATTGCCGAGATGTTGAGCGGTGACTTTCAGAATGCAATCGCTTACGGCGCGACTTCGCTCAGTTATATGCCTGACTTTGCACC
>CAYGQZ010000020.1:13753-24995 GCA_964352055.1 uncultured Rhodobacterales bacterium
GGCTTAACCCGCTGTGTCACCAATCAGCGATCTGATGATCGCCTTGGCGCTGTCGCTTGACCAGTCGGCATCGCCCCGCAACCGCGCGATTTCACGACCCTCCGGATCGATAATGACCGTGATCGGAAGGCCAAAAATACCCATTTGGCTGGCCAGTTTCTGTTTCGGGTCCTGATGGCGCGGCAGGTTGCTGATATTGGTGTCCTTGAAGAACTTCTTGATCCCTTCGGGCGAATTGCGGCCGGTGGCGATTGTCAGGACTTCGAACGTGTCGCCGCCAAACTCTGTCTGCAATTCGGACAGCATCGGCATTTCCTTGCGGCAGGGCGCGCACCATGTGGCCCAGAAGTTCAGCAGCACGTATTTGCCGCGGTAGGCCTCAAGCGTTTGCGTGCCTGCGTCATCCGCGAGGTTGAAGGCGGCATTGGACACAGCCTCGGGCGTGCTGTGAAACACCAGTTTTTTCATGTCCCCGGTCCGCAAGGCTTGGGCGGCGGACGTATCGGCGTGGCTGGGAATTGCGCCTGCGGCAAGGGCAAGGTAGAGGGCGGCAGCAACTATTCTTTTCATGTCTCTTCCTCAGTGGGGCCATCCAATGACCGATAAATCCGCAAACACCATGTGGGGCGGCCGCTTTGCCGCGGGCCCTGACGCGATCATGGAAGCAATTAATGCCTCGATCGGTTTTGACCAGCGCATGGCGTCCCAGGATATTGCAGGCTCGCGTGCCCATGCGGCGATGTTGGGTGCAACGGGCATTCTGAGTGATAAGGATGCGGAGGCCATCCGTGAAGGCCTCCTCACGGTGTTGTCAGAGATTGAAGGCGGAACGTTTCAGTTTTCGACCGCTCTCGAGGACATTCACATGAATGTCGAGGCGCGTCTGAAGGATGTGATCGGGGAACCTGCCGGTCGATTGCATACGGGCCGGTCACGCAATGATCAGGTTGCCACTGATTTCAAGCTTTGGGTGCGCGATCAGTTTGATGCGGCCGAAGGGGCATTGCTGTCGTTGATCGCCGCCCTTCTGGATCAGGCGGAGGCCGGGGCCGATTGGGTCATGCCCGGTTTTACCCATCTGCAAACGGCCCAGCCGGTCACCTGGGGTCACCACATGATGGCCTATGTGGAGATGTTTGGCCGTGATCTGAGCCGGGTGCGTGATGCGCGCGCGCGGATGAACGAATGCCCGTTGGGGGCTGCGGCACTTGCGGGCACGTCCTTTCCCATTGATCGGAAGATGACGGCAGACGCGCTTGGGTTCGACCGTCCTGCGGCCAATTCGCTGGATGCCGTCAGCGACCGTGACTTTGCGCTCGATTTCCTGAGCACCGCCAGCATTTGCGCCATGCACCTTAGTCGCTTCGCCGAAGAGTTGGTGATCTGGTCTTCGGCCCAGTTCCGCTTTGTAACCTTGTCTGACAGGTTCTCGACCGGCTCCTCGATCATGCCGCAAAAGAAGAACCCGGATGCGGCGGAACTGATCCGCGCCAAGGTGGGCCGGATTTTCGGGGCCAATACGGCGTTGATGATGGTGATGAAAGGGCTGCCTCTGGCCTATTCGAAGGATATGCAGGAAGACAAGGAACAGGTCTTTGACGCCGCCGACAACTGGATGCTGGCACTGGCGGCGATGGACGGGATGGTGCGCGACATGACGGCCAACCGCAAAAGCCTTGCTGCTGCGGCCGGGTCTGGCTTTAGCACCGCAACCGATCTGGCGGATTGGCTGGTGCGGGTGCTGGGGCTGCCGTTTCGCGATGCGCACCATATCACCGGCACCCTGGTGGCATTGGCGGAATCGCAAGGCTGTGATCTACCGGATTTGACGCTGGAACAGATGAAATCGGCCCATGACGGCATCACCAGCGCGGTTTTTGACGTTTTGGGCGTGGAAAATTCGGTCGCATCGCGTACATCTTACGGAGGCACTGCGCCATCTCAGGTGCGTGCCCAGATCGCGCGTTGGAGAAAGGTTTTGTCATGACCCGGATATTGACCGTCATTGCGCTGTTCGGCCTGGTCGCTTGCGGGGTGGACGGTGAGCCGCTGCAACCTTCGGCCGATTTGAACATCGGTGTCAGTTCAAGCGGCATTTACACCGCCGGCACCATCGGTGTGTCCCAAGGTCCGATCAGCGTCGGCATGGGAGTGTTTTGATCCGATGTCCCTGGTCCGCATGATCTATCTGGCCCTGGCCATCTGGGGTGCGATCCACCCGATGTATTATTTCATCTCGTGGTTCAACGCCAATGGCTATGACCTTATGGCGATGGTGGATGCTTGGCATGTGAATGCCGCGACCAGCGGGCTGGTCTGGGATCTGACGATCGCGGCGGTGGCTTTGACCGTCTTCATCGTTTCAGAGGTGGCCGTGCGGCGCAACTGGCTGGCCCTGATCGCCATTCCGGCCACATTCTGTATCGGTGTCAGCTGCGGATTGCCCTTGTATCTGTTCTTGCGGTCCCGCCCGATCGTTTGAGTTTTAGTCAGTTTCATCTCGCGCGGCGCGGTCATCTTGGCAATTTGGCAACCTTGTTTTCGGTAACTGGTTTCTGACTGAGACCAGATCCGGGCAAAACAATGACTGACGCGAGCATGAACGCGCCCAAGGGGGCTTTGCTGTCCGGGCCGGGTGCGCCCGAAAAACCTCAGGCCGCGATGATTGCACAGGTGATGCGGGATCACGGCGTGCATCCTTTGCGCCAGATGCGCGAGATTTTTGCGATGCGGGGCGGCAGGCAAAAACTGGGCTCGAACGAGTATTACAGCCTGAGGCTTTATGACCCCGGCATTCCGATGGCCCAAAAGCGCGAATTCCTGGGGCAAGGCGGCACAAATGCGCTGAATGCCCTGATGAACCCACCCGTCGCGGTGCCAACCCGGTCTTTTGTCGGCAACAAGCTGCTGTACACGCAGCTGCTTGCGCAATTGGGTATCGCAACCGCACAAACGCAGGCCATGGCCAGCGGCCACCTGTCTGCCGGTCGGATCCCTGTCCTGCGGGATCAAGACGCTTTGACAGAGTTTCTGCGGGATGGGGCCGTCTATCCGATCTTTGGCAAACCATATTTCGGCTCACTGTCCGAAGGGTCGGTACGGATCAACGCGCGGATGGGGGACGACCTGCATCTGGCCAATGGTGAGCGGCGCGACCTTGGGGGTTTTGCGGCTGAGGTCATAGCACGCTACCCGGGCGGGTTCCTGTTCCAATCGGCATTGGACCCCCACATCGACATGGCACGGATCGCAGGGTCTGCCATTGGATGCGTGCGCGTCCTGACGGCCAATGACGGCAGCGGACCGGTCCCGGTCTATGCCGTTTGGAAACTGCCCGCACCGACCGCGATGTCTGACAACTTCTGGCAGGCTGGCAGCCTTTTGGCGGACCTCGACCTCGCCACCGGCACACTCAAGTCTTGTCTGCGGGGCACCGGCCTTCAGGCCGAGCATCTGACAGATCATCCCGTTTCAGGCGCGCCGCTGATTGGAACTGCGCTGCCGGTCTGGGCCGAGACGCTTGCGATTGCCGTGGATGCGCATGCCGTCTTTCCCGAATTCGGGGTTTGCGGATTTGACATAGCGGTGACCGATGAAGGGCCCAAGGTCCTTGAGTGCAATGATAACCCGGCGCATATGCTGTACCAGCTTGCAGCGCGCAGGGGCCTGCAGAACCCCGACCTCGCCCCGATCTGGGACCGTGTCATCGCGCGTCAGAAAAAGCAGGTGCAGCGGATGAAGGCGGCCACGCAAAAGAGGCGTTGAGCCCGCCAGTTGATTTGTCCAATTGAACTGCCCGCTGTGCCCCTATAAACGGCGCGCAGCATGGATCATTTTCTGTATAAAAACGGCGCGCTCTACGCCGAGGACGTTGCCATCGCGGAGATCGCGGCGGCCGTTGGCACCCCGTTTTATGTCTATTCCACCGCGACACTGTTGCGTCATTTCAAACTGTTTGACGACGCACTCGCCAATATGGATCACCTTGTCTGCTACGCCATGAAGGCGGCCAGCAATCAGGCCATCCTCAAGACATTGGCGCAGGCGGGCGCCGGGATGGATGTGGTGTCGGCGGGCGAATATGCACGCGCCAAGGCCGCAGGCGTGCCCGGAGATCGCATTGTATTCTCCGGCGTGGGCAAGACCGCGGATGAGATTCGCATGGCCCTGACCGGTGGCATTCGTCAGTTCAACGTCGAATCCGAACCTGAACTGGTGGTGCTGAACCGCGTGGCAGGCGAGGTTGGAGTCATCGCTCCGATCACCATTCGGGTGAACCCGGACGTGGATGCCAAAACCCATGCCAAGATTGCCACCGGCAAGTCAGAGAACAAGTTCGGCATTCCGATTGCGCGCGCCCGCGAGGTCTATGCCATGGCGGGGGCGATGGCGCACCTCGATGTCATCGGCATCGACGTGCATATCGGCTCGCAACTGACCGACCTCGTGCCGTTTGAGCTGGCCTATCAGAAGGTGGCCGAACTCACGGAGCAATTGCGTGCAGATGGGCACAACATCCGTCGTCTTGATCTGGGCGGCGGTCTGGGCATCCCCTACACCCGCACGAACGAAGCACCGCCGCTGCCCACGGATTACGGCAAGCTGATCGAACGCACGGTTGGTCATCTGGGTTGCGAGATCGAGATTGAACCGGGCCGCCTGATCGCGGGCAATGCGGGCTTGATGGTGAGCGAGGTCATCTATGTCAAATCCGGCGAGGGGCGCGATTTCCTGATCCTTGACGGCGCGATGAACGACCTGATCCGCCCTGCCATGTACGACGCTTATCACGATATCATCCCGGTGATCGAACCGGCACCGGGGGCCGAACAGGCCCCGATCGACATTGTCGGACCGGTTTGCGAATCTGGTGACACTTTCGCCAAACAGCGAATGATGCCTCCAATTGAGGCAGGTGCCCTTGTCGCGTTCCGCTCTGCAGGCGCATATGGCGCGGTAATGAGCAGTGAATACAACACCAGACCCCTGATTCCGGAAGTTTTGGTGCATGGTGATCAATACGCGGTGATCCGCGCACGTCCAACGTTTGACGAAATGATAAATCGCGATACCATTCCCCAATGGCTTTAGGCGCTATGGTGCGCCGTGCCACCGGCAAGGGACGCAACAGTGATGGAGCATATCTCTCGGCATGACGTTCGACGCGGACTGAGCGCGCTGCGCTGGCCTGTGCGCCTGACGCGCGCTGGCATGTTCGCCGAAAGCCTGTGGCAAGCGACCTGGCCGCTGGTGACGGTCTGCCTTGGTGTATTGGCCGTACTTATGCTGGGCTTGCAGGACAGTGTGCTGGTCGAAGTGGTCTGGGCTGCAACCGTTGTTGCGGCATTGGCGACCGTCGGGGCGCTGGTCTATGCCTTTGCCCGGTTCCGCATTCCCAGTCGCGCAGATGCGCTGGCGCGACTGGATGAAACCCTGCCGGGGCGCCCGATCCAGGCCTTGATGGACACGCAGGCGATTGGCGGCACCGATGAGGCATCGCTGGCCGTCTGGCGCGCGCATCAGGCGCGCATGGCAGACCGTGCTGCGCAGGCAGAGGCTGTTCCGGCCGATCTGCGCATTGCGCGCCGTGACCCTTATGCGCTGCGCTATGTGGCCGTGGTGGCCTTTGCGGTTGCGCTCATCTTTGGCTCGATCTGGCGGGTTGGCTCCGTGTCCGAAATGGCACCGGGCGCAGGAGAGGGCATGGCCTCAGGCCCTGTGTGGGAAGGCTGGGCGGAAAGCCCGCGTTACACCGGGCGACCGACGATTTACCTCAACGACATTGCAGATGGCGCGTTGGACGTCCCTGCGGGCACATTGATCACCCTGCGGCTTTACGGCGAAGTGGGGGCCCTGACAGTGGCCGAAACGGTTTCGGGGCGGATGGGCGAATTGCCACCCGCATCCGCACCAGAACAGGACTTTACTGTTGTTCAGTCCGGCGAGATTGCCGTGAACGGGCCGGGGGGGCGGACATGGGCCGTGACCATCGTACCGGATGAAGCCCCGAACGTGGCCGTACTTGGGGACCCCGACGCAAGCGCGCTGGGCGAGATGACGCTGCCGTTCAGTGCCTCTGATGATTACGGGGTCGAGGCGGGCGAGGCCCGCATTACGCTTGATCTGAGCGCGGTGGATCGCCGCCATGGTCTGGCAATTGAGCCCGATCCCCGTGCGCCCATCACCGTGGCCTTGCCAATGCCCATCGCGGGGGATCGCCAGGAGTTCGAGGAAAGTCTGATCGAGGATTTCTCGGAACATCCGTGGGCCAATCTGCCGGTGACCATCACTCTCAGTGTGCTGGATGCGGCTGAGCAGCAGGCAGAATCCGCCCCACGCGCTGTTGTGCTGCCCGGGCGTCGTTTCTTTGATCCGCTGGCTGCGGCCATCATCGAGCAGCGCCGCGATTTGTTGTGGTCGCGTGGAAATGCCACCCGGATCGGCCAGATCCTGCGGGCCGTGGCGCATCGTCCCGAAGAAGTCTTTCGCACCGAAGTCGACCAGTTGCGCTTGCGCCGGGCCATCAACCGGCTTGAAACGCTCGCCAGCTATGGCCTGACCGAACAACAGCAAGAAGGGCTGGCCCAAGACCTTTGGGATCTGGCCCTCGGCATCGAAGAAGGCGACCTCAGCAGTGCGCTGGAACGTCTGCGCCGCGCCAAGGAGAGGCTCAATCAGGCGATGCGCGATGGTGCCAGTCAGGCAGAGATCGAAGAATTGATGCGCGAACTGCGCCGCGCGACCGAAGACTACATGCAGCAGTTGTCCCGTCAGGCCGAGCTTGATGCCGAGCAAAACGAGGAGAACGGTCAGCCCTCGGACCCGAACGCGATGCAGATGACCCAGGACGATCTGCAGCGGATGATGGACCGCATTCAGGAATTGATGGAACAGGGCCGCATGGCCGAAGCCGAACAGGCGCTGCAGGAATTGCAGGAAATGCTTGAGAACATGCGCGTGACCCAGGGCCAGAATGGTCAGGGTGGGCAAAGCCCGGGCGAACAGGCGATGGAAGGGCTGGCGGAAACTCTGCGCGATCAGCAGGGCCTGAGCGATCAGGCGTTCCGCGACTTGCAGGAACAGTTCAATCCGAATGCGCAGGCAGGCGAGAACCAAGGCAATGAGGGCCGCGAAGGCGGTCAGGGCCGGGGCCAGCAACACAGTCAGGGCGGTCAGGGCCAGGGCGAAGAAAGCGACGGCCAGCAAGGCGGAGAAGGCGAGCAGCAGGGGCAAGGCGACAGCCAGGGCGAAGGGTCTCTTGCCGACCGCCAGCAAGCGTTGCGCGACGAGTTGCGCCGCCAGCAAGGCAACCTGCCCGGTGCGGGCACACCCGAGGGCGAAGCCGCGCGTGATGCGCTGGACCGCGCGGGCCGCGCCATGGACGGGGCCGAGGATGCCCTGCGCGAGCGGGATTTCGCCGAAGCGATCGACAACCAATCGCAGGCGATGGAAGCGCTGCGCGAAGGCATGCGTGCCCTGGGCGAAGCGATGCAACAGGAACAACAGAACGGTCAACAGGGCCAGGGCATGGCCGACAGTGACCGCCGGGCCGAGGCGCAGGATCCGCTGGGTCGTGATCCCGGATCAAACGGCAGCATCGGCACGGATGAGGGGCTGTTGCAGGGCGAGGACGTCTATCGCCGCGCCCGCGACCTGCTGGACGAGATCCGGCGCCGTTCCGGCGAAGGGCAACGCCCCGATGTGGAGTTGGAGTATCTCAAACGGTTGCTGGACAGGTTTTAGAGGCTTTGATCCACAGAACGACGGGCTTCAGCCATTTTGCGAGGCGGCAATCGTGTCGAGCCAAGTCAAAAAGCTCGACACGCGCCCGTCCAGCCAAAAGCGCACAGTATCGACCTGAGCGACAAAGCCGCTGAGATACGGGTCGGTCTGCGGCACGGCACGGGCGATTTGCGGCGCATAGCCGTACACCATAATGAGCATTAAAGTCACCAAAATCATCAGGATAAAGCCGCGACGGAACCCCGCGCTTTCTTCGTCTGAATCATCCATGATCGGGTCGTCAATCACTCGTGTGGTGTTGCGTCGTTCGCCGTCTGAGCGGAGGCTCGAGTTGATCTCTTCGATATCTGGCAAAAGATCCCGGCGGGAGGCAATCTCGCCGCTGGTTGGCCGGGCTCCGCTCCGTGTTTTGGAATTCGCATCCTTGCTGCGGATCTGGACGGTTTGTTCGCCGCTCTGCGGCGCGCGTTTTTTTGCTTCGTTGCCGCCAGTTTCGGTACTTGGATCCGGTTGGCTTGCGGGTTTGCCTGCGGCTTCAGCGCGCGCCCGTCGCTCCAGTTTGGCCTCTTCGCGCAGAATGTCTGCGACGGCCTGATCGAGTTTTCGCCGCGGGGGGTCGACGGGGGGCGCTGCACCTTCGCCCGGGTCAGAAAAAACGACGTCATCCTCGGTTTCATCCAAGCCTTCAGGCTTGGGCAAATGCTTGGGATGAAGCTGGTACCAGGTCGTGTCGCAATTTGAGCATTGCACATCCCGACCATTCATCGGGATCACATCATCCTTAACCTCATATTGCGCGTCGCAATTGGGGCAAATCAACCGCATAGTGTTCCCTGTCTCATCCTTGGCGCCACCATATATTGCAGGACCATACCAGAAAATGCATTAGTACGCCGTTAAGGCGGGGCCATTCAGATTGAAACCCATATGATGCTGAGGCACAAGAGGCCCAACAAGTCTCAGAGGACGGAAACAGGCGTGATCGAGCTGGAAAATGTGGCCTATAGCTACGGCGGAGGCGAGCTGTTGTCAGACGTTTCCGTCAAGCTGGCACCGGGCTCGTTTCACTTTCTGACGGGCCCTTCGGGCGCTGGCAAGACGACTTTTCTCAAGCTGTGTTACGGGGCCTTGCTGCCGACGGCAGGCCACGTCCGGGTGTTTGGGGCCGATGTGCGCGACCTTGGGCGCGATGAGGTGGCGATGATGCGGCGCAAGGTCGGCGTGGTTCATCAGGACGTACAGTTTCTGGATCATCTGCCTGTGGCGGACAACATCGCTTTGCCGCTGACCGTGGCGGGCCGTCATGACGAGGTGGCGGGCCCTGATCTGGGCGAGTTGATAAGCTGGGTCGGTCTGGCGAAGCGCGCCAGCGGTCTGCCGCCCGAGTTGTCCGGGGGGGAGCGTCAGCGGGCGGCGCTGGCCCGTGCCGTCATCATGTCGCCTGACATTGTCCTTGCGGATGAGCCGACAGGCAATGTGGACTGGGACATGTCCCAGCGCCTGTTGCAGTTGCTGATTGAACTCAACGGCATGGGAAAGACGATACTGTTGGCGACGCACGACCTTTCGCTGATCCGGGCCGCCAAGGCGCATGTGCAAGCCCGCGTCCTGCGGATCTCGAACCGGCGGGTTCAATTGGCGGGGGCGGACCTGTGATCCTGGGAGCGCGCGGGGTCCGGGCCTTTATCCGGGGGGATCGGCAGGCAGATCGGGTTGTCCCACCAAGCGGGTTCACCGCGCAACTGACGCTGTTTACATCTGCGGCGATGGCTTTTCTGGCGGTATTTGCACTGGCCCTGTCGCTGGCAAGTGGCAGGCTCGCTGCGCGCTGGGGGGATGAGTTGGCGCAAACCGCCACCATCCGGATCGTGGCTCCGCTTGACCAACGCGCGGCACAAACGGCCGCCGCCTTGCGCGTCCTTGAAACGACGCCGGGCGTGGCAGAGGCGCGCGCGCTGACTGATGCCGAGCAACAGGCCCTTCTGGCCCCGTGGTTCGGCCAGGATCTGCCGCTTGATACGCTGCCCGTACCCCGCCTGATCGAGATTAAACCGGAGCCGGACGGATTTGATCCCACCGGTCTGCGATTGCGTTTGGCCGCCGAAGTCCCGGGCGCAATTCTCGATGATCATGGTCGGTGGCGGGCACCGCTTCTTGCGGCCTCCCAAAGGTTACGATTGCTGGGCTGGGGAACTGCCGCTTTGATACTGGCCGCCCTTGCGGCGATGGTGACCCTGGCGGCCAATGCGGCGCTGGCCGCGAACGCGCAGGTGATCCGCGTGCTGCGACTGGTGGGTGCGACCGACGCCTACATCGCGCAAGCCTTTGTCCGTCGCTTTACCTTGCGGGCTTTCGCGGGATCGCTTTCGGGGGTTGTGATTGGCCTTTTGGTCATCTGGCTTATACCCGCCAGTGATGAAGAGTCCGGTTTTCTGACCAGTATCGGGTTTGCGGGCGCGGGGTGGCTTGTACCACTGGTGCTTCCGATTGTTTCCGGCGCAATTGCGATGGTGGCCACGGCCTATGCTGCTGGCCGCGCTTTAAGGACAAATTCATGATCCAGTACCTCCGCTCTGTTCTGTTCATCGTGCAAATGTACATTATGATGCCGCTTATCGGGCTGGCCTATCTGCCCTATGCCCTTTTCAGCCGCGAAGGCGCACGGGCCTGTTGCAAGGCCTATAGCCGCTGGGTGTTCTGGACCATGGGCTGGATGGTCGGCATTCGTGCCGAAGTGCGCGGCGAGGTGCCTGCGGGTGAAGTCTTAGTTGCCGCGAAACACCAGTCCTTTCTGGACATCATGATGATCTTTACGGCCCTGCCGTCCGCCAAATTCATCATGAAGCGCGAAATTCTGTGGACCCCTATCATCGGGTTTTACGCCAAACGTCTGGATTGTGTTGCGGTGGATCGTGGGAAACGTGGGGCCGCGATCCGCAAGATGGTGGATGATGTGGCGGCAGGCCGGTCGAATGCGGGGCAGTTGATCATCTACTCGCAAGGCACACGCGTGGCTCCGGGGGACAAGAAGCCCTACAAGATCGGAACGGCGGTGCTTTATGAACAGTTCGACCACCCGTGTGTCCCTGTTGCCACCAATGTTGGCGTATTGTGGCCGCGCCATGGGCTTTTGCGTACGCCGGGCACAGCGGTCGTTGAGTTTATGCCTGCGATAGAGCCCGGCCTGGAGCGCGAAGCCTTTTTGGCCAGGCTTGAGACAATGGTCGAAGGGCAATCGGACGCGTTGATGCGACAGGAAGGGTTCAATCCGGATGGAATTCATCAAGACAGTCGAGGCGCTTGAGGCGCATTATGGCACGCCGGGGCAGCCGTCACTGCGCAAGGTCGCAGATCACCTGACACCGTTATATGCAAAGTGGATTGCAACGTCCCGGTTTTGCGTCCTGACCACGGTTGGCCCAAATGGCACCGACGGCAGCCCGCGCGGGGATGATGGCCCTGTTGTGACGCCACTTGATGACAGAACACTGGCGATGCC
>CAYGQZ010000020.1:25095-28708 GCA_964352055.1 uncultured Rhodobacterales bacterium
GCGCGGACCATGTGGTAGGCGTTTTCCGATCCGGAAAACGGCCGGAATTTGTATCAAATTCCGGTTCGCTTTGGGTCTACGGCAGCAAGACCTGGTCAATCGCGTGAATGACCCCATTGGTCGCAAAGATGTCTGCCTGAATGACATTGGCCGAGTTGACCTTCACGCCCGAGCCGAACTTGCCGACGATACCGTTCACATCCAGCGTACCACCCTGGACGGTGGCAACGTTCTGCCGTGTACCCAGCACTTCCGAAGATGTGATCTGACCGGGGACCACGTGATATGTCAGGATGCTCACCAACTGGTCTTTGTTTTCAGGCAGCAACAAGCTCTCGACCGTGCCTGCGGGCAAGGCCGCGAAGGCCGCATTTGTGGGTGCAAAGACGGTAAACGGACCTGGGCCTTTGAGGGTCTCAACCAAACCAGCGGCTTGAACGGCCGCCACAAGTGTGGAGAACTCCGGGTTGCCTGCTGCGATGTCGACAATGTCGTCACCTTGAGGCTGCGCACATGCTGTAAGGGCAACCAATGCGGCAGCGCCGCCCATCAGTTTCAATGTGTTGCGACGGTTCATATCTTGATCCTTTTCTTCGTTGTACTTTGCGAAACGGTATCCATTTCACAAGCGAGAGTGAGAAAGATGGTCGGGGACCTTGGCCCTCGTCAATTCCTCTCTGTTACTCCAACATAGCAATGGGCGAAAAGTTTCAAGGCAAACGGAAAAAAACCAGCAGTGTTTCGCCGGTTTTGAAACTGCGCGCCCCCGGGCGCGACGCGCAGTGCTCCCGATCAGCTGTGGATAGGCCCCAGACCGCAAGCCAATGCCGCCTCGCGCACCGCTTCGGAATAGGTGGGGTGGGCGTGACAAGTGAGGGCGAGGTCTTCGGCAGAGGCGCCAAACTCCATTGCTACGCAGATCTCGTGGATCAGATCGCCCGCGCCCGGGCCAATGATGTGCGCGCCAAGGATGCGGTCCGTCTCGGCATCCGCGAGGATTTTCACGAATCCGTCGGCTGCAAAATTCGCCTTGGCGCGGCCGTTGCCCATGAAGCTGAACTTGCCGGTCTTGTATTTACGCCCTTGTTCTTTCAGCGTTTCTTCGGTCTCGCCCACGTTCGACACTTCCGGATGGGTGTATATCACGCCGGGGATCAAGCCGTAATTCACATGGCCATGGTGGCCTGCGATCTGGTCGGCGGCGGCCATGCCTTCGTCTTCGGCTTTGTGCGCCAGCATGGGGCCTTCGATCACGTCGCCGATCGCGTAGATGCCGGGCACGTTGGTCTGCCAATGGGCATCCACGGCGATCTGGCCGCGTTTGGTCATCTCGATCCCGAGCGCGTCGAGGCCCAGCCCCTCGGTGTAGGGTTTGCGGCCTGTCGCGACCAGAACGACATCGGCGTCAACCACGTGTTCGCTGTCGTCTTTGCGCAGTTTGTAGGTGACTTTGGCCTTGGTCTTGGTGGCGTCGACTTTCTGGACAGCCGCGCCCATCGTGAAGTCAATGCCCTGTTTCTTCAGGATTTTCTGGAAGCTGCGTTGCACTTCGGCGTCCATGCCGGGGGTGATCGCGTCCAGAAATTCAATGACCTGTACGTCTGAGCCCAAACGCTTGTAGACCGAACCCAATTCCAGCCCGATCACACCTGCACCGATCACGACCAACTTCTTCGGGACCTTGCTCAACTCCAAAGCGCCAGTGGAGGTGACGACCACTTTTTCGTCGACCTCGACGCCCGGCAGGCTCGCGGGTTCAGACCCGGATGCGATGATGATCGACTTGGCCTCGTGGACCTTGTCACCCACTTTGACCTGCCCTGCGGCGGGGATGCTGCCCCAGCCTTTGAGCCAGTCGATCTTGTTCTTTTTCATAAGGAATTCAACACCCTTGGTGTTCTGACCAATGGTATCTTCCTTGTAGGTCAGCATCTGTTTCCAGTCGACGGACGGGCTCTTGCCCTTGAGGCCCATGGCGGCGAAATTGTGCTCTGCCTCGTGCAGCATATGGCTTGCGTGCAAGAGCGCCTTGGAGGGGATGCAGCCCACATTGAGGCAGGTGCCGCCCAGCGTGTCGCGCCCTTCGACGATGGCCGTTTTCAGGCCCCGTTGCGCGCAGCGAATGGCGCAGACATAGCCGCCGGGGCCGGAGCCGATGATGATGACGTCATAGGAAGCCATGAGGTGTCCTTTCCTTGAAATTCGGTGTGCAGCGGTCGGGTAGCCTTGCACTATGCGTGCACCGCGTGTGCTCCGCCAACGGGCGTTGCGTTTGCCGTTTGTTCAGATGTGCCGGGCCGGGGCGCGCGTCGATGCGGATCGCAACGGGGGCATTGGCGGGCAGGCACAGCGCGCAGGCGTTCTGAATGAGGGCGCGCAGGGTCGATAGAAGCGCGGGCGTCTTCATAGCAGCGGCCCGATCATCAACCCCAAGCCAACCAGCGAGGCGAACCACGCAATCGAGCGGGTGAAGGGGATGGCGGAGGCATAGGCCGGCACATAAGCGACCCGCGCCCAGAACCAGAGCGCCGCGCCGAACGCTGTGGTCGATGTGCCGAGGTCGGTGACCTTGAGCATCAGCGCAAGAGCGATGAATGCGGGCAGGTTGTAGACGTAGTTCCGGAGCGCCCGTTCAAGGCGGCCCGCGACAACGCTTGGGTCACGCTGTTCGTCCTGCGGCCCAAGCGCCCAGTCGAGACCCTTGGACAGGTCAGAGGCAGAGGCCTGCACGAACATATGGACGATCAGGAGAATGACGGCGTAGGTGAGATAGGTGAGTTCGGGGGTCATTTTACGCGTGTCCTATCAAGAAATCCTAGAAACTCTCGTTCTGTTCTTATCGCAACCAATGCGCATATAGCTGCACACAGTACTGTAACGAGGAAAAGTATCGCTCCGAGCAGGTATACCCGAAAATTCACTGCTTCAAAGACAACGCCGATTGCCAACAATAAAAATGCGGGCACGGCTCCATCCAGAACGTCAATCTTGCGTCGCACATTTCGATATTCGACGACAACGAGGCTCAGCAAATGTTCGGGGATCTCTGTCCAGTAAATCGGTTGCCGTGATGCGCCTATCATCCTGTGCCGCGTCGTATTTCCAATCGCTACACAAATAACGCCCGCGACGTATGAAATAACGAGTAAGGGCAGCGCTACGAAAATCGCCCAACTGTTGCTTTCCGAATTTGCTTCGACGAGTGAATAGAACGGTGTCGTAGCATCCAAAACAAGCACAACTGCCAAAACGGCAATTGAGCCAATGCCTAATGAGCCCGTGAGTTCTGTCAGGTCTGAAAAGTTGATCTGAGGCATGAATTCACAGGCCCTTTCTGAGCGTGCTCACAGATCCATCAACAACCGCCGTGGATCTTCCAGTGCTTCCTTGACCCGGACAAGGAACGTGACCGCGCCTTTTCCGTCCACGATGCGGTGGTCGTAGCTGAGCGCCAGATACATCATCGGGCGGATCACCACTTGTCCGCCGATGGCCATGGGGCGGTCCTGGATTTTGTGCATGCCGAGGATACCCGACTGGGGTGGGTTCAGGATGGGCGAACTCATCAGCGAGCCGTAGACGCCGCCGTTGGAGATCGTGAAGGTGCCGCCTT
>CAYGQZ010000021.1:0-3208 GCA_964352055.1 uncultured Rhodobacterales bacterium
TAGGCCTGTGCGGGAACAAGGAAGAACGCACGATCCAGCAACCAGTCATAGTAGGTGTTCGATGTGCGATAGCTGCGCTCGTAAGGATCGCGGCGCAGGTTGAAGATCAGCGGGATCCGCAGCTCTGTCCATGGTTCGATCCATGCGCGCAACGTGGCATAGGCTTTCTGCTCCAGGAAGATCAGTTTCCAATCCTGGAAGCGCAGCGCTGTCAGGTCACCATCGTCCGAGAAGTAGAAAATCTCTTTCCGAGGGCCTTCCTCTTGCTCACCACTAAAGTATGGCAGGAAGTTGTAACCGTCCAAATGCACGCGGTAGTCCCGTCCACCACCAACTTCGGCAATCGTGATCCCGTCAAGCAGTTCTTCCTTGACGGTTGGACGCCCTGCTGCCGCCAGGTAGGTTGGCAACCAGTCCATGTGGTGCATGATTTCGTTTGAAACAGTTCCCGGCTCGATCAGACCTGGCCAACGTACCATTGATGGCACACGCCAGCCACCTTCCCAGTTAGTGTTTTTCTCACCAAAGAATGGGGTCATTGCGGCATCGGGCCATGTGTTCATGTGCGGGCCGTTGTCGGTCGAATAGTGCACGATGGTTTCATCGGCGATGCCCAACTCGTCCAGCAGGTCGAGGAACTGCCCGATGTGCAGATCGTGTTCGATCATGCCGGCAGTGTATTCATCCACTTGCTTGCCGACGATATCGTTGGCCTGCTGCCACTTGTCTTCGGCAACATGGGTGCGGAAGTGCATGCGTGTGCCGGACCACCAGACGTACCAGGGTACGCCCGCCTCTTCCTGACGTTTGATGAAGTCGATGGCGGCGGCGACTGCCTCGTCATCGACGGTTTCCATACGCTTCTTTGTCAGCGGGCCGGTGTCCTCAATCTCGCCATCGGCAGAGGACCGGATCACGCCGCGTGGGCCAAATGTCTCGCGGAAGGTACTCCCATCCGGCATCAGCACGTCGCCCGGATAGTCGATGTTCTCAGGCTCTTCCTCGGCGTTGAGGTGATAGAGATTGCCAAAGAATTCGTCAAAACCGTGGTTGGTCGGCAGATGTTCGTCGCGGTCGCCAAGGTGGTTCTTGCCAAACTGACCGGTGGCATAGCCCTGACCCTTCAACAGACCGGCGATTGTCGGGTCTTCGACCTGCATGCCAAGCTCGGCACCGGGCAGGCCGACTTTGGAAAGCCCCGTCCGGAACACAGATTGACCCATGATGTAGGAAGACCGACCCGCGGTACAGGATTGCTCTCCGTAATAGTCGGTAAAGATCATGCCTTCTGTGGCGATCCGGTCGATATTGGGCGTCCGGTAGCCCATGAGACCCATGGTATAGGCGCTGATGTTGGACTGACCGACGTCATCACCCCAGATGACAAGGATGTTCGGCTTGTCTTCTTGCGCCCAGGCCGACGACGCGATCGTCACGCCGCAGATCAGGACTGCTACGTCCCGAACTGGCCTCCAAGGCGTTAATCGTAAAAGGAATTTTTCCCACATGTTTTGTGTCCTTCTTCTCACTAACAGTGCTTACGTCGAAAACTCTAGTCTTAGTGGTGTGTTAATGCCACGGATTTTTTTGCTTTTTGTATGTCACATTGCGCGCCTGGCATCTGTGGTCGGGCATGCCTTGGGCAGGGTGAGGTTTCCAATGGCATATCCGAATTGCTACACGAATGATCACGTCTGGCGTTGGCGCGATGGTACCGGATCACCGGTACGCAAGCTACGCGACTGCAGGCGATGGTACGCGATTGCCAGCAGTGCAACGGACGCAAACAACACCATAGCCAGCCAGATCGGCGCTTGCGGGTTGCCTGTTCTGTCCAGAACCGCACCGGCAGCAGGTGGCGTCAGCATGAGAAACGCGTAGTAGACCGTCAGAAAGACACCCATTCCAAAGGCCCGGACCTGAGGCCGCACCGCCTGCCCGGACAATGCGATCACAATGCCTGCCGGCGCCATGCCGATCAGGCCAAACACCAGACTGGCCCCAATACCCGCGCTGGGCAGACCCAAAACAGCGAGCGAGAAGACGGCGACACTCATGCAAATGACCACAATCGTCATCCGCCGCCCGGTTCGGTCCGCGATCTGACCACATGCTGCGCCTGACAGGATCATGACCCAGCTTGCGATGCTGATGACACTCGCGGCGCTCACGGCTGTATGCCCAAGAGTTTCAAGGACCTTTGGGCCAAAGGAAAGATAAATCACGTAGCCCGCGTTCAGCGCACCCCAAGCCATGCCTGCGATCAGGATCAATTGCCATTCCTGCATCGTCAGACGTGTCGATCCCGCACCGCCCTTCGGCAGTGCATTCGGGGCCTTGTAAAAGGCGAACACGCCAAGCGCTGCAAGCAAGCAATAGGCTGATGCGATTTGGAACGGGATCTGCCAGCCATAGGCTTCGGCGATCCGGACATACCCGACTTGGCCCATGGCAATGCCCAGAGGCCAGCTCATGACAAAGATGCTCATCGCGGTGGCGATTTCGCGGCCGTCAAACCAGTCCGCCACCATCTTGGTCAGATAGAGGGTTGAAAAAAGGAAACCCACTCCTGCTAGAACACGCCCCAACCCAATGGTCCAGCTGTCAGCGGCCATTGCCGAAACCAACCCGCCCACGGTCAAGGCACCCAGGCCAAACAGAACCATGTCACGGTCCGACACATACTTTGTCCAGTAGCCCGCCGGGATCGCAAGAAAGAGGCCCGGAGCCATGAACAGACCGATCAGCAAACCTATATTTGCATAATCGAGCCCGTAGGCAACGACCAGATTGTCGCCTACGGAGGCCAGTGTTTGAAAGTGGAGGCCAAGGCCTATGCGCACCAGAAACAGGAGCGCAAGGATATGCCAGCGCGTCACGCCCAGCCAAGGCCTCGCAGGGCATGCACATCGTTCCAGATCTTGGTCATGTGACGGATCTTGTCGCCGTCAAACTGAATGACGTATGCATAGTCCGACACCACCGCTTTTCCGGTTGGTGCGACAGGGCCGCCTTCGCCGGTCTGGGTTCCGTGAAACTCGGCTGATGCAACGACGGTCTTGCGCGCCTCGTCTGTGGCAAAGGCCGTCAGGACATAGCGGCCATCCGGAATTGGGGTCAGCAATCCCTTCATCCAGTCAGCGTAGGCGGACAGTGTCGTGGTGTCAGCCAACGCGTCGGCCTGACAGGAAAAGCTGGCGTTCTCGTG
>CAYGQZ010000021.1:3308-28397 GCA_964352055.1 uncultured Rhodobacterales bacterium
GTGTCGTGGTGTCAGCCAACGCGTCGGCCTGACAGGAAAAGCTGGCGTTCTCGTGGCACCATTGCTGACAAACGTCCCAGCCTTTTCCGGTTTCACACGCATCAAAAAAGGCAAGCGCGGTCTCGTGATATGACATTTTGCTGATTCTCCAATTTTGGGGTCCAATGCCTGTTACGTTACGTGCCCAAGGTCGTAGTCGGCTATCCCGCAGATGCATTAATCTGTGCAATGGGTTGCAGTATTTGCCGAATTGCGTGCGCAGCATTGCGTGTTCTGCTGCCGTTACCCAAACTGCCCCAAGTCTTACCGATGGAGAATGTTCGTGTCAGACCAAGCCGAACTTAGCCCCAGAGAGTTCCAGATCGCGCAATTCTATGCGGGCGGGTCCACCTATCAAGAGATTGCAGCGACCTTGCACATCGCCCCATCCACGGTGCGGACGCATCTGACGACCATCTATCGCAAGCTTGAAGTGTCCTCAAAGCTCGAGCTTCATGCAAGGCTGGCGGGGGCCGCGGCGGAACCCCGAAGCCAATCCGAACTCAATGCAGTTGTATCGGAGCTTGCGCTTGGCCTCGAAGAAGCAATCGGTCGGGAAAAAGCGTTGACCGAGGTTTTGCGGATCATAGGCGCTGCGCAGGGTGACGTGGACACTGTGATGCCATCGATCCTGAATTATGCGCTCGAGTTATGTGATGCAGAGTTTGGGGTTCTGTTTGGCTATGGTCCTGAAAACCGGTTTCGCCTGCGCTTTTCCATGGGGATTGCGCCGCAGTTCGAGGCGTGGCTGATTGACCAAGGTGATTTCTTGCCCGGGCCCGATACCGGTCTGGGGCGGATGCATGCGCGCCGGGAGGTGATCAATATCATGGATGTCAAATCCGAGGATGTTTATCACACGGATGATCCCTTGCGCCATGCCACGGCACATCTGGGGGGGGCGCGGTCTTTTGTGGCGATACCCATGCTGGCCGCGGACAGGTTGGTGGGTGCCTTCACGATCTATCGGCAGACTGTGAGACCATTTTCCGAAGATGCCACGCGCCTGGCGCAGATGTTTGCCGCGCAAAGCGTGATCGCACTGGAGAATGCACGGATCGTCAGTGCGTTGAAAGCAACCAGCGACAACGGATGTGCGTAAGCCAATCTGGCGTGTGCAATTGTATCAGCGACGCGCGCTCCAACTCATGGAGGCGTGTCTGCGGGTATAGAACTCACCCATGAGGCCGATCATCACCAACACGACACCCACCCAAACAGCATATTCCCATGATGAGTAGCGAGGGTTGTAATTGATGAATGCAAACCCGCGGGCCTGATCGATGGCATGAAAGAGCGGATTCCAGTCGAACATGGCCAGCATAAAGCCGGGCAATGTGTTTGCGACGAACATCTTGCCGGACGCGATCATGTTGGCCCTTTGGTAGACCTGCGTGAAAACCGACACAAAAGTCGGAAACCACGGTTTGATCGCCAGCAGGACCAGACCAACGGCGCAGCCTGTAAACCAGGCGACCAGCAGCATGCCGAAAGCGCCAAACGGCTCTTCAATCACAAGCGGGGTAAAGGCCACGTGGTAAATGAACAGGATCAGAAAAAGCGAGAGAACCTGAATGTAAAGCGCCCCCAGGGCCGCCGATGCGATTGCGACGATTGTGTTCATGGGGGCGTGCAGCATCATCGGACTTGTCGGGTCTTCGGAACCGGCAACCGCTCCTAACGACTTGGTATGCGTCATGTACAAAAAGATGCCGGTCATGAGGTATAGCAGAAAATCACCCCGGATCGCTGCGCCCCGCATTCCGAGCACTGAAAACATTATGTAAAATGCCATTACGAAAATGACCATTTGCAACAGATTCGTTGCGATGGCTAAAAAGGCATTGTTGTGAGTTTTGCGTACGGAACGCACAATCGAGTGATAGATCACCTCGAACATGGCTTCGGCCTTGGCAAAGCCGGATTGCGATTTGCGCGATGATTGAAACATAAGCTTAACCGTACATGGACGAATACGTTGTCGCACGGAATTCTTGCCGTTCCGTTATCGTCGCATCATAAGAGGCGCGCATCGGATTTTCAACAAATGCCCACTTGAGGAGCAGATTTATGAACTACGACCAATTGATCCCAGTCATCCGCAAACTGGCCCTGGAGGCCGGGGATAAGATCATGGAGATCTATGGTGAAGATGACTTTGAAGTTCAGACAAAGTCGGATGACAGCCCTGTGACCGCCGCGGACGAAGCCGCCGATGCGCTGATTTCGGAAGGTTTGCGCGCGGCGTTTCCTGATGTGATGCTGGTGACCGAAGAACAGTCCGCAACCCACTCGACAACAGGCGACACGTTTCTGATCGTTGATCCGCTGGACGGCACCAAGGAATTTGTCCACCGTCGCGGCGATTTCACCGTAAACATCGCCTTGGTCGAGAAAGGCATTCCGACCCGCGGTGTCGTTTATGCCCCCGCCAAGGGTCGTATGTTCTTTACCCAGGCGGATGGCCAGTCGGTCGAGGAAACGGGTGCGTTTGACAAGGATGTCGTGGGTGACGTGACCCCGATGAATGTCGCCGACAGCGATAACACTGCCCTGATGGTTGTAGCCTCCAAGTCGCACAGGGATCAGGCAACGGATGACTACATCAATAAATACGCCGTCAAGGACATGAAAAGCGCGGGCTCGTCCCTGAAGTTCTGTCTGGTCGCAACCGGCGAGGCGGACATCTATCCGCGCCTTGGCCGCACGATGGAGTGGGACACTGCCGCTGGTCACGCCGTTCTGTCCGGTGCGGGCGGAAGGGTCGTTCGTTTTGATGATCAAACGCCGCTGACTTACGGCAAGGATACTTATGCGAACCCGTTCTTTATCGCATATGCCCCGTCCGTTGATCTGAAACCTGCCTGATGTCGGTTCTGATCGCAATTCCTGCCCGCTATGCCTCGTCGAGGTATCCGGGCAAGCCGCTGGTGCCCCTCACGGGTGCCAGCGGACACTCCCAGACCCTGATCGAGCGCAGTTGGCGCGCGGCGATGTCTGTTTCGGGTGTTGACCGGGTGGTTGTCGCAACGGATGACACGCGTATTCAGGACGCCGCGCATGGATTTGGCGCAGAAGTTGTCATGACGTCGACGGGCTGTGCGAACGGGACGGAACGCTGTGCCGAGGCGCATGCCGCGCTGGACGGCAATTTCGACATTGTGGTCAACTTGCAGGGTGACGCCCCGTTGACCCCGCCATGGTTTGTCGAGGCTTTGATCGACGGACTGAAGACCGCCCCGGACGCTGAAATCGCGACCCCTGTCTTGCGCTGTGATGGTGCGACGCTGAACGGGTTTCTTGAGGATCGCCGCGCCGGGCGCGTTGGCGGCACAACGGCGGTGTTTGGTGCACAAAAACAAGGGCTCTACTTCTCGAAGGAAGTGATTCCCTTTACCAGTGAAACCTATCCAGCAAAGGCGGAAACCCCGGTTTTTCATCATGTCGGTGTCTATGCCTATCGCGCCGCGGCTCTGGCGGCATATTCGGGTTGGCCCGTGGGTCCGCTTGAACAACTCGAAGGGTTGGAACAGCTTCGCTTTCTGGAAAATGGTCGTCAGATCCTGTGCGTTGAAGTCGAGGCCCGCGGACGACAGTTCTGGGAATTGAACAATCCCGCAGATGTGCAACGCATTGAAGCCATGATGTCGGAGATGGATATCGAATGACCCAAGCGCCGGTCAGTGTTGTGGTGGTAAGCCGCGACCGGCCGGACGCCTTGATGCGGTGCCTGAAGGGTTTGAGCCAGCTTCAATACTCCAACTTTGAAATTGTAGTGGTCGCAGATCCCAAGGGGGATCTGGCGGTTTCCCGGTCTGCCTTTTCAAGCCAGATCAAACACGTGGTTTTTGATCATGCCAATATCTCGGAGGCGCGCAATCTGGGGATCAGCCACGCCGCCGGAGAGATTGTCGCATTCATTGACGACGATGCGGTGCCTGAACCAAGTTGGCTGACCCGGCTTGTGGCGCCTGCCGTCCGTTCGGACGTTGCAGCGATGGGGGGCTTTGTGCGGGCGCGCAATGGCATCTCCTATCAGTGGAAAGCGCGGAGCGTGGACATGCGTGGGGCATGTGCCGATCTGGAGCTGAGTGAAAATCTGTCGACCATTCTTACGCCCAAGGCACATCGCGGGATCAAAACAGAAGGCACGAACATGGCGGTACGCCGCGATGTTCTTGTGGAATTAGAGGGGTTCGATCCTGGATTTGCGTTCTACCTCGATGAAACGGATCTGAACCTTCGCCTTGGCCGTGCGGGACATGCCACGGCGATTACGCCAACAGCCGAAGTCCATCACGGTTTCGCTGCCAGCCCTCGCCGTCGGGCGGACCGGGTGCCGCGCGATCTGTATGATATTGGATCAAGCTGGGCGGTCTTTCAGCGCAAATACCTGCCTGAACCGGAACGCCCGGACCATTGGCGTGGCATTCGGCACCTTGAATGGGCGCGCCTTGTCCGTCACATGACGGCAGGGTTGCTGGAGCCGCGTGCAGTGCGGCGGATTTTATCACGGCTTGATCTTGGATATGTTCAGGGCATGGCCCGCAAACGGGGGGGTGGACAGGTAACGCGCCGTCCGGTTTCTCCGTTCAAACCCTTCCCAGCCAAGATTCGGCCCAGCGTCGTGTTGCGTGGCCGTCCGTGGCAACGTGAGGCCTTGCGTGCCGAAGCAGCAGACCGTTCCGCAGCAGATGAGATTGTGACGCTTTTCCTGTTCTCGCCAACAACACTGTACCACCATCTGCAGTTTGATCCGGCGGGATTTTGGGAGCAGCGCGGCGGTCTGTTCGGAAAATCCCTGCGCGATGACCCACCACTGCGCCTTACATCTTTTAACGCGAGGGTCGGGCGGGAAACACAACGGGTTGCCGCGCAGCGTTGCATCGTTGATTAAACTGGCGCGTCTACGCAACAATGTAGCAATGTGGCAAAAAATTCACGTTTAGGACATACTATCCAAGAAAAATATTGGTTAGAGAGTCCACGACAAGTCAGATATAGTCAGAAAATTCATTGAAGAGGCTCTCCCGATGCAAAACAAGGTAACAAAAGCGATCTTTCCAGTGGCTGGACTTGGAACGCGTTTCTTGCCCGCAACAAAATCCGTGCCCAAGGAAATCATGACGCTGGTTGACCGGCCTTTGATTCAATACGCGATTGACGAAGCGCGTGCCGCCGGGATTACAGAGTTCATTTTTGTGACATCGCGGGGCAAGAGCGCTCTCGAAGACTATTTCGATCACGCCCCGAACCTTGAGCAAGAACTGCAAAAAAAAGGCAAAGATAAACTGCTGGGCGTTCTGAAGGAAACCTACATGGACAGTGGCGCGATTGCTTACATCCGTCAGCACCAAGCGCTCGGACTGGGACACGCTGTCTGGTGCGCCCGTCGACTGATTGGAGATGAGCCATTTGCCGTTATCCTGCCTGACGATGTGATCGCTGCGGAAAAGCCCTGTCTGCAACAGATGGTCGAAGCTTACGAAGATATCGGCGGAAATATGGTCGCCGCGATGGAAGTACCCCCGGAAATGGCGTCTTCCTACGGTGTTCTCGACGTAGACGAAGACATGGGCCACATGGTCAAAGTCAAAGGTATGGTGGAAAAGCCCGCGGCCGGAGAAGCGCCGTCCAACCTGGCGGTCATTGGCCGTTATATCCTGACCCCGTCCGTCCTGAATACGTTGAACGAGGGTAAGTCCGGCGCAGGTGGAGAGATCCAACTGACAGACGCGATCGCGCGGGAAATCCAGAGTGATACCGGCGTGTTCGGCTACCGTTTCCGTGGCCAGCGCTTTGACTGCGGATCCAAATCCGGTTTCCTGCAGGCGACTGTTGCCTTTGGACTTGCGCGCGAAGAGTTGCGCGAGGATCTGTTGGGCTATATCCGCGACGTGGTTCATCTGGACCGGGCAGCGGAATAAGTCGGAGTATTTAAGTGACAAATGTACTGGTCACGGGCGGTGCGGGCTATATCGGGTCGCACGCCTGTAAAGCTCTGCGGAATGCAGGATTTATTCCGGTCACCTTCGACAATCTGGAGACCGGCTGGCAGGATGCTGTCAAGTTTGGCCCATTTGTTAAGGGCGACCTGATGGATCGCGCTGCCTTAGATGCGGTTTTTACCCAATACCAGCCTGTGGCAGTGATGCATTTTGCGGCCCTCAGCCAGGTTGGCGACAGCATGAAAGACCCGGGACGGTACTGGCGTAATAATGTGCTGGGTTCGTTGACCTTGATTGAGGCAGCCGTTGCCGCCGGGTGCCTTGATTTTGTATTTTCTTCGACCTGTGCCACTTACGGTGATCAGGACAACGTGGTTCTGGATGAAAACAGCCAACAGCACCCGATCAATGCCTATGGTGCGTCCAAGCGGGCGATCGAGGATGTTCTCTGTGATTTCGAAGCCGCCTTTGGCCTGCGCCACGTCATCTTTCGGTACTTCAATGTTGCCGGCGCTGATCCCGATGGCGAAGTGGGTGAATTTCACCAGCCAGAGACTCATTTGATTCCTCTGATGCTTGATGCCATTGCAGGCAAGCGCGATGCGCTGACGGTGTATGGTACCAACTATGATACGCCGGATGGCACCTGCATCCGCGACTATGTCCATGTTTGTGATCTGGTGGATGCCCATGTGCTTGGCCTCAAATGGCTCAAGGATGGCAAGGGAAGCCGGGTGTTCAATCTGGGAACCGGGTCGGGTTTTTCGGTGCGCGAAGTCATTGACCATTCCCGCGCGGTGACCAATCAATCCGTGCCTTTTGTGGACGGCGAACGTCGCCCGGGAGATTGCACCAAGCTGGTTTCCGGCTCGACCCGCGCCGAGGCGGAACTGGGCTGGACCCCGACGCGCTCAAGCCTGGAGACCATGATCACTGACGCCTGGAGATGGCACCAAACTGGACATTACGACGGATAATCCACCACCCGCGCGTTTGCTGGACCTGACGCGCCTGATGCGCCGGGCCGGTAAAGTGCTGACAGGTGTGGATCGAGTGGAACTGGCCTATTTGCGGGCTGTTCTGGCGGATCCAGTGCCCGCCTTTGGTCTGATACGATCCAGATTGGGGTACATTCTTTTGGATCAGGCTGGGATGGGTGCGTTGGAAACGTACCTGTCCGGGCCAAAATCCGGTTCCGATCCGGCAAACCTGTCTCGCGCGGCTTGGCAACAAGCCCGTCGGCTGTCGATTGCCCGTGTACCGCCACCTTTGCTAGGGCTTATGCTGCGTCGCCACCTGCCGCAGCGTACGGCCTACCTGAATGTTGGTCACTCGAATCTGACCGATCGGGTGATGCAAACCCTGCATCGTTCCGTAAATGCCAGAACGACGGTTTTTGTGCACGATGTGATTCCGCTGGAGTTTCCGGAATTCCAGCGCGACGGGACTGTTGCGCCCTTTTCTGCATTGATCGGGCGTGTCGCCAAACACGCTGACCTTGTCATCTACAATTCCCAAGACACGCAAACGCGGGCCAAAGCATGGATGAAACCCGCACCGCCCCCTTCGATCGTTGCACATCTGGGAACAGAATTGGCACCGGCCGCGCCCGGCGACCTCCCACAGGCCCTTGTCGCAACGCGCCCATACTTCGTCTGTGTGGGCACCATTGAGCCCCGTAAAAACCACGCGTTCCTGCTGGACATCTGGGATCAGATGGGGCCGAACGCGCCCGGCCTTGTCATCGCCGGAGCACGTGGTTGGAATAACGAGGAGGTGTTTGCTCGCCTTGATACACTGCCTGCGGGCGGCCCGGTCACAGAAGTCGCGGGGCTGACAGATGGTGCTTTAGGCGCTTTGATCGAAGGTGCGGCGGCGGTCTTATTTCCGTCCCATGCCGAAGGGTATGGTTTGCCCGCGGTCGAGGCAGCGGCACGCGGCGTTCCGTTGATCGCGAACGATTTGAGCGTCTTCAGGGAAATACTTGGGGACATTCCCATTTACGCAAGCGTTTCAGATCGGTATCTGTGGATAACTAAAATCAAAAGTCTGGCGGCGGAGCCGTATTCGGTGTCGGGACGCGCGCAGTTTCATCCGCCCACGTGGGACGCGCATTTCAAGAGTGTATTAAGTTTGACCTGATAGGCGCAAAGCGGGTCGCAACGGGTGGCAGGTAGAAGGCATAAGTCATTGGGCGCTTGGCAGTCATATCGGTTGAGGCTTCAGCGGAAACGGTGGCGCATCCGCGCGTTCCGCAAACGTCGTGAACTAAAATCCGTGGCCCGCCGCACGGCCAAGATCACGCCGGATGATTTGCTGTGTTTCACGACCCTGCGGAACGAAGCAATCCGCCTGCCTTTCTTCCTGCAATACTATCGGGATATGGGGATCAACCATTTCCTGATTGTGGACAATGGAAGCACAGACGGATCGCTGGAATATCTGGAAAGTCAGTCGGACGTGTCCGTCTGGTCAACCGAGTGCAGTTACAAACGGGCCCGCTTTGGCGTGGACTGGCTGAACTGGTTGCAGATGAAATACGCCGATGGCCATTGGTCCCTGGTCGTCGATCCCGACGAATTCCTGGTCTATCCGTTTTGTGACACGCGGCCGTTGCGCGCATTGACGGATTGGCTGGATGCATCGTCGATCAAGTCCTTCTCTGCCATGTTGCTGGACATGTATCCCAAGGGACGACTGGACGATCAGCCTTACAGCGCAGGTCAAAACCCGATGGAGATTGCGAGTTGGTTTGACAGCGGCAACTATACGATTTCCAGAAACAAGCGATTTGGCAACCTGTGGATTCAGGGTGGACCCCGCGCCCGTGTGTTCTTTGCCGATACACCCGCAAAGGCACCTGCCTTGAACAAGATACCCTTGGTCAAGTGGGACAGACGTTATGCCTATGTCAGTTCGACCCACATGTTGCTTCCGCGTGGCCTCAATCAGGTTTATGACGAATGGGGCGGGGAGAAGGCGTCTGGCGTCCTGCTGCACGCAAAGTTCCTCGATACGTTCAACCTGAAGGCAGCTGAAGAGATGACTCGCAAGCAGCATTACGCGGCTTCGGTGGAGTACACGGCATATGCTGCAAGCATGCGCGACGATCCCAACCTTTGGTGCAAATGGTCGGAGAAATACATCAACTGGCGGCAGCTTGAGATCCTTGGCCTGATGTCCAAAGGAAACTGGGCATGAGCGTCGGTATCGTCATGCTGGTTCACACGGCGCTTGACCGGGCTGAACAGGCGGCGCGCCATTGGGCGGCGGCGGGATGCCCTGTTGTGATCCATATGGACGCTGCCGTTCCGCAGCAGGTTTTTGCAGAGTTTTCTCAATCTTTGTCGGACATGCCAAGCGTCCACTTTTCCAAACGGTATCGCTGTGAATGGGGCAGTTGGGGTATTGTTGCTGCAAGCCAAACGGCCTCAGAGATGATGTTGATGGATTTCCCGGACGTGCGCCACGTCTATCTCGTGTCCGGCGCGTGCCTGCCTTTGCGGCCGGTCGAGGAGTTGATCGGTTACCTGGCGGATCGGCCGCACACGGATTTCATCGAAAGTGCGACATGTGCCGATGTGCCCTGGACGGTGGGCGGCCTTGATGAAGAGCGGTTTACCCTGCACTTCCCGTTTTCCTGGAAGCGCCAGCGGTATCTGTTCGATAAATGTGTCGAATTTCAGCGCCGCCTGGGCTTGAAGCGTAAGATGCCCAAAGGACTTGTCCCGCACATGGGCAGTCAGTGGTGGTGTTTGACCCGCCAAACTCTGACTGCCATTCTGCAAGGGCCGGACCGCAAGACGTATGATGCGTTTTTCCGCAAGGTCTGGATCCCCGATGAAAGCTATTTCCAGACCCTTGCCCGGTTGTTTTCCATCAATATCGAAAGCCGATCGCTGACCCTGTCCAAGTTTGATTTTCAGGGGAAACCGCACATTTTCTATGATGATCACCTGCAATTGCTCCGCCGTTCCGACTGCTTTGTAGCACGCAAGATCTGGCCGCATGCGGATCGGCTTTATCAAACGTTCCTGACCGATGCGGCAGGTGCGATGAAACGCACCGAGCCCAATCCCGGCAAGATCGATCGCGTCTTTGCCAAGGCGGTCGAACGCCGGACCAGAGGCCGCCCGGGGCTTTATATGCAAAGCCGGTTTCCAAACGAAGACTGGGAAAACGGCGTTACAGCGGCCCCCTATTCCATGTTCCAGGGCTTTACCGAAATATTCGAGAATTTCGAACAGTGGCTCGGGCGCACAACCGGCGCACGTGTCCATGGGCATCTGTTTGGGCCGGACCGTGTCGAATTTGCAGATGGTCAAACAACGTTGAATGGTGCCCTGAGTGACTGTGCGCTCAGCCGCGACTACAATCCCAAAGCGTTCTTGACCAACCTGATCTGGAACACGCGTGGTGAACGTCAGTGTTTTCAGTTCGGCCCCGGCGATACGCAGGATGTGAACTGGCGTATTGCACGTGATCCCAATGCGCAGGTTTGCGTGGTGTCGGGTGCCTGGGCGGTGCCTTTGTTTCGTTCAAACATGAACTTTCTCGATATCCGGAAAGAGGCGGCCCGCCTTCAAAGGATTGAAAGCGATCACCTCAACATACTGCGATCACCTTATGCGAAAGCGAGAGTGCGGATATGGACAATGGCTGAATTCGTCGAAGCGCCGATGGAACCACTTCAAGGTATTCTGGATGACATCGGCCATGTTCAGCAGCACCGATTGTCGGAAGTCCCCAAAATGGTGGATCTGACCGGGTTTGGCCGCTTTCTTCAGAACCTCAAGAACCAGGGCATGCACCCCTATCTTATGGGCGACTTCCCCGCGACGCTTGAGCCCGCGCAAGAGCCGGCCTCGCCGCGCAAACCATATCTCGTGCGATAGATCCTCATGGCCCGCTTTGACTATTTCGTTGTGTTCGCCGAGATGCGCACAGGTTCAAACTTTCTGGAGGCAAACCTGAACGCAATTGACGGGCTCATGTGCCTTGGCGAGGCGTTCAATCCTCATTTCATCGGCTATCCAAAGACACAGACTATTCTTGGCGTGAACCAGACCGCACGCGACGAAGACCCCAATCGCCTTCTGCGCGAGATTCGCAAAGCCGCCGATGGACTGGCGGGGTTTCGGTACTTTCACGATCATGACCCGCGTGTGTTTGACAAGATCGTAGGGGATCCGAAATGCGCCAAGGTCGTGCTGACCCGAAACCCGGCGGACAGTTACGTGTCCTGGAAGATCGCGCAGGCCACCGGCCAATGGAAGCTGACCGATGCCAAGGCGCGCAAGGATGCCAAGGCCACGTTTGACCCCAACGAGTTTGCCGAGCATGTGGCAAACCTGCAGACCTTTCAGGTCGATTTGTTGAACCGGCTGCAAATCTCCGGACAGACCGCATTCTACATTGCGTACGAGGATTTGCAGAACGTTGATGTGATGAACGGGCTTGCTGCATGGTTGGGTGTCGATGGTCGGTTGGAGGCGTTGGACAAGAACCTGAAGGTGCAAAACCCGAGCGCTTTGTCTGACAAGGTCGAGAATTTCGAACAGATGACCAAGGCCCTTTCCGGATTGGATCAATTCAACCTGACACGAACGCCGAACTTCGAACCGAGGCGTGGGCCAGCGGTACCGACATATGTCGCCAGCGCCACTGCGCCCTTGCTGTATTTGCCCATACGCGGCGGCGCACATGATCCCGTCACAAGCTGGATGCATGCGCTGGATGCGGCCGCGGGCGACCGGCCGTCTTTGAGGCTTGGCCAGAACGGTTTGCGTGACTGGATGCGCGCCCATCCCGGACATCGCAGTTTCAGTGTTTTGCGTCACCCTGTGGATCGCGCGCATCAGGTCTTTTGCCACCGCATTCTGAACACCGGGCAAGGCGGCTATGGCGGGATTCGCAACACCCTTAAGAAACGGTACAAGTTGCCTTTGCCGCAATCCGAGACGAACCCTGGATACGGCAAGGATGCCCATCGGGCGGCGTTCATCGCGTTTCTCGGGTTTTTGAAGGGCAACTTGAACGGTCAGACAGCCATCCGTGTGGATGCAGACTGGGCGACACAAGCCAAGGTGATCGAGGGGTTCTCAGAATTTGCTCTGCCGGATCGTTTGATCCGGACAAAGACATTGGCGCATGAGTTGGCAGACCTGGCGCATTCCGTTGGTATTGAGGACCTGCCTGACCTGCCCGATGCAAAGGCTTTGGGACCTTACGGATTGCAAGACATTTATGATGAAGAGATCGAGGCGTTGGCGCAGGCTGCCTATGCCCGTGACTATCTGATGTTTGGGTTCGAGGATTGGACGCCGGGCTGAACCTTCAGGCTGCCCTGGCTGACTTTGCTTCGTTCAGGATCGTAAAGAGTGTGGCGGCGATCGGATTGGCGCGCAGTTTCGCACAGAACGCCGAATCGCGCAGAGTGCGTGAGACCAACGCCAGCGCCTTGAGGTGTTCCACGCCCGCCTCTTCTGGGGCAAACAGCGCAAAGGCGATGTCCACAGGTTGTCGGTCGATAGAACCAAACTCGATGGGTTTGTCGAGCAGGATAAAGGCGCCCTTGACCTTGTCTATGCCGTCCAGCCGGGCGTGGGGCAGGGCGACGCCGTGCCCAACCCCGGTCGGCCCCAACGATTCCCGTGACATCAACGCCTCGGCCACGAGGCCCGCGTCCAGATCATAGGCCTGTTGCATCAGATCTGCGATCTCATGCAACAGTCGCTTTTTGGAAGAGGCCCCGGTCACAACCTTGACAGCCTCCGGCCTTAAAAGAGTTCCTAAATCCATTTTGCTCGCACCATTCGCGCCTTAATCAGCGCTGCTCATTTATGGGTCAATCCAGCCGATGTTTCCGTCTTCGCGGCGATACACGACGTTCAGGCCGTCTTTTCCTTCGTTTCGGAACACCAGAACCGGTGCCCCCGCAAGTTCCATTTGCATGACCGCCTCGCCAACCGACAAGGATTGGATGTTCGTCTCCATCTCGGCCACGATCATGGGTTGCAGGCTTTCTGGCTCAGACTCATCCGTGCTGCCTACATCAGACGCGAGGATATAAGAGGAAGCGCCAGAGAATTCAACCGGCAGCGCCCGCTCGCGATGGTGGTCCTTGAGGCGACGTTTGTAGCGGCGCAGCTGCTTTTCCATTTTGTCGGAGCACGCGTCAAAAGCCGCATAGATCTCAGTGGCATGGGCCTTGGCCTGCGCGGTCAGTCCCGTCGAAAGGTGGACTGTGGCCTCGCAGATAAACTCATGGGCCGACTTGGAAAACACAACCTGAGCGTTTGTCGGTCGTTCGGCATATTTCTGCACAACGCCGCCCAGTTCATCGCGCACATGGGTTTGCAAGGCGTCACCGATATCGATTTGTCTGCCACTGATTTGGTATTGCATTCTTTCTCCTTCACATATTCCGCGCAGACGTCAAGACGGGCCACTGGCGTGGCCAGTTCAAACAGTCAGCTAGACGGGATCGGCTCACGTTTCCCATGATTTTCTGCGGGCTTTGAGGACAAAGCCGAAGGCGCAGAAAGTGGGATAGGACGCGATGCCATAGTCATATTGCACGCTAAAACGGTACCGCCTGTCAATCAAAACTGGTGGCAGATTTTTTTCGGTTTGTTAAGAAATTCGAAAGTTTTCACCGAGATAGACACGCCGCACGTTTTCGTTTTGCACAACATCTTGCGGTGTGCCCGACATGAGAACCTGTCCATCATGCAAGATGTAGGCACGGTCAACGATTTCGAGTGTTTCGCGCACATTATGATCTGTGATCAAAACGCCAATGCCGCGTTTTTTCAGATCAGCCACAAGGCTGCGGATGTCCCCGACGGAAATCGGGTCGACGCCGGCAAAGGGCTCATCCAGAAGCAAATACTTGGGATCGGCTGCGAGCGAGCGCGCAATCTCCACCCGCCGACGCTCACCGCCGGAAAGGGCCAAGGCAGGCGCGCGTCGAAGATGCTCGATCGAAAATTCGCCCAGCAGTTCTTCGAGCCGTTCCCGCCGTTTGTGCCGGTCCTTGACCGTCACATCGAGGATGGCCGAAATGTTGTCCTGGACACTGAGCCCCCGGAAAATACTCATTTCCTGTGGCAAATATCCAATACCCATCTGAGCACGGCGATACATGGGCAAGGTCGTGACGTCGATGCCATCAACGAGCACCTTGCCCGCTTCGGGTGTCACCAGTCCGGCGATGGCGTAGAATGTCGTCGTCTTGCCCGACCCGTTTGGCCCAAGCAGGGCGACAACCTCGCCCCTGTTCAGGTCCATTGAAAAATCGCGGATCACCAGCTTCTTGCGATAGGACTTTCGCAGGTGGCTTATCCTGAGCCCCGAGGACCCGTCCGTCACTTTGAGGGTGGGTTTGCCCATCAGTTGTCCTTGGGTTGCAGGATCGTTTTGACCCGCCCTTCCATCCTTGCGGTTCCGTCATCAAGCTGGACGGTCATCCGGTCCGCAGTCAGTGCGTTCAGCCCTTGTGTCAGCAGGACGTCTCCGGTCATCTCGATCACGCCGTCATCGACCAGGTATTCCGCGTAGTTGGATTCGGCTGCATCCTCGCCGGAGACAACCGTCACGTTTCCCGTCGCTTCCAGCTTTGCGATGCCTTGCGTTTCCTCGCGATACACCACCAGCACCTTGTCTGCCGCCAGCCGCATTTCGCCTTGAACGATCAGGACCTCGCCCGTGAAAATCGCGGTGCTTGTCTTTTGATCGACGTCCAGTTCATTGGCGCTGACTTCGATGGGCGCGGCCGTGTCCTGGGCCGAGGCGCCGAACGCCACCTGTGTACCTTGAGCGAAGACGGGAGATGCAAGAGCCAAAAGGCAAGCGCAGACGAAGGTACGCAGGATTGTCACGGATGCTGTCACTTTTCTGATTTCTGAGGGCGGTATACCAGTTTCACCCCGTTTGTGAAATTCAAATGAACGGTTTCAGTTTCCGGTAGCCGCTCAAGTCGCAATTTACCCGCATGAAGAGTACCCATCGGGCTTTGCCCGGTCACGGGACCCGGTGAAACAACGGACAGTTCTTTGAAATTTGTGGTCAGCGCATCAGATGTCAAGTTGTAGCCGTTGGATGTGGAAATGATCACATTGTCCTCAAGCATCAGTCGCGCGCCTCTCACATCAAAGCTGCCCAACCCGGATGACAGGGCAACACTTGCCCCGGAGGCCAGTACGATGTCGACGGACAGGTCTTCTGTCCGGTTGCTTTGCCCCGTGCCCAGACGCACCGAGCGGGCTGAAAACGTAATCTGATCGCCGCCGCGCGTTGTGCCGGAAAAGAACGGTTCGGTGATTTGTTCGCCGCGCAACCGTTCCTGGATTTCCGTTTCTGCAAAAGGGATTGCACCAATCGCGTCGATATTGCGGGACAGTAGAAAAAGGGTGGACAGCAGCGCTAGGGCTGCGAGCGGCAGCAGCACCCTGAGCCACGCGATAAGTCGCGAATAGCGGTCCATCCCATATCCTTCAAGCCAACCCGACCCTGAGGCAATCGTGAATATGCAAAATGCCCTGCGGGATTGCCGGGCCTTTCGGGTCAACCGCAAACACGCAGGTGATCTTGCGATTATTCATCAATGCCACCGCCTCGACCGCCAGAGCGCCCGGGTGGATCGTTGTAGGAGAAGTGGTCATCACATCCGCCGCTGTCAAGGACAGCAGGCCATCCATGTGCCTGCGCAAGTCACCGTCGGTAATGATGCCCACCAGTGCACCATTCTCTCCAGTCACTGCGACCACGCCCATGCTTTTCTGACTGATCTCGATGAGCGCTTCTGACATCGGCGTATCACGGGCCACCAGCGGCATCTCATCGCCGGGGTGCATGAGGTCCGAGACGCGCGCCAGTTGCGCGCCCAGTTTGCCGCCCGGGTGAAAATCGCGAAAGTGCACGGCCGTAAAGGAGCGGTTTTCCATCAAGGCCACGGCAACGGCGTCCCCCATGGCCAATGTCATGGTGGTGGAGGTGGTCGGAACGACTCCCGTCCCGCATGCCTCGGGCAGGTCGGGCAACAACAAGACCACGTCGGACTGGCTGCCCAGCGCGCTTTCGGGGTTTTTCGTGATCCCAACCAGCGGGATGTTGAACCGTCGTGAATAAGCGACCAGATCGGCAAGTTCCGGCGCTTCGCCGGAGTTGGAAATCGCCAGCACCACGTCGTTTGATGTGATCATGCCCAGATCGCCGTGGCTTGCCTCGGCCGGGTGCACAAACTGTGCCGGCGTCCCGGTGCTGGCCAATGTGGCCGCAATCTTGCGCGCAATATGGCCTGACTTGCCAATCCCGGTGACGATGACCCGCCCGGTGGCGTTCATCAAGATGTCGATGCCGTCGCGAAAACTGGAATCAAGGCTGTTGGCCAAAGTGTTGAGAGCCGACGCTTCGGTGTTGATCACCCGCCGCGCGGTGTCGAGAAAAGGAATTTCCTGGGTCATGTGTGTGCAAAAATGTCCGTTTCGGGCCAGCCGGCAAGATCAAGCTGCGCGCGCATCGGCAGGAAGTCGAAACAGGCCTGCGCCATGTCCATCCGTCCTTCGCGCTCCAGTCGTTTGTTCAATTCTTCGCGCAGCTGATGCAAATAGAGGACATCGGAGGCGGCATACTCCAGTTGCGCATCGGTGAGGGTGTCGGCGCCCCAGTCGCTGGATTGCTGTTGCTTCGAGACGTCAATGTTCAGGAGTTCCTGCAACAGGTTCTTGAGCCCGTGCCGGTCCGTATAGGTCCGGATCAAGCGGCTTGCGATCTTGGTGCAATAGACCGGCGCCGTGACTGTGCCAAACGCGTTCAGCATCGCGGCAATATCGAACCGCCCAAAGTGAAACAGCTTGAGCACATCCGGGTTTTCCAGCAGCGCGCAAAGATTGGGGGCTTCGGTTTGTCCCAGCTTGATCTGGACGATATGCGCGTCGCCGTCACCACCAGAAAGCTGAACAACGCAAAGCCGGTCGCGGTGGGGGTTCAGCCCCATGGTTTCACAGTCGATGGCCACCGAAGGGCCAAGGTCAAGCCCGTCGGGCAAGTCGGAGATATGCAGGTGATTTGTCATGATCGTGCTATAGCGTGCGCTCGCGGGCGGGGGAAGCGTGGTTTATGCGGCCTTGATGGCATTGGGCACCGGCCGGGGCAACCTATCCAGCAACGTCGTGACCAGCGCCCGGCAATCATGGCCACGCCAATCGGCGGAATGCGCAGCGCGCGGCAAGTCAGGATGTTTGAGGGTGAGGCGTCGCCACCCATGCACGATCAAAACCCGCAGTACCGCGGTTTGGAGCGGCGTAGGCGTTGCCACCCTGGGTTCCAGTTCGGACAATACAGCAAACAAAGCAGAATAGCCGTCTCGCAAGTGGTTCGGTTCGAACGCATCTCCGAGCCAATCGGGCAAATCCGTGGGTTGCAGCGACATTGCGCCCGGAGGGCAGGCAGTGTCTGATCCACTGACATAAAGCCGCGGCGCGATCTGCGCGTAATCCACCGGATCGAGCGCGTCACCGTTTGTCGGGGTCAGGAAAATCCGGGCGCTGCGTCCCATGTGCTCCGGTCGGCCATATATCTTGGGGCGTGCACTGGCACTGTCGCGTTGCCCCTGCGCCGTCAGGCTGTATTGGCTGGTTCGACCAGAGCGTTGCGATGTGATCCACCCGTCACTGCGCAACCGGTGCAAGGCCACGCGTGTCGCTTCGGGTTTGACCCCGATGTCCTTCATGATCAACGTGAGCGTTGGGCCGTCGAGGGCGGCCCCTTCGGACAAGTCTCCGAAAACAGTCACCAACAAGGACCAGACGCGCAGCGGCCCAAGCTGGGTCAGTGCCGTTACAGCACGATCATAATCGCAGTCACGCATTCATCGTCAGCAGTTCATATTCAGCGACGGGTTCGTCATCCTGATTGGTCAGTGTCACGTGCCAGCGCACCTCGCCATAGTCGTCGTTACGCGGTGTTTTTGCTTTGACGGTAAGGCGGACCTTGATGCTGTCACCTGCCTCGACGGGTTTGAGGAAACGCAGATTGTCGAGGCCCGTGTTGGCCAGAACCGGGCCGGGATCGGGCTGCACAAAAAGTCCGGCGGCAAAGCTGAGAAGCAGGTAGCCATGTGCAACCCGGCCGGGGAAAAACGGGTTGGCGCGGGCAGCTTCGTCATCCATATGCGCATAGAAGGTGTCCCCGGTGAAATGCGCAAAGGTTTCAATGTCGTCCAGCGTGACCTGTCGCGATGGGCTGTGCAGCGTGTCTCCGATCTCCAGTTCCGAGAATGGACGGGTGAACGGGTGGGGTTTGTCGGTCGCCTCGGTGGCGCCCGGAACCCAGTGTTGACTGATGGCGGACAGGATGTCGGGGCTGCCCTGCACGGCGGTGCGCTGCATATAGTGGGTGACGGCGCGAATGCCGCCCAACTCTTCGCCGCCACCGGCACGACCGGGACCGCCATGGACCATGTGCGGCATGGGCGCGCCGTGTCCGGTCGCCTCACCCATGCTGTCGCGGTTGTTGAAGTAAAGCCTGCCGTGGAACGCAGCCGATGCCATCGTGATTTGCTTTGCAACCTCATTATCCCGCGTGATGACCGAGGCCACCAGCGAGCCTTTCCCCCGATTGAGCAATTCGGCCGCGTGGTCGATATCACGATAAGGCATGACTGTGGATACAGGCCCGAAGGCTTCGGTATCGTGCACGGACTGTGCGCTGTCCGGGTCCGCACAATAAAAGAGCATCGGGGGCAGGAACGCGCCTTTGCTGTCGGCCATGGCGAAGTCTTCCGGGTCGCCAAAGACGCGCTCGGCTTCCGACCAGATGCATTTCACCTTTGCCAACACATCGCTTTTCTGCCCGTTCGAGACCAATGGCCCCATTGTCGTTTCGGGATCCCGCGGATCCCCGATCCGAACCTTGGCCAGACGTGCCATAAGGGCTTCGAGTGTTGCGTCGACTTGTTCGGCGGGCACCATGATGCGTCGTATTGCGGTGCACTTCTGGCCTGCTTTTGCAGTCATCTCGCGGGTGACTTCCTTGATAAACAGCTCGAACTCAGCTGTGCCCGGAACGGCATCGGGCCCAAGGACCGAAGCATTTAGGCTGTCTTGTTCTGCGGTGAACCGAACCGCGTTGGCCTGCACGTTCGGGGTGCTGCGCAGCATCAGACCTGTCTCGGCGGAGCCGGTGAACGTCACGACGTCCTGGCAATCCAAATGATCGAGCAAATCGCCAACCCCGCCGGCGATCAGTTGCAACGCACCGTCCGGCATCAACCCGCTGTCAATCATCAGGCGCACACAGCTTTCCGTCACATAGGACGTGGCCGTCGCGGGTTTGATGATTGCGGGCATCCCGGCCAAGAGCGTCGGCGCGAGCTTTTCCAGCATTCCCCAAACCGGAAAGTTGAAGGCGTTGATGTGCAAAGCGACACCCTGCAAAGGCGTGCAGATATGCCGCCCGATGAATTGGCCAGCCCGGCCCAACTGCTCGGGCGGGCCATCCAGATAGACGTGGGCATCCGGCATGTCGCGCCGACCCTTCGAAGCATAGACAAGCATCGTGCCAATGCCGCCATCCACGTCGATCAAGTGATCTGCCTGCGTGGCACCTGTGTCAAAGCTGAGGTCATAGAGCGTCTGCCGATGGGCCTTGAGGTGCAGGGCAAGCGCCTTGAGCATCCGCGCACGGTCATGAAACGTCATCGCGCGCAAGGCAGGGCCACCGACACTGCGGGCAAAACCGCGCATGGCCTGAATGTCGAGCGCGTCATTGCCCGCCTCGGCGATCACATCGCCGGTGATGGCGCTGGCGATCGGGCGTGCGCCCGCGCCGGGGCGAACCCACTTACCGGCTACGAAACTCTCGACCTGACGCATCGCCGCCCCCTAGTGTTGATCGTAATCCACGACCAGCGTGTCGCTGAGCGGATAGCATTGGCAGGTCAGGACATAGCCGGCCTCGACCTCGTAATCCTCAAGCGAATGGTTGATGAGCATCTGGAATTCACCTTCGGTCACCTTGGCCTTGCACGTGCTGCACACGCCCGCGCGGCACGCATGCGGCGCTTCGAGATTGTGCGAAAGGGCCGCTTCCAAAACGGACTGGTCTTTTTTCATCTCGACGCTGTGGGTCGTGCCATCAAGGGTGATCTGCGCGGCTGTGCCCGCCGCACCTTTGGATCTGGCGCGGATGGATTTCTTGGCCAGCAAGCCTTCCTGACTGGCACCGAACAATTCGAACTTGATCTGCGCCTTCAGCAAACCGTGGGCTTTGAGCGCTTCGTTGATGGCCATCATCATCGGTTCGGGACCGCAGATATAGGCGAGGTCGACATTCGCGATGTTGATCCATGATTTGAAGAGTGCGGCACATTTTTCCTGATCGATCCGCCCCGAGAAAAGATCGATGTCCTGACCAGATTCCAGGATGTGGATGATGCTCAACCGTTCCATGAAGCGGTTCTTGAGATCCTCCAACTCTTCGCGGAACATGATCGTGTGTACGGCCCGGTTGGCATAGACCAGCGTGAACGTGCTTTCCGGTTCGCGCGACAAGGCCGAGCGGAGAAGCGACAGGACCGGGGTTACGCCCGAGCCGCCCGCAAACCCCAGATAGGACTTTGCGGTCGTCGATTGGGTGTCGGCATAGAAGTTGCCCATTGGGGGCATGGCATCCAGCTGATCGCCAACTTTCAGATCGGTGTTGGCGAAGGTTGAAAAAGCGCCTCCGTCGACCTCTTTGATCCCCACCTGCAACACGCCGTCATCGACCCCGGAACAGATCGAGTAATTGCGACGCAACTCGGTCCCATCAAAGGTTTTGCGGAAGGTCAGGTATTGCCCCTGCGTGAACCGGAACAGGTCCGGATCATCGGATTGCAGCGTCAGCACAACTGCATCGCGGGTGGTGCGGTGGATATCTGTCACGGTGAGGGGATGAAACTGGGGCATCAGATACACTTGAAATAGTCAAAGGGTTCCAGACAATCGGTGCACCGCCATTGCGCCTTGCACGGGGTCGAACCGAATTGGCTGATCTTTTCCACGGCTGTGGACTGGCAAAGCGGGCAGCGTTCGGGCCCGCCAGCGGGGCGGGGCGGGGCAATGCCGTAGGCTTCCAGCTTGGCCCGCCCGGCTTCTGACATCCAATCAGTGGTCCATGGCGGTGAGATTTGTCGTTTGAGTGCCAGATTCTCGATACCTTTGGCGTGCAAGGCTGCCTCTATTTCAATGTTGATGATCGAGGTTGCCGGGCAGCCGGAATAGGTCGGGGTGACGGTCACTTCCAATGTATCGGCACGCCATTGAACGTCGCGGATAATGCCAAGATCAACCAGTGAAATCGCCGGGATTTCAGGATCTGGAACATCTGCCAGCCATTCCCAGACGTCATCGATCGAAGGCCGGGTGGTTACCATTTTGCATCCGGGTAGCTGCGTGGCAGGGATTGCATTGTGGCAAGGATGTGCCCCAGATGCTCTGAATGCCGGGCACCGGTCTTGCCGCCCTGATGGGCAAAGTCACTTGTTGGGCGGGTCAGTGTTGCCTCGGTCAACGTGGCCGTCAGATGGGCATCAAAACCGGGCCGCAGGGTCGCCATATCGATCAGGTCGTCCTCATCCGATGTGAACATCTCGCCCACGTAGGGATAAAGCCTGTCCAACGCTTTTTGCATGCGCTGCTGGCTTTCCTCAGTTCCATCGCCCAAGGCAATGACCATGTCGGTTGAGCGTTCGCGGTGATAGGTAACCTCTTTGACAGACTTTTGCGCGATGGCGCTGATGTCTGCGTCGTTGTGTTGGCTCAGCGCCGTGAGCACCTCAAGATGCCATGTATCGAACAGAAACTGCCGCATCATGGTCACGCCGAAGTCGCGATTTGGCTGTTCGACCAGCAGCAGGTTCCGGAAATCCCAAGGGTCGCGCCGGTAGGCGAGCGCGTCGGCATCGCGCCCTTGCCCTTCCCGTTCACCAGCGAGGCCAAGCCACAACTGTGTTTGTCCGATCAGGTCGAGTGCCGTATTCGCCAACGCAATGTCTTCTTCGAGCGCGGGCGCGTGCCCGCACCATTCCGACACACGCTGGCCCAGGACCAACGTGTTGTCGCCCATGCGGATCAGGCCTGTGACGCTCACATCGCCCCCACATCTTCGGGAATGTTGAAAAAAGTCGGGTGCCGGTACACCTTGTCTTCAGATGGCTCGAAGAATGCGTCCTTGTCATTGGGAGAGGAGGCCGTGATCTGCGATGACGGAATAACCCAGATGCTGACGCCTTCCTTGCGACGGGTATAGACGTCGCGGGCGTTCTGGATTGCGTGCTGTGGGTCGGTCGCGTGCAGGCTGCCGACATGGCGATGGGACAGGCCATGCTGGCCGCGGATGAAGACTTCGTAGAGGGGCCATTCGTTGCTCATTTTCTCACTCCGCTGCCATCGCTGCCGTTTTCTTCTTGGCTGCATGGGCCATCCGGGCTTCGCGGACCCATGCACCGTCGTTCCATGCTGTTTGCCGCGCTTCGATCCGTTCGACCGATGCCGGGCCGTTGCCTTTGAGCACGTCAAAGAACTCGGACCAGTCCGGCTGGCTGAAATCATAGCTGCCCTTGTCGTCGTTCCATTTCAGGTGTTCGTCGGGAATGGTCAGGCCAAGGTATTCCGCTTGTGGCACTGTCTGGTCGACAAACTTCTGGCGCAATTCGTCGTTCGAATTGATCTTGATCTTCCAGCGCATGGATTGTTCGGAATGCACGCTGTCTGCGTCAGACGGGCCAAACATCATCAACGACGGATACCAAAGCCGGTTGAGCGCGTCCTGCGCCATGTGTTTCTGCGCCGCGGTGCCGTTGACCATCTTCATCATGATGTCAAAGCCCTGACGCTGATGAAAGGACTCCTCTTTGCAGATGCGCACCATGGCGCGTGCGTACGGGCCATAACTGGTTCGTTGCAATGGAACCTGGTTGAGGATGGCCGCGCCGTCGACCAGCCAGCCGACCGCCCCCATGTCGGCCCATGTCAGGGTCGGATAGGAAAAGATCGACGAATACTTCATCTGCCCATCAAGCAGCATTTCGGTCAACTCGTCCCGGCTGACACCTAGCGTTTCAGCGGCGCAATACAGGTAAAGGCCATGGCCCGCCTCGTCCTGCACCTTGGCCAAGAGGATCGCCTTGCGTTCCAGTGACGGGGCGCGGGTGATCCAGTTGCCTTCGGGCAATTGTCCGACGATTTCGCTATGCGCGTGCTGGCCGATCTGGCGGATGAGCGTCTTGCGATAGCCTTCGGGCATCCAGTCTTTTGGCTCGATCTTTTCACCCGCATCGATGCGGGCCTGAAACGCGGCGAGCTTTGCCGGATCGTCGTTGGTCGCTTCGGATTTGATCATCTGTGCATACATATTCAGATCCTTTCGAGGATAGGCGTCCGTTCAAGTTGCGCGTTCAAGGATGAGTGCAACGCCCTGGCCGACACCCACACACATGGTGCAAAGCGCGTAGCGCCCGCCGGTGCGTTGCAGTTGAAATGCTGCCGTCATGACAAGGCGCGCGCCCGACATGCCCAGCGGGTGCCCGATGGCGATTGCGCCACCCTGGGCGTTCACGCGCGGGTCATCATCGGCGACGCCAAGGCTGCGCAGCGTTGCCAGACCCTGAGAGGCGAAGGCTTCGTTGAGTTCAATCACGTCCATCTGGTCGATGGTCAGTCCGTTCCGGTCGAGCACTTTTTGGCAGGCAGGTACAGGACCGATTCCCATGACACGGGGGGCGACCCCCGCCGCGTTCATCCCGACAATGCGCGCCATGGGTGTCAGACCGTGCGCTTTCGCCGCCTCGGCCGAGGCGATCAACAAGGCCGCTGCCCCATCATTCACACCCGAGGCGTTGCCGGCGGTCACTGTCTTGTCAGGGCCGTTGATCCCACGAAGCTTACCAAGCGCGGCGCGATCCGTGTCCGGGCGTGGGTGTTCGTCTGTTGTCACGTGGATCGGGGCGCCCTTGCGCTGCGGGATCCTGACGGGGGCGATTTCATCCGCAAACGCGTTTGCCGCCTGTGCTGCGGCCCATCGCGCTTGCGATCGGGCTGCGAATGCGTCCTGATCGGCCCGGCTGACATTCCAGTCCTCGGCAACATTATCCGCCGTTTCCGGCATGGAATCGATGCCGTATTGCGCTTTCATTTTCGGGTTCACAAATCGCCAGCCGATGGTTGTGTCATAAACCTGATTGGCACGGCTGAACGCCGTTTCCGCCTTTGGCATGACAAATGGCGCGCGGCTCATGCTTTCGACACCGCCTGCGATGGCCATGTCCAGATCCCCCGCTTTGATCCCCCGCGCAACCAATCCGATGGCGTCCATACCTGAGGCACACAGGCGGTTGATCGTAGCGCCGGGCACATCGGCCGACAGCCCGGCGAGCAGTGCTGCCATGCGAGCGACATTGCGATTGTCTTCGCCCGCCTGATTGGCGCAACCAAGGATCACGTCATCCAACCTTGACCAATCCACGCCGGGATTGCGTGCCATCAACGCAGCAATGGGGATCGCTGCCAGATCATCTGCGCGCACAGAAGACAGACTGCCGCCATAACGACCAATCGGCGTACGCTGCGCGTCGCAAATAAATGCATCCATGTGGTGACTCCCTGCGCGCAAAATACGTTGCGGGCAGGTTTGGCGCAATCAAAATGTTACAGAACAGCCGGTACGTTCGTATAAGTTGTAACATGTCAGGGCGACACTCAACCTTGAGTGGATCGCGGTGATCTTCTTGGGGTGTGCATCCTTGCCCTGCGCACGACATGAAAGTGCCGTCGCCAATCTGAGTAGGCGACGCCACTTTATGAATACCGACCCAACACTGTGTAACGCGTCAGATCACATGTCAGGGTTTGATCCTGCGATCAGGCAATCACGGCCTTTATCCGGCGGACACCGGCAGAGCTGCTTTCCTCTTTCAGGACCTTGAATGTCCCGTATTCGGTCAGGCTTCCCGTATTTGAAACATGAGGGCCGCCACAGAGTTCACGGCTGTACACCGTGCCGTCGGCGTCCTTCATTTCATAGATTGTCACCCGTTCGGGGTACTTGTCCCAGAAACTGC
>CAYGQZ010000022.1:0-22873 GCA_964352055.1 uncultured Rhodobacterales bacterium
TTTAACGGGGTCAAGATCAAGATCGGGCAGCCGACGCTGGACGAGGACATTGCCCGCATCAAGGCGGTGCGTGAGCTGATCGGCCCCGACATCGCGTTCATGGTGGATGCCAATTATTCGATGTCCGTGGATGAGGCCATCGCGGCCTCCCATGCGTTCAAACCCTTTGATCTGCTGTGGTTCGAAGAGCCCACGATCCCCGATGATTACGCAGGCTATGGCCGGATTGCGGATGCCACGGGCATGCCGCTGGCCATGGGGGAAAACCTGCACACGATCCATGAATTTGAATACGCCTTCGATCAGGCCAAGCTGAGCTTTGTCCAGCCCGACAGTTCGAACTGCGGCGGCATCACAGGCTTCCTCCGGGTGGCGGCGCTGGCCGAAAAACATGGCGTGCCCGTGTGCAGCCACGGGATGCAGGAGCTGCATGTGAGCCTTGTCTCGGGTCAGCGCAATGCGGGCTGGATCGAGGTCCATTCCTTCCCCATCGACACCTACACCACGCGGCCTCTGGTCGTTGAGAACCACCTGGCCATCGCGCCGGACACGCCGGGCACCGGCGTCACCTTTGATTGGCCAAAACTTGAGGCCGCAAACCTGCTTACCACTTAAGGACATATCCCATGGGCCATCAGGCAGCCGTTTATCGCGGCGACAAGAGTTTTACCGTCGAAGAGGTCGAGATTGCACCGCCCGCCGCAGGCGAGGTGCAGATCGACGTGGCCTATTGCGGGATCTGCGGCACGGACCTGCACATCTATCTGGGCCACATGGATGGGCGCGTCGGATTTGAGCGCACCATCGGCCACGAGATGTCGGGTGTGATTGCCGCCGTGGGCGATGGCGTCGACGGGCTGCGCCCCGGTCAGCATATCGTGGTGCGTCCGCTGGATCATTGCGGCGATTGTCCCGCCTGCAACGCCGGGCACGAGCACATCTGCCACAAGCTCAAGTTCATCGGGATCGACACCGATGGGGCCTTTCAGCAAAAGTGGAACGTGCCTGCGCACACAATCCACGTGCTGCCGGATGATCTGGACCTGAGCCATGCGGCGCTGATCGAGCCGCTGGCCGTGGCCGTCCATGACGTGGATCGGGGCAAGGTGCAGCCCGGCGAAGATGTTCTGGTGATCGGTGGCGGCCCCATCGGGATGCTGGTGGCCATGGCCGCGCGCGAGGCGGGGGCCAAAGTGACGGTGACCGAGATCAACGAGAACCGGCTGGCCTTTGCGCGCGGCATCGGGTTCAAGACGCTGAACCCCAGGGACACGGACGTGGCCAAGGCCGTTCACGACGCCACGGGCGGCAAGGGGGCCGATGTGGTCTTTGAAGTGTCCGGCTCGCAGCCCGGCGTGGACCTGATGACCGCAGCGGCGGCGACGCGGGGGCGCATCGTGATGGTGGCCATCCATGCCAGCAAGCCGCAGATCGACATGTTCCAGTTTTTCTGGCGCGAGCTTGACCTGATCGGCGCGCGGGTCTACCGCCCCGAGGACTATGACAAGGCGATGGCCCTGCTGGCCAAGGGCGTTGTGGATTGCGATGCGTTCATAACCGACATTCAGGGGCTTTCCGACATTCAGGGCGCGTTCAAGGCGCTGACGGAGAACCCCAACGCGATGAAATCCATGATCCGCGTGTCGGAGGGTGCAGCATGAACGTGATGGATAAATTCGATCTGAGCGGCAAGACTGCACTGGTGACTGGCGCAAGGCGCGGCATCGGGCGCGGCATGGCCGAGGCACTGGCCGAGGCGGGTGCGGACATCATCGGCGTCAGCGCCACGCTTGATCCGGCAGGGTCCGACGTGGGTACGGCTGTCAAAGCCTTGGGCCGGTCGTTCACCGGTTATGCCTGCGATTTCTCGGATCGGGCGGCGGTCAAGGCCTTTACGGCCAAGGTGCTGGCCAATCACCCGCAGATCGACATTCTGGTCAACAATGCGGGCACCATCCTGCGCGAGCCTGCCGCCACCCACCCGGACGAAATGTGGGACGAGGTGATCGAGGTGAACCTGTCGGCGCAGTTCGTGATCACCCGCGACATCGGGGCAAAGATGGTTGAACGCGGGTCGGGCAAGATCATCTTTACCGCGTCGCTGCTGACCTTTCAGGGGGGCATCACGGTGCCGGGCTATGCGGCCTCAAAGGGCGGTATCGGCCAGTTGACCATGGCCTTTGCCAATGAATGGGCGGGCAAGGGTGTGAATGTGAACGCCATCGCACCCGGCTATATCGACACCGACAACACCGAAGCGCTGCGCAACGATCCTGTCCGCTCCAAGTCGATCCTGGACCGTATTCCGGCGGGCCGCTGGGGCAAACCGGATGACTTCAAGGGCCCGATTGTGTTCCTGGCCTCGGATGCGGCGGCCTATATGAACGGGCACACGATGCTGGTCGATGGCGGCTGGATGGGGCGGTAAGGCCCGCGCCTATCGGTTCGCAGTATTTCTGGAAGGCAGCCACGCAAAAGGCTGCCTTCTGTCTTTTTTGCGCTGAACCTTTTGCACCTCAGGGTGCGGGGACAACGGCGACGGCGAAGGCTTCGGTCAGTTGTACGGCGACGCGGTCACCCGGCACGCGCGACGCGGCAAAGCGGCGCAGTTCGCGCGGCACGCGGGTGATCAGCAGGCGGCCATCCTCGGTTCGCAGCGTCGCATCATGCGAGCGCGGATCGTAAGCGACGAAAGTGACCACTGCGGACACGATTTCGCCGGAGACGGCCGCGGGCCTTGCGCCTTCGGGTGCGACTGCGGTTCCTCCGGCGGCGATGGTTTCACCGGTGTCGCCCGGTGCGGCCATGGCAACCGTCACAGACCGTTCGAATGACATGTTCACCCGGTCGCCCACCTCGATCTGATCGAAGTTCACGACCGCTTCGCTGACGCGCACATTGAAACGCTGGCCGTCTCCGGTGACAGCAAAGTTGCGGTTTTCGCGGTCGATTTCGCGGACTGTCAGCGTACGCTCTTCCAACGTGGTGTTTTCGGCGAAGTTGATGGGTCCGCACGCAGTCAGAATTGCCAAAGCGGCTGCGGCCAGGGATGTTTTGAGGCGCACAACGGGTCCTTTCGATTTTGATTTGGTGAATGCCCGGAGCCCGATCGGCCCGTTTGCAGGGGACGAGGTTTCAAGTGTCACATCCGGACAATCACTCAACTGGTGTTGCGAATTCAACCATAGGAAACATCGGATCAGAGTTCAACGGATTGAACGGCCCCACCTATGCGACCGGGTTCGCGATGCTGACCCTAGCTGCCGCCGTTGTCACAGCCTGCTTTCATCCCGGCCCCGCAATGGGCTTTCAGCCTTTCGGTGTCGTCTGCCGTCCAGTCCTCGGGTGCTGTGACCTGCACCCACGGCGCGATGTAGTCGGGTGCGTAATAGGCGTGCCCGTGCCCCGGCGGCGCACCAAAGGACAGCGCCATGTCAAGCGCCAGCTGGAACTGGGTCACAAACGGGATAAAAATCAGGTGTCTGGACACGTCCGGGGCAGGCGGGTCGTTCATCCATGGCGGAGCCCGCCAGATCGAGTGTGGGTCGTAGAACACGATCGGGTCGCTGGAATATTGCAGGAAAACGATCCGCATGGTGCCCCAGTTGGCGCTGGCCTCGGATGCGTCGGCAAAATGCGAGGCATAGCGGACAAGTGAGCCGTTGCCGATGGTCGGCAGAACCCAGGGGCTGCCCGGGTTGCGCTTGTTCTGGATATGTTGCCAGAAGGCGGAGGGGAAGGGGGGCCCCGCCCAGAAGGCCCCGTTGATCGGGTCATCGAGCAGCCGAAAGACGTTTGTGGCATACATCGAGGACCACGCGCCCAAGCTGAGACCATGGGCATAGAGCCGGGGCCGGCTGTCTTTGGGCAGGGTCTTCCAATGCTCGTGCACGGCCTCAAGCAGCGCTGTCGCCTGATCGAGGCCCGTGCTGGTCTCAAGGATCAGCGCGAGCGGGGACTGGAGATAGGAATACTGCACACTCACCGTGGCGATGTCGCCGTTGTGGATATACTCGATCGGATCATGCGAGCCGGGGTCCATCCAGCCTGTGCCGGTGGGGCTGGTCACGATCAGGATCTTGCGGTCAAACGCATTCAGCCGCTTGAGTTCCGCCAGCGCCAGTTGCGCCCGTTCCTGCGGCGTTTCGCCATTTGCCCGCCCGACATAAACGCGGATCGGGTCCATGGCAGGCTTGCCGGTGAAGGCCGAGATGGCTTCGGCATCCGGCCCGTCCAGCACGAAATTCCGACCGGGCCGCCCCATTGCTTCCCAATCCACCAGCGAGGCGGCTGATCCGGTCTGATTTGGGTTTGTCGGCAGGGGCGGCGCGGTGTCAAAAAGTTCCTGCGCCGCTTCATAGCTGGCATCGAGAGACGTAACGACCCGGTCAAAGACCCCGTCCCGGGTCACGACCAGCAGGATGATCGCCACGGTGACAACGCCAAAGACATTGGCCCGCCGTTCCGGCATGATCCGGTAGAATTTGCCGCGCACCCAATGGAAAAAGGCCGCAATCAACGCCCCTGCAATAAAGGCACCCGCAAAGGTGACCGCTGCAATCGCGATGATTTGCACCAGATGCAGGGCGTCGGTCGGCTCCATCCCCATTTTGCCACGCAATTCGTTTTGCCATTTGAGGCTTGATGTCATCGTCCAGCCCGCGAAGGCCAGCACCGCCACGCTCATCACAAGCCGGAAGGCCAGCGACAGCTTGCCTTCGAGTTTCGGCAGGTCGGCGGCTTGCCAGATCAGCCCGATGATCCGACCCACAAGGTAGCCCACCGCAATGACGATCCCGCCCAGCACCCCTTGGGTGGCGGGATCGCGTGGGATCAGCGACGGTGTCAGGGAGGCCGCAAAAAACAAAAGACCCAGAAGCAGACACGGGATGGAAAAGCCGCGGACGAGAGCGTGCAAAGCGCGCATTACATCTGTCCTTGCATCGGGATATTGGCCGCGTTTGCGGCGCTTGGGCAGGCATGGAATGCGGGATCTGGATCGGGGCAGGCTGACACTGTGACAGGTTCCGGTTCTTTTTGACTCGCGGCGATGTCTTGGACCTTAGCGGAAGTTGCCCGGATGTCACGCGCTGTTGCCCCCGTTTTTTGGTGGCTTTCTCGAGGTCGTGCCGCCTTGCCGTGCCGTTTGTGGACGGGCATCGTGCCCTGTTCACAAAAGCACGCCTGCGTGACAGGTTTGCGGACAGGCCATATGCGAACACATGGCAGGGAGGGTTTGACCAAATGCGCTTTTTTTCTGCCAGGGATCGTCCGGTGCATATGGGCAGTTATCCGTCGGAACTGCTGGCGCGCAGTGCCGATGCGCCCGATCTGTCGGCGGTGCCTGCGCATCCGCAAGTGTCGTTCAGCCGCCCCGATGATCCGCATTCGATCGTCAATGCGATGCGCGAACATCAGGCGATGCTGGATTTGATCCGGGACGGGTTGGTCAATGGATCGGTCGCCGAATGTCCTGCTGATCCGGTGGAGCGGGCCAATCACCTCAAGGCGTTTTCCTATTTTGCTGATGCGGCTGTAACAGGCGTCTGTGCCCTTCCTGAGGCGGCTTTGTTGCAGGTCCCTTACAAGAACCCGGATGTGGACCGGATCGCCGAAGACCTGAAGACCCGCCAGACCAAGACGCTGGCCGCCGGGATCGATCTGGTGATGGCGGATCTGAAGGACTCTGCCGAAGCGCCGCCCACCCGGATCGATCATCACACTCATGCCATTGTCTTTTTGTATGAAAACCCCCGTGATCCCGCGCTGGACGAGGTTGGCGGCGACTGGATCAAAGCGGCGCAGGCCCATCGCGCGGGATTGTTGGCCGCTGAAACCGCAAGCGTTCTGTCGAATTATCTGCGCATTCTGGGCTTTGATGCGCGGGGCCATACGGTGTCCAGTGCGGATGTTGACCTGAACAGGCTTGCTGTGGCTGCCGGGCTTTGCACCGTGGAGGATGGCGTTTTGACCCATCCCTATATCGGGACGCGTTTTGGTCTGTCGGCGGTGACGACGACGTTCGAGATGGCTGTGGATCAACCGCTTGCGCCTTTGGACGCACAGCCGAAATCAGCCTTTGGCATGGCCTGGAAACTGGGCAAGGGGTTTGCAAAGAACGCAGGTAACGCGGTGCCATACAAGGATCGTCGCTTTGTCGATGGGGCCCATCCGTTCGAGACGCTCAGGCGGGTCGAGACGCCGACAACCTATATTGACGAGCCCAACGTGGCGCGGGTGCCCAAGCGGACGGACATGTTTGCCCGCGCGACCTTTGGCGATATGGGCAAGGCCCTGCAGGACGGCGCGCGCGGCGGGCATTATGTGCGCAAGGCGGCCCCGTCTGCGGCGCAGCGGCGCGCCCTTGGGGCGTTTGTTCTGTTGCAGGACGGGGATGCCGCGCCCCAAAAGGTGCGGATTGATCCCGCAAAGGCCGCGGATCTGATCAAGGCGACCAGCTATTTCCTTGGCCTTGACGCGGTGGGCATTTCGCGCTGTCCGGAATGGGCCTGGTACAGCCATGATGCGCGGGGCGAGCCGATCGCGCCGCCCCATGACCACGCCATTTCGATGATCGTGGATCAGGGATATGAGACGATGGAAGGGTCGTCCGGGGATGACTGGATCGCTGTGGCCCAATCCATGCGCGCCTATTTGCGGTTTTCCCTTCTGGGCGGGGTGATCGCCAAACAGATCCGCAATCTGGGGTACAAGGCCAAGGCCCATTCGGTGATGGACGGCGAAGTGTTGCAACCGCCCTTGCTGCTGTTGTCGGGGCTGGGCGAGGTCAGCCGGATTGGCGAGGTCATCCTGAACCCGTTTCTGGGTCCGCGCCTCAAGTCCGGTGTGGTCACCACCGACCTGCCGATGACCCACGACAAGCCCATCGACTTTGGCCTGCAACGCTTTTGCGAAAGCTGCAATAAATGCGCGCGTGAATGCCCGTCCGGTGCGATCACGGCCGGACCCAAGCTGATGTTCAACGGCTATGAAATCTGGAAATCCGACAGCCAGAAATGCACGACGTATCGGGTGACGACGCCGGGTGGTGCGATGTGCGGGCGCTGCATGAAAACCTGTCCGTGGAACCTTGAAGGTCTGTTCAGGGAAAAGCCGTTTCGCTGGGCGGCGATGAACATGCCGGGCACGGCACGGCTGCTGGCCAAGCTGGATGACTATGTCGAAAACGGCACGTTGAACCCGGTCAAGAAGTGGTGGTGGGATCTGGAGATCAGTGAGGATGGCGGGTACCGCCCCACGACGCGCGAAGTCAACTCGCGCGCGCTGCAAAAGGATCTTGATCTGAAATACGAAGATCAGACGCTGGCGGTCTATCCCGCGCCACTGGCCCCGCATCCCTATCCCTATCCGTTCCCGATGGACCGGGAGGCCGGCATCGAAGCCTATCAGGCGATGATCACGGCGGAGGAATATCAAAAACGTGCCGTGGCAGGTACGTTGGAGCCATATCTGCACCGCTATACGGCGGATGGCGACAGCCCGGTTGTGCAGGTCATCGTTACCAAGGTGGAACTGATGGCGGACGGTATCACCAAATACGAGTTTCGGGCTGTGGACGGCAGCGACTTGCCTGCATGGCAGGCGGGTGCGCATCTTGACATTGTTGTGGCTCCGGATTTCCTGCGGCAATATTCGCTTTCGGGCGACCCTGCGGATCGGACCCGCTATCAGATCGCCGTCTTGTTGGAGCCGGAAGGGCGTGGTGGGTCGAGGCTGATGCACCGCATCTTTAGCGAAGGGCGGCGGGTTTTTGTTTCAAAGCCGATCAATCACTTCCCACTGGCCGAGGAGCAAAGCCATGCGCTGCTGATGGGTGGTGGTATCGGGATAACGCCGATGTTGGCCATGGCGCATGAGCTGCATGCGCGGGGCCAATCCTTCGAGATGCACTATTCCGGCCGGAGCCGTGACACGATGGGGTTCCTGTCGGATATTCCCGGTTATCCCTGGGCGGACAAGGTACATTTGCATGTAACGTCCGAAGGGTCCCGCGTGCATCTGGAGGATGTCATGGCAGGCTATCAGCCGGGGTGGCATGTCTATACCTGCGGGGCAGAACGGTACATGACGTCGGTGATGGAGGCTGCCGCGCGCGCGGGCGTCCCGGAAGAGGCGCGGCATCTGGAGTATTTCTCGGTTCCGGAAGTTCCGGACTATGAGAATTTCGACTTCACGCTGAAGCTGGCCAGAACGGGCCGGGAGTTGCACGTGCCTGCGGACAAGACGGCAGCGGATGTTCTGATTGAAAACGGGTTCCGCGTGGATCTGAAGTGTTCGGACGGGATTTGCGGGGTGTGCAAATGCGGGCTGGTGTCAGGCGAGGTGGAGCATCGCGATTTCGTGCTGTCCAAGGCGCAGCGCAGGACGGGCATGATCACATGCCAGTCCCGTGCGGCCCGCGCCGGGGGTGTTGTCGAGCTTGACCTGTGAAGCGAGCCGTTACGCCAACCACTTGCGATAGTCGCTGACCAGCAGGTGCGTGGGGTCCACGTCTTCCTCGATCTCGGCAAACCGGCCAATGGGTTCGCGGAAGATGTTGTCGGTCTCGTCATCGTTGACGGTGCTGACCTCACCGATCAGCACATCGCCGCCCTCGCCCCAGAAGGCGTGCCAGTCGCCGGGCATCAGGGTGACGCTTTCGCCCGGTGCCAGTTCCAGCTTTTCGCCGGGGGCGTAGTCACGTCTCAGCCCGTCACACCAGACGGTGCCGCCCACATCCTCGGCACAGTTGCCATCGCTGTCCGAGCCAAAGAGTTCGATCACCAGCGTGGCACCGCCCCGGTTTATGATGTCCTCGGCCTTGATCACATGGGTGTGCATCGGGGACAGCTGATCCTGACGTGAAATCAGCAGCTTTTCGGCATAGCACATGCCGCCGCCCCGTTGCAGATCGGCCAGTCGTCCGTTGCGCAAGGTAAACAGAAACAGGCCCATCTTGTCATAGTCGCCCTTGCCGTAATCGGTGATGTCCCAGCCATTGCGCGCGCTGATCACCTGTGCCGCCTCGACCTTGCGGGCGCTGAATTCCTGCGGCGTCCAATAGGCCCAGGGCGGCAGGACAAAGCCGTAAGAGCGGATCATTTCATCCGCCTGCGCCATAATGTCATTGATGCGAGAGCGTTTCATCAGGCGGCCTTTCGGTTGTTCAAAATCTCGATCACCATAGCAGCCGTCCAGGTGAATTGCCCACCGCCGCAAGGTTCGGCTGTGTGTGGATCATAATATTCCGCAAATCCACTTTTTTCGATCAGGCGGATGCAATCGTCGGTGATCCGCTTGGCGATGGCGGGTTCACCGGCGCGCTGCATCCCGTCCGAGATCATGTAGTTCACGATCAGCCAGACCGGCCCCCGCCAGTAGCGCAATCCGTCAAAGATTGGCGATGCCGGGTCGTGACTGGGCACCAGATATTCGCACCGTTCGGCCAGCGTTTCGATCCGGCGCGCGATGGCAGCGGTCCGGTCGGCCGGAATATCGGCAAAGCTGGCAAGGATTCCGCCGATCGAGGGGCTGTCGACCAGCTTGCCCGCGCGCCGGTCAAAGCAGACATATTGCCCGTAGGTATCGTTCCAGAGGTCCGAGAGGGCCGCGATGCCTTTGGCGGCCATGGCGCGGGCCTCTGCTGCGATTTCGGGCGCATCGAGGGTGTCGGCGAGTGTCGCCAGATCAGTGCAGGACCGGATCAGGATGGCGTTGAAGCCGGGATCGACCATCTGGAAGGGCGACTCGTCGTGCAGTTTGCTGTTGTCCCAGCCGAGGCTGCGGAACTTCTGGACCAGCCAGATATAGCGTTTGTACTGCTCATCCGTTGGCCTGTGTGCGGGGTTGGCATGCCCGGTGTCGCGGCGGTTGAGCTTGCCCACGTCCTCCGTGGGCACCCGTTCAAAGGCGTCATCCCAGTCGATGGAATTGTCGCGCCCGGATTCCCAGGGGTGGATGATCGCCACGAGCCCGGTCTGGTCCGGATCCCGCATTTCAAAAAACCATTTATGCCAGGCGTGGATCTTGGGCAGCAGGGCCTTGGCCCGGGTTCTGGCCTGTTCGGTGTCGCGCGCCCGCTCAAAGATCCGGCGCACGGCAAAGCCTGCCACGGGCGGTTGGGTGATGCCCGACGTCGGCACGTCGCGCCCGGTCTGCCAGACATCGGGGCCGGGAAAATACCCGTCATCCTCCTGGTGAAAGATGATATGGGGCACCATGCCGTCGTCCCATTGGTGGGCGAAGAGGGTGTCAATCTCGGTCCAGGCCCGCGCCTCGTCGAAATGGGCAAAGCCGATGGCGCTGAGCGCGCTGTCCCAGTTCCATTGGAAGGGATAAAGCCCATGGGTCGGCACGGTGTAGGTCCCGCGGTCATTCAACCGCAGAACTTCTTTGGCACGTTCCGTCACGTCTGACATGTTTTGCATGTGTTATGCCACTGCCAGCGTTGTTTCGGGATCGAACCAGCGCACGCGGTCCGGTGCGGGCGCCAGCGTCAGTTTCTGCCCCACGGCGACCTGCATGTCGCTGTCGAGGATGGCACGGAAAAGCCCGCCCTCAACCTCGCAGGTCACCAGAAGGTGCGCGCCCAGCGGCTCGACGACCTTGGCAGTTGCCACGAGGCCAGCGTCGGACAGCTGCATGTCTTCGGGACGGATCGCGAATTGCAACTTGCCGTTGCCGGTGTTGGGACCATCAAAGACCTGACCTGCCACTTTCCACTTGCCCGCTTCTGCCGGTGTGGCATCGAGGAAGTTCATCGGCGGGTTGCCGATGAAGCCTGCGACGAACTCGGCGGCCGGATTGCGGTAGACCTCGATGGGAGAGGCCGCCTGGACGATCTTGCCTTCGTGCATGACGCTGATGCGGTCGGCCATGCTCATCGCTTCGACCTGATCGTGGGTCACGTAGATCGCTGTGGTCTTGCTTTCGGCCAGAACCCCCTTGAGTTCGGCCCGCATTTCCATCCGCAACAGCGCGTCTAGGTTGGAGAGCGGTTCGTCCATCAGGATCACGTCCGGTTCCATCGCCAGCGCGCGGGCCACGGCAACACGCTGCCGCTGACCGCCCGAAAGCTCGCCCGAGTAGCGTTTCAGCAACTGCTCGATATGCATCAGACCCGCTGTGCGTTCGACGCGGCGTTTGACTTCGTCATCGGGCAGCTTTTGCATCCGCAGCCCGAAGCCGATGTTCTCGAACACGGTCATGTGTGGAAACACCGCGTAGTTCTGAAACACCATGGAGATCCCGCGATCCTTGGGTGACAGGTTGTCGACCCGCCGCCCGCCGATCCAAACCTCTCCGGTTGTGGCAGTTTCCAACCCTGCGATGATCCGCAGAAGTGTGGACTTGCCACAGCCGGAGGCGCCCAGCAGAACCATGAATTCCTGGTCCGAGATGGTGAGGTTGATGTCGTGCAGGGCCTGGTAGGCTCCGAAGTTCTTGGCGACGTTTTTGATCTGGATTTCAGCCATATCTATCGTTCCTTTATGTAAGTCGCCGACCGCTTAGCGGTTGGCGATGCCCCACATGGCAAAGAGGTATTTGCGCACGGCAAAGATGAAGATCAGCGCGGGCACGACGAGGATGAAGCCACCTGCAAATTTGAGGTGAAGCGGTGCTTCGCCAAGGCTTTGCAGCAGGAAGGCGGTCAGCGTCCGGTTTTCGATGGTCAGCACGGCGGCTGCGAACACCTCGTTCCACGAGATCACGAAGGCAAAGATCGCCGAGGCCGTGATCCCGGGCAGCACCAGCGGCAGGACCACCTTGGTAAAGGCGGTCATCCGGTTGCAGCCCAGTGTCCATGCCGCTTCCTCCAGTTCGATCGGAATGCCGGAGAACAGCGAGAAGGTGATCAGCACCGCAAAGGGCACCGCAAGCGTGGTGTGCACCAGCGCCAGTCCAAAGGCGGTGTCGTCAAGCCCGGTCTGGATGAACAGAACCGCAAGCGGCAAGGCAAGCAACGGCAGCGGGAAGGCCCGTGTCAGAAGGATCAGAAGCCGGAAGACTTCCTTGCCCCGGAAATCGAACCGCGACAGCGCATATCCCGCCGGCGCCCCGATGGAGATCGAAATCACCATCGTCAGGACTGCCACGATGATCGAGTTCTTGATCGCGCCGAGCATCCCTTCGAAGCCTGCAAAAAAGGACAGGCTTTCCAGATCAAACTCGGGAATGAACGACTTGGGAAAGCTGTTCACCGATTCCGGCGAGGACAGGGTGTTGATCAGCAGAAAGTAGAGCGGAACAAGGACCCAGGCGCAGAGCAGCCCGACAGACGCGATATAGACATAGCGACCTGTTTTGCGGGTGGCACCTGTGTCGCCCAGTTCGACAGCTGCATCGGTCATATCGTTGCTCCTTTCGGAACGCGCAGGGCGCGCAGGATGACAAGGGTGAAGACGATCGAGATGCCCAGCACGATCAGAGCCAGAGCGGCGGCAGCACCACTGTTCTGAAGATCAAACTGGTAGGCGTAAATCTCGCCCATGAGCACGGGGAACAAGGTTCCGCCAAGGGCCGCGACAACCGCGAAAACTTCGAAGGCCAGAACGACCCGCAGGATCAGCGCCGTTTGCAGTGAGGGGCGCAGCATGGGCAGGGTGATCCGGATGAACTGTTTCCAGCGTGACGCGCCAAAGACTTCGGCGGCCTCGTAATATTCCTTGGGGATCAGTCCGATGCCCGCAACCAGAATGACCAGCATGATCGCCGTTGCGCGCCAGATCTCGGCCAATGCGATGGCAAGGAAAATCATGGCCGGGTTCTGATAGGACAGGAAGTTCACCGGCTGGTCCACAAAACCAAGGCCGTGCATCATCGAATTGAGAAAGCCCGACTGTTCAAAGATCGCGAGCCAGATGATACCGGCAGCCAGATCGGAGATGCCCAGCGGAATGGTCCAGATGTAGAGAACCATATCGCGGCCCTTCTGCATCCGCGACACCATCGTCGCCATCAAGAGAGCAAGCGCCACCTGGATCGGGACAACGGCCAGCGCCAGAAGCATCGTGTTTTTAAGGGAGATCGGGAATTTCCAGTACGTCACGACGTCGCGAAAATTGTCCATGGTGAAGCCCGCACCCGTCGAGAACGCCTGTTTGGAAACCAGGGCGAACGGGTAGAGGAAGAACACACAGAGAAAGATCGTAACCGGCGCAATCAATACGTAAGGCAAGATCCGAGGGTTCATCGGACTTCTCCTTTCCAGACGCATCACGCGTCATTGATAAATGTGCGGGTCAGGGAATGTCCGGGCCTTGGATCGGCCCGGACACCGGGAGGGGTGCTGTCCGGTCTTATTCGACCGGGCAGGCACCTTCAGAGGGGGCGTCAGGCGCCCAGCAAGGCGCGCCGGTCTCTTCCATGATCGCGGCAAGCTGTTTTTTCTGGTCGTCGAGAACGCTGCGGATGTCCTGGCGGGCCAGTACGATCCGCTCGAATGTGTCGACGAAGACGCGGTTGAAATCGCCGCCCTTTTCGCCGAGGCCGGCAGGCAACAGGCCCGGGTTGGCGTCTGCAGATGCGCTCATCTTGGCAACAGCAGCACCCGCCGCCTTGACCGACGGAGGCAGGTCATCCGGCAGGTCCACATCCACAACCGGGAAGAAGTTCGTGGCCCGCAGGGTCGCGATCTGTGTTTCCGGCTTCAGCAGGTGTGCGATCAGTGCTTTGGCTGCGTCCATGTCCGGTGCGGTTTCGGGAATGGCAACACCGGCCAGAACCGGCATGAAGCCACGACCGGCAGGACCTGCAGGCGCCGGGAAGGCGACGAAGTCATCAGGCCGTTCGTTGAACGCCTGCGCCAGACGTGACGTGTGGTCGAACACGATCCATGCATCGCCCGACAACAGCTGTTCCTGCAGGAACGAGAAGTTTGTGGACGCGGGGTTTGTGTGCTCCCACAGTTCGCGGAATTTTTCCCATGCGACGACAGCCTCGTCCGAGGCAAATGTGCGCACAACACCATTGGTGTAGGAGGGATAGAGATAGCCCTGGAAGAAGCGGTGCTTCAGGCCCTTGGGACCCGCAGGGAAGCCGAACTTGGCCGAGCCGGTGCCTTCGTGAACGGCGGCCGCCCAGGCGATCAGTTGATCATAGGTCAGCGCGTCGATGTCTGCGCCTTCGGGCAGATATTGCAGCGCTTCCTTGTTGGCCGCCATGATATAGCTGGCCTGCATCCATGGCACGTATTGCAGTGTGTCGGTGCCCAGCATGGCGAGGGTGTTGAACGTGTCGCTTGCTGCCGATATGCCCAGATCGGACAGATCGACCAGAGTTTCAGGGTCCATGGCAGAGAAGTCGCCGTGCAGCGAGCCAAGCACGCCGATCGAGCCGGAACCGGCCTGGATTTCAGCGTTCAGACGTGTCAGCCAAGGGCCGGTTTCGTTGGGCTGGTAATCGACTTCCTGGCCTGCGCCTGAGAGCACTTGATCGCGCATCGCTTGTGCTTCTTCGACCGGTCTGGCCTGTGTCGACCAGAACAGCACGTCAGCTTGTGCTACCGTGCCCGTCAGCGCAATCGTTGCGGCCGTTACGGCGCTGGCAAAGTTCAGATTGAGTTTCATTTTTATCCTCCCGTTAGGTGTCTCAGCGCATGTCCTACACGCACTTTGCTTGCTGCTGCCGTGTCGCCCGCCTCGGGTCGAGGATACGCGCCGACAGCAAACCCAAATCAACTGCCCTTGGTTGGATGCGGGCGACTCACTTGGGTGGGTTGATAATGATATAACGATATATCATCTGTCAAACCTTTTTTTAGGCGGGTATTTTGCTGCATATAGGGAAATTTCTGCCGAATGCTCTTGATGTGAATGGGTTTGATGGACAGGATAGCAATAACCTTATACCTTTTTTGGAATTCAAATGCCCAGAAAGCCGACACTTGCAAGCGTCGCCAAAGAAGCCGGTGTTTCGATTCCGACCGTCAGCCAGGTGATCCGCGGCACCGGTCGCATCTCCGAGCAAACCCGCCAGAAGGTCCTGACCGCCGCGAAAAAGCTGCATTACGTGCCGGACTCGCGGGCTGCGGCCATGCGTTCGGGCGAGAACCGCGAAATCGGCTTTGTCATCAATCAGATCTCGAACCCGTTCAACGCAGAGGTTTTCAGCGGTGTCAGCGATTTGCTTGAGGACAACGGGTATCTGACGTCGGTTCTGGATGCGCGCGACGATGTTGCGCGTCAGGGTCGGCATCTTGAGGCGTTTATCCGGGGCGGGCGCGGTGGATTGCTGTGGTTGCCTGCCATCGATACGCCGACGGATACGTTCAACCTGCTCAAGACCCATGCGATCCCTATCGTGACCTTCCTGCGGCGCACCCCAAATCACATCTTTGATCATGTTGGTGTGCGCAATGCCGAAGCGACGGAAGTGGCGACCCGCCACCTCATTGATCTCGGGCATCGCAATATCGCGTATCTGGGTGGCGATATCATGACCAACGTGCGCCAGGAACGGATCGCAGGCTATACCACTGCGATGAAGGAAGCGGGGCTTGGGCCGCCGATCGTCTGGAGTTCCGGTGACAACAAGGGCGCGGGCATGGTTGCGGCTCAGAACCTGCGCAAGACGCATCCGGACGTTACCGGGATTGTCTGCAACGGCGATGTTGTGGCCCTTGGCGCGTGCCTTGCCCTGCAGCGGGACGGGCTGGTGCCGGGCGAGGCGATGTCGATCGTCGGATTTGACGACATTCAGGATGCGGCGGTGGCCACGCCCCCCCTGACGACAATGGCCGTATCGCCCTTTGCGCTTGGCAGAAAGCTGGCGCAGGTCCTGCTGGACCGGATCCGGGATCCGGAGGCGCCCGTCACGTCTCTGGAGATATCGGCAGAACTGATCGTACGCGCAACGACAGGGCCACTTCCTGTCGGGCGATAAAGCAGGCAGCCTTTTTCGGAGCCGTCCCAGATCACGTTTCGTGGTCAGCCGCAGGCGAACCCAGCGAATGACGGCTTGCAGTTTGCGGTGGGCACCCTTGCGATCAATCGCCCATCCAGAGGTCAGGATGGCGCAAGGTAAAAAAGCAGGGTCCGTGACCCTGCTGACTGATTAACAAAATGATTAACGAACAATGTTGGGAACGTTACAGGCTGGCAGTGCCCTCCAGCCTGTAACGCCGTCCAGTCATCCTGGCTCTGTCGCCAGGACCCCAAATCTGGATGTGGGCCCACGGTTACATTGATGACCAGGGAATGTTGGTCATCTATCACTGGTTAATTTTTCCCTAGAGCACTCACTCTCTAGTTTCGGCACTGGTTGGTATCATGCGCCAGTCGATGCGCGGTGTATATTGGTAGGATTGCCTAGGTAAAATTGCCTAGTGCCCTGACACTTGACTTGGGGGCCCTTAGCGCAGGGGAAACAACTCGGCGGCCAGCGCCAGATTGATGAGTTCCGCGACTGAGGCGACATTCATTTTGTCTAGGATGCGTGCGCGGTGGTGATCGACCGTGCGCGGACTGATGTCGAGATGGCGCGCCACATCCTTGCTGGAGCTTTGGGCCGGGTTGGAGACCAGGAACTGAGCGATTTCACGCTCTCTTTCGGTGAGGCTTTCCAGACGGATACGCGCGCTTCTGGTGCTTTCGTCCATGGCCTTCGTGCTGGCCGTGGTCGCAAATGCGGCCTCGATATGGCTGATCAGGACATCGGGCCGGAACGGTTTTTCAAGAAAGTCGATGGCACCATGCTTGACCGCCTCAACGGCTTCGCGCACGCCGCCATGCCCGGTGATGAACACGATCGGTATCATGCATTTGCGTTTCAAAAGCTGTTGCTGAAGTTCAAGACCGCTCATGTCCGGCATGCCGTAGTCCAGGATCAGACATCCATGCCGTTCGGGGCCATCGCTGTCGAGGAAAGCCTGCGCGGATGCGAAGGTTTCGGTCGTGTATCCCCGGGTCCGCAGGGCGCGGGACAACGACGCGCGCACGGCTTCGTCGTCGTCCACAATGAACACTGACAACTCAGACATAAGCAGCCTTTTCGCATGCTTCGGCCGTTTTGGGTTTGAGCGCGGGCAGCGTGAAGCTGAACTGCGAATGACCGTTGCCATCGACCTCGTACCAGATCTTGCCACCATGGGCCTCGACAATTGTGCGGCAGATCGAAAGGCCCAAGCCCATGCCCTCCTTCTTGGTGGTGCCGAAAGGTTCGAAAATTTCGACCCCTTCGGGGAAACCTGGTCCTGTATCCGTGACAGTAATGATGGCGCCGGTGTCCGTGTCGCGGGCGGTCAGGGTCACCCGCCTTTCGGTACACTGTGCGGAGGCTATCGCCTCGATGGAGTTGCGCAGAAGGTTCACGACCACCTGGGCGATCTGCACGCGCGACCCGTAAACAGGATCGAGGTCATTGCTTTGGGTTGTGATGTTCACGGCGTGTTCTGCGGCTTCGGTTTGGACCAGATGCAAGGTCTGTTTCAGCAGGTCGGCAAAGTCGAACTCGGTCTTTTCGACGGATTCTTTTTTGACAAAGCCGCGCAGCGCCTTGATGATATCCCCTGCCCGATGCGCATTCTCGTCCGTTTCGATCAGGATCGATTCAAGTTCCTTGCACTGCTCCGCGCTTTTGCCGAGGAGGAAAAGCGCTGTGTCCATGTTCTGGGAAATCGCGAGAAGGGGTTGGTTCAATTCATGTGCCAGACCCGTTGCCATTTGGCCCATTGTGTTGACACGGGTGGAATGCGCCAGATCGCGGCTCAGTTGCTGGATGCGTCTTTCGGCTTTCTTGCGCTCGGTGATTTCATCGACGGTCACCACGGCGTGGATCGCGGCACCCGTGTCATCCCGTATGACGATCACGTTTTCACTGACCCACATCGGTGCGCCATCGGAACGCAGATAGCGTTTTTCATGCACGTATTCCGACCGCCCGCCATGCGCATCCGACAGGAACACGGCGGATACCGGATCGTCGGGATGTGAAATCTCGTGCACCGTCATCCTGGACAGCGTCTCGCGATCATATCCAAGCATGTCAGCCAGCTTTTTGTTGGCTCGGATGATTTGGCCGGTTTTGGCCTGGATCTGCGCCATACCCCGAGAGGCCAGTTCAAACGTCCGGTCATATTCGGTTTCGGACTTGCGCCGCTCGGCGATGGCCTGAACCAGTGTTTCGTTGGCGCGTTCCAGTTCTTTGTAGGTTGTGGGCATCGGATCGTTGGTGGAAATTTCGCCCTGCGACACAAGGGCTGACCGGACGGCAAAGGCACGGACCGGTTTGTGAATGTAATTCGCCAGAAACAGCCCGATGATGCCAGACACGACCGCAATGCCAACGGCAATCCAGATGTTCTGCGTTCGGTTGGCGATGATCGGCCCGGTAAAGTCCGCCTCTGGTGCATAGACCGCGATGGTCCAGGGCAATTCATCGCTGATCGCGGGCATAACCGTCGACACATAGGTAGATCCGTCATGTTCGAACCGCGCCGCAACTTCGCTGTCGACCGAAACGTCACGGCCCGACATCAGCCCACTAAAGGCAGCCCGGGCCACAGGATCGTCAATCTCGCTGATGTGGACAAACCGGAATGTGCCGTCCAGGTTTTGGGTACGGATCAGGGACTGATCGGGGTGCGCGATGACATCGCCATTGCTGTTCAGGATCAACGCAGAGCCGTTTTCCCCGATGTTCAGCCGGGACAGAAAGCCGGAAATGGCTTTGATATCAATGTCAACGCCGATCACGCCGCGCAACTCACCGCCTGCGTTTATGACGGGTGAAGCGGCAGTAATGCCGGGCGTTTGCGACGTGAAAAAGATGTAGGGGTCTGTCCAGATACTGGTCAGCTCTGCTTCGGCATATTGAAACCAGGGCCGTTTGCGCGGGTCATAAGTGTCGGTGGGGTCAAGGGCTCGGCTGATGATGTTGTAATCATCGTCACGCCAAATCAGCTCGGTCTCTCTGATGTCTTCCTTCTGCGTGATGATCTTCGAGCGGAACGGGGCGGGTCCCTCGCTGCGCATGACATAGACAAAGCTGCCCGCTTTGTCGCCGTAATAGATGCCTGCAAATTGCGGCGCGATCTGAAGCTGCTGAAAGAGCAGTTGTTCCAGTTGCTCGAAGTCTTCGCTGGCAATCACGCGGTTTTCGGCAAGCCGTGTCGCAAGTTCGACAGCGCCCTTTGCAGGGCTGAGAAACCCTTTGGAATGCTCGATCGTGTTTACCCCGACATCGCTGAGCAGATCGCGGGCGTGTTCGAGCAGGGCACGCTCGGAAGTCACATAGGAAGAAAACACGACAATGGTCACCGCGACGAACTGCAGTCCAGCAATGCAAAGCGCCAAGACCAAGCCAAGTGATATCTTCATGAAGAGACTTTTCCCTAGATTTCAGACGATGTTAAGCGGGAATCGCGTGGCGGCGTTTTTTTGCCGAAAACAGCAACTCAGGCGGAGAACCTGACGACGCGTTCCCGCCGACAGCTGACTGTGTCGTCCTGTTCAGGACCGAAATGAAGCCTGTGCGTTCTGTCAGCCGGGCAGCGCTGCGCCAATCGCACCGGACAGTTTCTGCACGAGCTCATCGATCTGGGTGTCACTGATGATAAAGGGCGGGGCCAACAGAACATGATCGCCGGATTTGCCATCGATGGTCCCACTCATTGGATAACAGATCATGCCCGCCTCGAACGCGGCCTTCTTGATCGTCGGGGCAATTTTCAGTGCCCCGTCAAAGGGCGTTTTGGTTTCCCGGTCCGCGACCAGTTCCACACCAACAAAGAGGCCACGCCCGCGGATATCGCCCACATGCGGGTGCTGCCCGAACGCGGCCTGCAAGGCTGACATCAGTTTCTTGCCCTGGGTTTGGACGCGTGGGATCAGGCCGCGGTCCAGCATGGCATTGACGACAGCCACCCCTGCGGCAGCGGCTGTCGGGTGGCCCAGATAGGTGTGCCCGTGCTGAAAGAACCCGCTGCCGTTTTCGATCGTCTTATAAATCTCGCGGCTGCACAGCATGGCCCCGATGGGTTGATATCCTGCGCCCAATCCTTTGGCGATGCACAGGATGTCGGGGGCGACACCGTCCTGTTCGCAGGCAAAAAGGCTGCCTGTCCGCCCCATGCCGCACATGACTTCATCGAGGATCAGCAAGATGCCGTATTGGTCGCAAATCTCACGGATGCGTTTGAAATAGCCTGGGGCAGGGGCCAATGCACCAGCCGTGGCCCCGACAACGGGTTCGGCGGCAAAGGCCATTACGTTTTCAGGGCCCACCCGCAGCAGTTCCTCTTCGAGCAGGTTTGCGGCGCGCAGGCCATATTCCTCGGGCGTTTCGTCGTCGCGTTTCAGGCGGTATTCATAGCAGGGATCGATGTGGCTCATGTCAATCAGCAGGGGGCCAAACTGCGCCCGCCGCCATTCGTTTCCGCCCGCAGACAGCGCCCCCATGGTGTTGCCGTGATAGCTTTGCTTGCGCGCGATCAGCCGCCCGCGCTTGGGCTCGCCTTTTTCCACAAAATACTGGCGCGCGAGTTTGAGGGCGGCCTCCATCGCCTCGGACCCGCCGGACACCAGATAGACCCGATCGAGGTCGCCGGGCGCATGTTCGATCAAGAGATCGGCCAGCGTTTCGGCGGGTTCCGATGTCAGAAATCCGGTATGCGCATAGGCAAGCCTGTCGAGCTGCGCCTTGACTGCGTCGATGATCGTCTGATCACCATGACCAAGGCAGGACACGGCGGCCCCACCGGAGGCATCCAGATACTGCTTGCCCGTCTCGTCATAGAGATAGCAGCCCTCCCCGCGTACCGCGACGGGTGGCAACTGCTTGGTATGGCGGGGAAAAATATGAGACATGGCGTGTTCCTTTAGGCGGCACCGGGGATTTGCACGTGGCGGCCACCTTCTTGAAAATGGTCAAAGGATAGAGGCCAGACCGTACCCGGCCATCTGATCTCCATCTCGCCCAGTCGGGGACGATACACGGCAGTGTATAGCGTTCCGAACCCAGCGTTAAAGGCGGTGGAATAAAGCGGCGGGCGCAGGAAGGCGCTGATGAATTTGTCTTGCGGATCGCGGTGCAGCGTCAGCCGTTGCAGCAGGAACCGTTCCCGTTCGACCGTCGCCGTAAAGCGGGCATGGCTCACCCACTCCACATTTTCCTGATGATTGGTCGCAACGGCAGCATGGGTGATCACGGCGGGCCGGTCCGGGGACATCATCGCCGTCAGATAGCGCCGTTTGGCATCCAGAACGGTGACGTTATAGCTCATGTGCGTGGGGATGCGGGCCAACGCCTTGCCCGCCTCTTCCGCCGTTTCGCAGGTTTGCAGCACGTATCGCAGGATCAGCGGGACGCCGAAGCCGTTGCCGACAATCCGGCGGCCGCCAAAGGTCAGCGATATGGCCAGCCCGGCATCGTTCATGCCGTCAACAAGGCCCCAAAGCCCGTCAGAGGTGCCGATCACCTGACGGCCTTGCCACCCGGTGCGCAGCACAAGGCTGTCAAAGGCGTTGGGATCGTAATCGTAGTTGCGCACCAGAACAGGCTCTTCGCCTGTCCAGATTGCCTGCGAACACCCCGACAGATAGGGGGGTGGGCAAAAAAAGCTGAGAAACCGCGCCGCCTGATCCCCGCCGCCTGCCAGATCGCACAGGTTTTCGTAAAGCGGCATGATCTCGGGCATATGGTCTTTGAGCGCGCGGCTGCTTTCCAGATAGGTCGGCCTTGCGGCGTCCCCTTCCTTCAACCACCAACGGTGATAATCCGGCCAGTATTCCGAGAACAGCCCGGCCCATTTCGGGCCGGGCGTGTCCTCGCTCAGGGCGCGCCAAAGCATCTGCGTTCCTTACAGGATCTTGAAGGCGGGATCGGCCAGTGCGGGGCCCGCGTTCGCAACGGGCAAGGGTTGTCCCGTCACCGTGCTCTTGATCCCGTGAATCCACCTTTTGGCCCGTTCGTTCAGCTGGAAGCTTTTGGTCATCGACCGGCCCCGCGTCACGAGAATGCCGATATCGGCCCCCTCATAGCGGTAGTCGCCCGGTTGCAGGATCCGCAGGAAGAACGCTTCGTTCTCGGATTCCACGGCCCGGCGGTGATAGTCGAAGCGGTCGAACACAACGCGCCCATCCTCAAGCATCTTGTAAATGCCGGTTTCAGGGGCGGCCGTGCAGATATCCACGCTGTCATCGGTGTGTTTGACAACCATCTGCGACCAGCTGTCGATCATGTCGGGGTTGGCCCAGCGGTTGTTCAACTCGGTCGTGTCCAGGTTGAACTTCTTGCGCGAGAATTCGAGCAGGTGAAACAGGAACAAGGGCGCGTCCGCATGGGCAAAGGCCGCATGGTTTGTCATCGACGAGGCCCCTGTGATCCGCGGGTTCAATTCACCCAGCCAAAGTTCGCCGGTTTTCTTGTCGATCAGGAAATCAAGCTCGAAATAGCCCCGGTACCCTTCCTTGCGCAGTTGTTCCCCGAATTTGAAGGTCAGTTCGCGGGCTTGCTGACGGACTTTGGGCGGGAAGGCCGTCGACAGGATTTCGTTGCCGCACCAACCGCCGCGATAGGGTGTCAGTTCCTTGAAACCGACAAGTTCAGTCATCAGCGGGCCAACGATCGTGCCTTCCTTGGTGGCACAGGCTTCGATGGCCGATCCCCGGCAGTCGATGCGCTTCATGATCTTGATTTCGCCCTCGCCGACGATTTCGTGTTCGTGGCGGCGGAAATCGGCTTCGGATTTGATGAAGAACGTCGTGTGCCCGGAATCGCCAAAGGCCGATTGCAGCACCAGGTCATGGCCGATCCCTGCCTTTTCGCAGGTGGCCTTGAGGTCGTCGTAATCCTTGACCTCGGCCAGCACGTTCGGCACCGACGGCACGCCAGCCTTGTTGCCGATCCGGACGGTTTCGATCTTGTTGTCCATGCT
>CAYGQZ010000022.1:22973-24086 GCA_964352055.1 uncultured Rhodobacterales bacterium
CCGAGCAGATTGAAGTTTGTCGCCGAAATGAAGTAGATCGGATCCTCGTTGCGATGAAAAAAGCGACGGATCTCCGAGATATTATTGAGCACGGTGGCCATGGGGTTTCCTTTCTTATTCGGCTGCAGTCTTGGCTTTGGTGGCATTGGGAAGCGAGGTCAGCGCCTCAGGTGTAAAGACGCGCAGACCCAGATCGGCGCGGTAGCCGTGGATTTCGTTGACATCCAGCGCCATCATGAAGGACAGGATTTCCTTGCTGATGACCTGACCCGGAACCAGAATGGGAAAGCCGGGCGGGTAGGGGATGATAAAGCTGGCCGAGACGACTTCCTGGCCTGCCTCCAGCATCTCCATGAGCGGTCCGCCCAGTTCCATGTAATCGCAATTGCGCTCATCATAGCTGAGGTAATATGCGGCGCGAATGTCACCCTCGGGTGTCACCGTATCGGGGCGGAAGGCGTCGTGGAAGCGGCTGAAATCCGGTAGCGGCGGATAGTTTTCGGTCAGGTTCTTTACCCGCCGGTCAAAGGACAGCCGCTCCATCTTGGAGGCGTCATCCAGCAGCTCGTCCAGCTCATTCGCGATCTCGACCAGCACCTCGATCAGGTAGGCGACAGAGGACCGTGTTGTGCCGATATTGGTCATGAACAGTACGGTATTGCGTGACGTCTTGTTGATCTGGATGCCATACTTGTCCATCAGAACATCGTTCTTGAACGTGTCGCCGTCCCAGCCTGTGCCGCCGACGGCAAGGGTCACGCGGGTGGCGTCCAGGACAAAGTCATCCTGTTGCCAGCAATCCCACATGTCGGTCCAGCCCTGCTCATTGTCGAAATAGCTGGTGACGCCGCTTTGCCTGTGGTGGTCGGGTATCATGTCGCCCGCCGTCAGGACCTTGAAGTACTTTTGCAAAAGGGGATGGCTGCTGATGGCGCGGCGCATCGACATGGCCGCTTCGATCTGGCGCTGCACAAATTCGAACCCTTCCAGTTCGACCTGCCGCCGTCCGACATCCAGCGAGGCAATGATCTGGTAGTTCGGAGAGGTCGAGGTATGGGTCATGTAGGCTTCGTGGAAGCTTTGCTCGACCTCGCCTTTGAAATCCTGATCGTT
>CAYGQZ010000022.1:24186-26071 GCA_964352055.1 uncultured Rhodobacterales bacterium
GCGAGGCATTCCTCCATCACCCGCTGCACGTTGTAGACCAGCCCGTCAAAGGTGCAGTTGGTCAACAGCAGCATGCGGACCCGATCCAGCTTGCCAGCGGCCTTCAGCGCCAGAAGCTGGTGCTTGATCTCGCGCAGGGGCACAGCGCCGTACATCGAGTATTCGTTCAGCGGGTAGCTGTCGAGATAGACCACCTCGGCCCCGGCCAGCACCATGCCGTAGTGGTGCGATTTGTGGCAATCGCGGTCCACCAGAACGATGTCACCGGGCCGAACCACCGCCTGCACGACAATCTTGTTGCAGGTGGATGTGCCGTTGGTGGCAAAGAAGGTTTGCTTGGAGCCAAAGGCCCGGCTGGCCAGTTCCTGCGCGCGTTTGATCGGCCCGTGCGGTTCCAGCAGGCTGTCGAGCCCGCCGGACGTGGCCGAGGTTTCGGCCAGAAAGATATTGGGCCCGTAAAACGCGCCCATGTCCTGAATCCAGTGCGACCGCGTGATCGATTTGCCGCGACTGATCGGCATGGCATGGAACACGCCGGTGGGTTGTTTGGAATAGTCCACCAGTGCGGTGAAGAAGGGCGTCTTGTTGCGTGCCTCGACACCGCGCAGGATGTTGAGGTGCAATTCCATGAAGTCTTCCTGATTGTAGAAGACACGGCGGCAGATGCCCAGATCCAGCCCGGCAATGTCTTCGACCGAACGGTCCGTGACAAGATAGGCGTCAAGTTCGGGGCGCACGCGGGCAATCAGGCGGCAGAGTTCAGGGCCATAAACGTCCGGTTGCATTGCGTCGATGGTATCGCTGCCACCGGCGCGGTCGAGAAAGCTGTGCAGGATTTCGTTCTCGTTGCTTGATTTCAGCTCAAGCCCCGGACGCACGACGATGGCCTGAATGTTGTGATTGAACAGAACCGCGATCAGCGCATCTTCGAGGCTGGGAACCACGACGGCTTCGTACAGGAACGGATCTTCGGGCCGCCGCATCCGCAGGACATTGTTCTTGAGCCAGCGTTCCTGCTGTTCGCTGACACTGTCGACGATCAGCACTTCGAAATAGGGCTTGGTCAAGGCGCGGGCTTCGGGCGACAACAGCGCCTCGTCGTCATGTTCTTCCTTGTCAATGCTGTCGCGTTCCAGCGGAATGGACCGACGCCGGTAGGCCCCTGTGGTCAGGGCCCGCGTGACACGGTGCACGGCAAAGGCAAGGTCGTCGAAACTGTTATGGTCCAGCAAGCGCCGCAAATGGTCAAAAGCGGACATGCCGGGGAACGCCCAGTAGGGTTCGATCAAGGCAAGAGAGCCGAAAAGCTCCTGTATGCGGTCGCGATCCTTGGCGGTGACCTTGGTCAGCGGCTTCTTGGCAACAGCTGCGGTAATTTCGCGCAGGGCGGTCCATCTGTCCGTGCGCAATTGGGTGGCGGAGTAATAGTCGCTGACCGAGTCCATCAATCGTCCTTCCGTGTGGTGGCCAAGAACGATTGAGGACAGTCGGAATGAGTACCGAAGGCCGTCGTCGATCAGCCGCTGATTGTCTTGCCCATGATGGGCGATACGCCGATACCCATTTGCGGTCTGTGGTGTGCGTTCCGCTCCGCTTCGACAGAAGCCGGAACATCGACGTGCAAACCCGCCCGCGATCCTTGCTGTGGAACCTCCAGAGGTCCCAGTGTCTTGAGGAATTCGTCTGTGCCGCTGGCCCGGTCATAGACCGAGAAATCGACGGACCGGTCGCGAAAGCTTTTTAGGACTTGGCCCAGACCCTTGAGCCCGGTTTCGCGCTGGCGGCGTACCATCGACAGATCGACCTCGATCGGGAACATGTCCTCTTGACCCGCGGACTGGTGGAGCAGCAACGAGGTCGGATCGACCACACAGGATTTGCCCAC
>CAYGQZ010000022.1:26171-27981 GCA_964352055.1 uncultured Rhodobacterales bacterium
CCGCGGACTGGTGGAGCAGCAACGAGGTCGGATCGACCACACAGGATTTGCCCACGCCACCCGCGCCGAGGCCATTCACATCAAAGACATAGCATTGGAACTGGGCCGCGGTCGCGCGGGCAATGGCAAGCTCTGCATCGCGGTCCGTCGTGCCCGTCAGGACCGGGTGCAACAGCACTTCGACGCCCTGCGACGTCAGTTGCCGTGTGGTTTCGGGGAACCACATGTCATAGCAGATCGACAGGCCGAACCGGCCCACATCCGGCACGTCAAAGACGCAGAAATCTGTGCCTGCCGCGATGCCTGATTCGTAGGGCAGAAACGGAAACATCTTGGCATAGCGCCGGATCACGTTGCCGTCCGGGTCGATCACCAGCGACGTGTTGTAGACCTTGCCGTCCTCGGGATGGGTCAGGAACATCGAACCGGGGATCAGCCAGAGCTTGTGGCGGCGTGCCGCCTCGCAAAACCGGTCAATGGTCTCGTTTTCCTGTGGCTGTTTGAACCGTTCAAGCGGACCGAAAGGCGCCAGTTCGCTGAACAGCACCATCTGGGTCCAGGGAAAGCGCGCCATCAGGATGTCGAGGCGCTGGATCATCCCATCGACATTCGGTTGAAGGGCATTGACGTACATCTGCACGCCGGCAATTGCGAAAGGGGTCATGTTTTAGGAGCTCCGTAATTGCGGAGGTGCCCTGATGGGGCAACCGTTTTCTCCGCGTTACGCATTCCTTACGCCCTTACGACCAGAACTGAAACAGGGGAACGACGCACAACCCGGTCTGCGTTCGAGCCGACCAGAAATTCGCGCACGCGGTCCGGTTTGTGAGAGGCCATGACCACCAGATCACACGCCGTCTCTTCGATGGTCGCCAGCACCTTTTCGTAGATATCGCCGAAAGCAAGGTGCTGCTTGACGTTGATGTCTTCGGGGACTTGCGCCTTGACCAGACCATCCAGCGCCGCTGCCGCGGCTTCTACGGCCTTGTGTTCGAAGTTCTCCGGAAAAAACCCCTCGACCCAGGCAGAGCCGATTTCAGGCACGACCGAGAGCAGATGCAAGGTGCCGCCGGACGTCCGCACCAGTTCGATGGCCTGCGGCAATGCCTTTTCCCAGGATGGTTTCGTATTCAGGTCGATGGTGAGTAGAACAGTATTGAACATCAGGCTCTCCTCTAGGCTGCCGCAGGCTTGCGGGGGGTGCGCGCGGCGCGTCCGCGCTGCAAGGCGATGACACCGGCCAGCAGCAACAGAGCCGGGATGAACATGAAGTATTTGCTGGGCTGCGACGCGGGCCGCAAGACCTGCAACACTTCCTGATCCCAATCCAGGCCGGCGGTTTCGGCGGCACTTCCAAAGGCGACATCGTCGATGATCATCGTGTCGCCTTCGTTGCGGAACATGAGGCCAGCATTTTCCAGACGTTCTTCGCCGGTTGCGCCGTCTTCGATGGTCAGAAGGGCCACGAATTCGATGGGATCGCCCAGATCGTTCAGACCCGCCACACGCAATCGCAGGTATTCGCCGGGTTCGGTTTCAGATGCGGCGACAGCAATCTCTTGCGGCGGTACATCGTCGTAGGGCGCGATGATCATATCCATCCAGAAGCCCGGGCGGAACAGGGTGAACGCAATCAGAAGCAGCGCGAGTGTCTCGTATATCCGGTTCTTTGCCATGAACCACCCTTGGGTTGCGGCTGCGAACAGCAGCATCGCAACTGTCGCGACAATGAACACGAATATGCCCTGCGCCCATGTGACCCCGATCAGCAACAACTCGGTGTTGAAGATAAAGAGGAAGGGCAGGGCGG
>CAYGQZ010000023.1:0-1749 GCA_964352055.1 uncultured Rhodobacterales bacterium
CGTCTTCGATGGTCAGAAGGGCCACGAATTCGATGGGATCGCCCAGATCGTTCAGGCCCGCCACACGCAATCTCAGGTATTCGCCGGGTTCGGTTTCAGATGCGGCGACAGCAATCTCTTGCGGTGCTACATCGTCATAGGGCGCGATGATCATATCCATCCAGAAGCCGGGGCGGAACAAGGTGAAGGCCACCAAAAGCAGCGCGATCGTCTCGTAAATCCGGTTCTTTGCGATAAACCACCCTTGGGTTGCTGCTGCGAACAGCAGCATCGCGACGGTTGCGACAATGAACACGAATATGCCCTGCGCCCAGGTGACCCCGATCAGCAACAACTCGGTGTTGAAGATAAAGAGGAAGGGCAGGGCGGCCGTGCGCAAGCTGTAGAAGAACGCAACCACCCCGGTCTTGATCGGATCGCCGCCCGACACGGCGGCGGCCGCAAAACTGGCAAGCCCCACGGGCGGCGTCACGTCCGCCATGATCCCGAAGTAGAACACAAACAGGTGCACCGCAATCAACGGCACGATCAGCCCGTTTTGCTGGCCCAGCGTCACGATGACCGGGGCGAGCAGGGCCGACACCACGATGTAGTTCGCCGTCGTCGGCAGGCCCATCCCGAGGATCAGGGACAACACGGCCGTCAGCAACAGAATGGCCAGGATATTGCCACCCGACAGCACCTCAACCACATCGGCAAGGGCGGAGCCCACACCGGTCTGGCTGACGGCACCCACGATGATACCCGCAGTCGCTGTGGCGATGCCGATGCCGATCATGTTGCGCGCACCGGTTTCCAGACCGTCGATCAGATCCACGCCGCCTTGCTTGATGGCGTTGCCCAGTTTGCCCTGGCCCCGCATGATCGCGGTCAGCGGACGCTGGGTGACAAGGATGAACACCATGTAAGTCGTCGCCCAGAACGCCGAAAGGCCGGGTGACAGACGGTCGACCATCAAGGCCCAGACCAGGACCACGACAGGCAGGATAAAGTGCAGCCCGGACCGGATGGTTGGCCCCGGCAGTGGCAGTGCAGTGACCGGCGCATTCGGGTCATCCAGTTCCAGCGGCTCTTCTTTGGATGCGATATAGAGCAGGCCGATATAGACCAGCGTCAAGAACCCAAAGATGATGTAACCCGCCGTTTCGGGGAAGGCCGGACGGATCCACCCCATGCCATAGTAGACGGCAAAGGAGATTGCGCAGATCGCGGCGATGGTGAAGGCAATGCCGATCAGACGCTGGACGATAGGCTTGGGCGTATAGGCGCGCGGCAACCCTTCCATTCCGGCCTTGAGGGCTTCGAGGTGGACGATGTAGACCAGCGCGATGTAGGAAATCACCGCAGGCAGGAAGGCGTGCTTGACCACGTCGAAATAGGGGATACCCACATATTCCACCATCAGGAAAGCCGCAGCCCCCATGACGGGCGGCATGATCTGACCATTGACGGAGGACGCAACCTCGACCGCGCCTGCCTTTTCAGAGCTGAAGCCGACCTTTTTCATCAGCGGAATGGTGAATGTCCCCGTGGTCACAACGTTGGCGATGGACGATCCGGAAATCAGTCCGGTCATGGCAGAGGACACCACGGCGGCCTTGGCCGGGCCACCCTTCATGTGCCCCATGAGGCTGAAGGCCACCTGGATGAAGTAGTTGCCCGCACCGGCCCGATCCAGAAGCGAGCCAAAGAGCACAAAGAGGAACACAAAGCTGGTGGAGACGCCAAGGGCGATGCCAAACACGCCTT
>CAYGQZ010000023.1:1849-13275 GCA_964352055.1 uncultured Rhodobacterales bacterium
ACAAAGAGGAACACAAAGCTGGTGGAGACGCCAAGGGCGATGCCAAACACGCCTTCGGTGGTGATCCACTGGTGGTTCACAATCTCCGACAGGCTGTTGCCCTTGTGCGCGATAATGCTGGGCATGTTGGGGCCCAGCACGGTGTACACAAGAAAGACAGACGCCACGATCATGAGCGCGGGCCCAAGGGCGCGGCGCGTTGCCTCAAGCAGCAGCATCAGGCCAATCACGGCCACGACAAAGTCCTGCGTGATCGGTGCGCCGACCCGGCTCGCGATATCGCGGTAATAGACGTATAGGTAGAGTGCGGCCAGGGCTCCGACGACGGCAAGGGCCCATTCCCAAACCGGTACCCGGTCTTTGGGCGAGCCGAGCAGGACGGCACCGACGACGCCCGCAGCAACAATCGGAATCCACCAGGTCGCCGTGCCTTCCTTGGCACCGACCATGAACAGAAACGCAAGCACAACGGGCACAACAACACCAAGCCCGATCTGGAACTTGGTGTGTGCTGCCGGAAAGGCGGCAAAGGCAAGGAACATCGCAAAGGCCAGATGGATGGACCGGCTTTCGGTGTCATTGAAGACACCCCAGCCCACCATGAAGGGCAGCGGCGATGCAATCCAGAGCTGGAACAGCGACCAGGCCAGGGCAACACAGGTCAGAAACACACCGACAGGACCCAGCGCGCCGCGGCCACCGGTATCGGAGGACGCGACAAGTTCGTCCAATTCGGCCTGCGACAGGCCACCCCGTCCGGCTGCAGCGTTTTCGACGGCTGCCGCCTTTTGTTGATCTGGATTGTTGGTCATTTTATCCCCCCATGGCGCGTTAACCGGCCTTTGTATGGATTGTGTCGGTGCGCCGGTCCTGCCGCCGCACCTGTTTTTTGTCGTCCGTCAGGCGAACCGGATTACTGGATCCAGCCCTGCTCGCGGTAGTAGCGTGCAGCACCTTCGTGCAGCGGTGCGGACAGGCCTGCGCTGATCATTTCCTCTTGCGTCAGGTTTTCGAACGCAGGGTGCAGGCGCTTGAACCGGTCAAAGTTGTCAAAGACGGCCTTCACGACCTGATACACAACTTCATCATCGACATTTGCCGATGTCACAAACGTCGCTTTCACGCCGAACGTGTTGGTTTCATTGTCCGAACCCTTGTACATGCCGCCGGGGATTGATGCCGCCGCGTAGTAAGGGTTGTTCGCGATCAGCGCGTCGATTTCCGGGCCGGTGACCGGGATCAGGACGGCATCGACGGTGGATACGGCTTCCTGGATGGAGCCATTGGGGTGACCCACGGTATAGATGATTGCGTCAACCTTGTTGTCGCCCAGAGCAGCGGCCTGTTCTGCAGGCTTCAGCTCGGACGCCAGTGCAAAGTCAGCCATTGTCCAGCCAAGCGCGTCCATGACGACCTGCATTGTTGCATACTGGCCTGAACCGGGGTTGCCGATGTTGACCCGCTTGCCTTTCAGATCGGCAAATTCGGAAATGCCTGCGTCTGCACGTGCAATCACGGTAAACGGCTCACCATGGACCGAGAACACGGCCCGCGCATCTTCGAACTTGTTGCCTTCGAATTCTGATGTGCCGTTATAGGCGTGGTACTGCCAGTCGGATTGGGCGACGCCCATATCCATGTCACCCGCCATGATCGCATTGATGTTGGCAATGGATCCGCCGGTCGAGGGTGCTGTGCACTTGAGGTTGTGTTCGGCGGTGCCGCGGTTCACCAGTCGGCAGATCGACTGACCAACGACAAAGTAAACACCTGTCTGGCCACCCGTTCCGATGGTAATGAACTGTTCCTGAGCCACTGCGGGCGATCCGACAAGCAGCGCCCCCATGACTGCAAACTGTTTCCAAAACTTCATCTCATTCTCCCTGTTTGAGTTTGGTTTTTATCTTGAAGTCCGTCTGTCGCTTGTGCAGCGATTATCTGCGGTTCCTGATCCGCAAGGTGCATGTTGTTCAACTGCGACTTGATACCATAATACTCACTTGGAATCGACGAATGCTCCTTTGTTAAGTTCAACGCAGATCAAAACGCTGCGCAACCCTTCATTTTAAACCTCTGTATTTTCAGCGTTTTCGCAAGAAGCACGCCTTGTTGGCGCCCAAAAAACCGACGGTGGTAACCTGATCGGGCCGTTGTACGACTGGCCCGGAACTCACAGGATCATACGTCATCGTCAAATCGGACCGGAGCCTGCGCCATTCCCAGCGGCGCGCCGTGAGTGTTGTCTGTCTGCCGGATCTGGATTGAACCGGTCGTGTCACATGCGGGCACTCAGCAACGCCACCCGCATGCCGTGTTTCGGGCCGAAGGGTCAGTGGCCTTCAGCAATCGCATCGGCAAGGGCCGCTTCGAAAATCGCGATCCCTTCCTCGATGATATCGTCGGATGCGGTCAGCGGAACCATGATGCGCAGGGCGTTGCCATGCATGCCGCAGGCCAGCAGGATCAGGCCGCGTTTCAGCGCATGGGCGACAACCGACTTGGTCAAATTCGCGTCCGGCGTCGCTGTATCGAAATCCGTCACAAACTCAACGGCCAGCATCGCGCCCAGACCGCGAATGTCCCACATCCGGTAGGGGGCGACGCGCGCGCCGATCTCGGCAAAGCGGGCGCGGAAGGTTTCACCCAGCGCTGTTGAGCGCGCAAGCAGACCCTCTTCCTCGATCGCCTCAATGGCCGCGAGCGCCGCGGCGCAGGCCACCGGGTTGCCACCGTAGGTGCCACCCAAACCGCCCGGAATAACGGCGTCCATGATGTCCGCCTTGCCGATGACACCGGCAATCGGATAGCCACCCGCCATCGACTTGGCCACGGTGATCAGATCCGGCACAACGCCGGAATGTTCGACCGCGAACCACGTGCCGGTCCGGCCAAAGCCTGCCTGGATTTCGTCGGCAATCAGCACAATGCCATGTGTATCGCAGATTTCGCGCAGGGCTTGCATCATCTCGAAGGGCACAGGGGTGTACCCGCCCTCGCCCAGAACCGGTTCGATGATGATTGCGGCCACCCGCTCGGGCTGGGCATCCGTCAGAAACAGGTTCTGCAAGCCGGTCAGCGCATCCGCGACCGTGATCCCGTCGCGAACACTTGGGAACGGTGCGCGGAAGATGTCGGAAGGGAAGGGGCCCACGTCCTTCTTGTAGGGGCTGATCTTGCCGGTCATGCCAAGGGTCAAAAGCGTGCGGCCGTGATATCCGCCGGTAAAGGCGATGACGCCCGGACGACCAGTTGCAGCGCGCGCGATCTTGACGGCGTTTTCAACCGCTTCGGCACCGGTTGTGACCAGCAGTGTCTTTTTGGGTTCGGCACCGGGGGCCAGTGCGTTCAGCTTTTCGGCCAGCGCGATATACGGCTCGTAGGGCACAACCTGAAAGCTGGTATGGGTATAGTGGTCTTCCTGCGCCTTGGCGGCTGCAATGACCTTGGGGTGCCTGTGGCCCGTGTTCAGAACCGCGATGCCACCGGCAAAATCGACATAGCGATTGCCTTCAACATCCCAAAGCTCCGCATTTTCGGCCCGCTTGGCAAAAATAGGGGCAGCCGAGGCGACACCGCGTGCAACGGCAGCCTCGCGGCGGGCGATCAGCGCCGCATTTGTCTTGCCATGATCCGCAATATTGGGCACGACTGACACGACAGGTTTAGGTTTCGCGACCGTGCTGATTTGCTTTTTCTTGGGCGTGGAAGGCATGGGTCAAGTGTCCTCATAATGACAAGCTGGCGAACGACGCAATTCGCGTGTTTAATATTTTCATAAGGTGTTTAATAAATCTGTCAATTGCTTTTCGATGCAGCCTGTGGCGCTACATCGTCTCTACAGCCTCCAGGCGTACAGGCATTTTGCCGGTGGAAATCCGAGGCCGTGCAGGGCATGTCAGGTGGCAAGGAACAAGTCGGGAGCGTCTTTTTGGACATCGGTGAAAAACTGAAAGCGCTGCGCAAGGCGCACGGGTTGTCGCAACGCGAACTCGCCGCCCGTGCGGGTCTGACCAATGGCACCGTCTCTCTGATCGAACAGAACAAGACCAGCCCGTCCATTGCCTCGCTCAAAAGCCTTCTCGATGCCATTCCGATGAGTGTTGCAGAGTTCTTTGCGACGCTGGAAGAGACCGATGCGGAAAAGTTCTTCTATAGAGCTGATGAGTTTACCGAGGTTGCACCACAGCACGGCGACGGGTCCTTGTCCCTGCGCCAACTGGGCAATGCAATGACCCACGCGCTACAGGTTCTGGACGAGGTTTATCCGCCTGCGGCAGATACCGGGCCGACACTGATGACACATCAGGGCGAAGAGGCAGGTGTCGTCATCTATGGCGAAATCGAAATCACCGTTGGCGATCAGGTCCGTGTGTTGGGCCCCGGCGAAGGCTATCTGTTCGACAGCACCCGCCCGCACCGCTTTCGCAATATCAGTACCGAGGCATGCCGGGTCATCAGCGCCTGCACCCCACCGACATTCTGAGAATAACGGGGTCGTGCCGAGCTGAGCTGGACGCCCTTTAATAGTGATTCGTGGCTTTGCTTCAGATTCGCATGCGTGGAACATCGTGCGGGTCGAGTCGCAGATCGATCAGAAATGGGCCGCGTCTTTGATCCAGCGCGGTCAGGGCAGTTTCAAGCTCGGGCATGGAGCGAACCTCAATCCCGTCCGCCCCCATGGACTTGGCGAGGGCGACGAAAGAGGGCCATTCGAACTCCGAAAGGCTGGGGTCCATATTGCGGTCGGTGAACTGGATGTGCTCTGCGCCATAAGCGGAATCGTTGGCGATGATGACAATCAGGTTCAATCCAAGGCGCACGGCGGTGCTGAATTCGGCGACACCGCCCATCATGAACCCGCCATCGCCAGAAAACAGGACCACGGGCCGTTCGGGGGCTGCGACCGCCGCGCCGATTGCCTGCGGCAGACCAAGTCCAATCGAACCGAAGTACACCGTGCTGACAAAACTTTGAGGATCAGGGACAGAAACACGACACCACACCTCTGTCATGAAGCGGCCCCCATCGGTCACCAAAAGCCGATCCGGGGGCAGGGCGGCATCCAGCCGATCAAGAGCGCTCACGTAATTGATGCATCCTGGGGCCGTCTTGTCTGGCGCGGGGGGATGAACGGCAAGCGTGCCTGTGCCCAGGTCACGGGTAAACCCGCTGGACGGCACCTCGGCTTCGTTCAACCAATACAGAATGGTGTCCGCCGTCTGGCCTGCATCAGCAATGAGGGCGGCATCGGGATGGACAATGCCGCCGATGGCCTCCGGATCCGTATCGATCTGCACGACCCGTTTGCCTTTGAGAAGTTTGCCGTGATCGGTGGTGAAATCGTTCAGGCCGCTGCCAAAGCACAAAACGCAATCGGATTGCGCGATCACGTCATATGCCGCCGGGGTCGAAAGGGTGCCGAAAATACCGATATTGAACGGGTGATGGGCAAACAGCGCGTTTGCGTTCAGCGTGGTGGCCAGCGGAGCCTCAAGCCGGTCGGCAAGCTGAACCAACAGATCCTTTGCCGCGATGGCACCGCCGCCAGCGAGGATAAGAGGGCGTCGGGCCGCTGCGATCATGCCAATCGCGTTGTCCAGCATGTCACCGGGCGCCGGCGCGCCCTGCGTTGTGGACACGTCCAGGATCTGTGGGTCATGGCGCGTTTCTTGCCACATGAAGTCCGCAGGCATGTTCAGGACGATGGGGCGCCGCTCAACACGGGCGCGGTAAAAGGCGCGGGCCACGTCCTGACAGGTTGTATCGGGGGCACGCAGTTGCTCGAATCCCGCGCCGCTGACCTCGACCAAGGCGCGCTGATCGATGCTTTGCAGGTGGCGGGGATGGCGCGTTGCCGTGTCACCGGCGAGGATCACAAGGGGAAGGCGCGCCCGCACCGCTTCGGTCAGCGCGGTCATGCAATTGGTCATGGCGGGCCCATGTGTGACGGTTGCCACGCCTACCGCGCCAGACACACGCGCATAGGCGGTTGCCATCAGAACCGAGCTTGCCTCATGCGTCGCCGCGACAAATTTAGCGCCGCACTCGCGCACGAAACTGTCCACGAGAAACAGGTTTGCGTCGCCCATCAGCCCAAAAACAGTTGTGATCCCGTGGTCGTGAATGGCGCGGGCAAGGGACTGGTAAACATACACGGTCTGGGTCATCGGAGCTCTACTGTAAGTTGTTGAACCCTGTTAGCAGACAATTTTAAAGGAAAGAAACCGTGTCGGTGGCTTCCTAAAGAATTTTTAATGTTCGGTTGCTGCGACAGATGCTTTTTGCGGCGCAGCCCGGTCATGTTTTCCGCAAAAGATCAGGCCTATGGCTGTTCCAACACGTCCATCATTCGACAAGACGGCCTCTGCGCGCAGATACGAACGACGGAGTTGACTCGCCGATAAAAGGTAATAATGTAATTACATGATTACAAATGATGACATGGATTCGGTCTTTCACGCGCTGGCGCACACAACGCGGCGGGCGATGTTGGACCATCTGCGGGCGCAACCCGGATTGTCCGTCGGGAAACTGGCAAGCCATTTCGATGTCAGCCGGATCGCTGTCATGAACCACCTCGCGGTTCTGGAAAAAGCCAATCTTGTCATCAGCGAAAAAGAGGGCCGCACGCGCAGGCTCTACCTCAATGCGATGCCGATACAGGACATCCACGCGCGTTGGACAGACACCTATTCCGCGCATTGGGCGGACCGGGCGAACATGATCAAACACGCGGCCGAAGCGGCCGCAAGGAAGTTGGAAAAGGATACCGATGATGACTGAACCCGTTTTTGAAAAGGCAAACATCAATCGCACCTTTATCAAGGCACCGATCGAGACGGTGTGGTCCACTCTTGTCGCCACGGACAAGGCCTTGCCCTTTTTCTTTGGCTCGATCTGTCAGACCACCGACGGGCTGAAGCCCGGTGCCCGCTACCGGATGGTGCACCCCAACAAAAAGCTGGCGATGGTGGTGGGTGAGGTCATCGCCTTCGATCCGCCGCACACCTACGCACACACCTTTCGGATGACCAATATCGACGAACCCGAATGCAAGGTCACCTACACGCTGGTCGCACAGGACGGCGGGACGGAGTTCACGCTGACCATCGAAAACGCCATCGCCGGCGGCAAGCTGATCAAGGAAATGGCGTCGGCGCAGGGGTTCATCGGTACAAACCTGAAAGCGCTCTGCGAAACCGGCAAACCCGCCTTTTCCGGCAGGATGGTCGGTCTGCTGTCTCCCATTTTCGGCCTGCTCGCGAAAAAGAACCAAGGCATTGAAAACTGGCCGCTCAACTGAGCGCGGCCTCCCTCCCCTGTGAAAGGACTTTATCATGAATACATCAATTGCAATGAACGGTCGTGACGCGTCACCGGCCTGGATCAAGCTTGCCGCCGGGCTGGGTGCCCTTTGGTACGCATTTGGCCTGCTCCAATTCTGGCTGGCGTTTTCGGTCGATACGGCAGCGGCAGTGGCGGCGGATCACATGACGGCCGCCCATGCCGCAGCCATCGACGGAACGCCCTTTTTGATCTGGGTGGCCTTTGCGCTGGCCTCTTTCGCAGGTCTTGTGGGGGCATTCGCCCTCTTTGGGCCAGTGGCACGGGCGAAAATGGCCTTCAGCATCTCCTTGGTGTCGGCGCTGGTCTACTACGCATGGGTCTACGGGCTCAGCGGAACAGGCAGTGACCGCCCCGCCGAAGAAACGATCATCGCCGCCGTGGTCCTCGCCGTCACCGCAGGCTTCACCCTATTGAGCACGCGACTGGCGCGGCGCTGATGGCAAGGGGTTCGGGCCGGATCGAGACGGCCCGAGCCCCCTGTCGAAACGCGCGATCAGGCCGCGCCCAGCAAACGTTCGCTGATCTCCCACAACCGCTCTGCCGCAGCATCATCACAGGCATGCGCGTCCACACCAAAATAGCGGGCGGTTGGGCTGTCAGGTTCGGTGGGCGACGCAATATCTGCATCCTCGCAATAGACACCGGGTTTGCCAACCAGCTGGGGCGAGGTCGCAGCCCAAACCGTCGTCGAGGCCCCCTGTTCAGGGTTCTTGAAGCCGGCCTTGGCAAGTTCCGACGGTTCGCCGTTCTCATCCAGCCATCCCAGGGCGATCATTTCCTCTTGCGGCAGATGCCGTTGCAGGGGTGTGAAAATACCACCGGGATGTACCGAAAAGGCAAGGCCGCCCGTTGGTTTCAATCGGCGGGACAAGGCATTGGCGAACAGGGCGTTCGCGGTCTTTGCCTGCCCGTAGGCCTGCCACTTGTCATAGTCCGTGTTTTCGAACTGAATGTCGTCCCAGCGGATGTCTGACACCTTGTGCGCGGTCGAGGACAGCGCCACCACGCGCGCTGCTTGGGTTGCTTCCAGCAGGGGGAGCAGGGCCATTGTGAGCGCAAAATGGCCAATGTGGCAAATGCCGAACTGCGACTCCCAACCGGGCCCGACGCGGGATTCCGGGCTGGCCATGACGCCTGCATTGTTGATCAACAGATCCAAAGTTTTGTGCTGGTCCTTGATCGTTTCTGCAAACCTTCGGACAGTGGCCACGCCCGCCAGATCCATGGGCGCGGTCCGGATATCTCCGCTCAATCCCGACATATTCTCCCTGGCTTTCGCCTCGGAGCGGACGGGCACGATCACCGTGGCGCCTTTGTCGGCAAGCGCGCGGACGGTTTCCAGACCAATGCCGCTGTAACCACCTGTCACGATGGCGGTTTTGCCGGTCAGATCAATGTCTGCCAGAACTTCTGCCGCAGTGCTTTTGGCATGAAACCCGGATTGAGTGGGTGTTTGATCAGAAAGTGCCATCGAATTTCCTTTCGTGAAAACGGGCAGGGTGGCCCAACTGGGCGGGTTACACCCTACCCTCCGAACGGTTTCGCGGACACCGATGATCCTCCGTATGTCTTGTACAATTCTCCGACACTGAGGACGAATACAGTATGCATCAGGAGAGCGACGCCCCGGCAAAAGCTTTTGGCGGGGCTCCAAACTTTTTGGAGAACTCACGACTGAACTGTGCCGGGCTTTCATAGCCGACGCGATGCGCAACTTCAGAGATCGGCGTCGCTGTCTGGCGCAACAGATCAATGGCCTCGGTCAGTCGCAAGTCCTTTTGAAACTGGAGCGGGCTGTTGGCCGTGATGCGCTTGAATGTGTCGTAAAAGACCGACGCGCTCATGCCCGAAATGGCGGCCAGGTCCGATGCCTTGATCGTGTTGCGGTACTCCTTGCGGATATGGGCGATGGCCCTTGCCACCTGGTTGGCCTTGCTGTCGGCATGTATGATCATGCGCAGATTGCGGCCCTTGTCGCTGCGCAACACGCGGAAATAGACCTCGCGCAAGGCCGCAGCGCCCAGGGTTTGCTCTTCCACCGGGTCGCGGCGCAGTTTGAACAATCGCCCAATGGAATCAATTATTTCAAGGCTGGCTTGGCCGGATTCAAGGGCAGGTCCGGTTTCGTCTGTGGCCGCGCCGCCCATGTCGGCATAGACGCCGCGCAAGACTTGCAGGTCGATCCCCACATAAAGGGCGATGTAGGGCGCTTGGGGTGTCGCATCGATCAATGCGGATGTCATGGGCAGGGATTGGCCGATAACGATGACATCTCCGGCCCGATAAGACACTTGCTGTGCGCCGTACTGCACCGCCTTGCCGCCTTGAAGGACCAGACCGATCAAGGGTTCAACAACCGCGCAGGTCGTGGCTTTGGACGTGTGTGTTTGCGCGATCCCCATATTGCGGACACCGCACGTTTGAAACCCGTCCGTCAGGCCGGTCGCTGCGATGTGGGATTTTGCATCTTCCAGTAGGTCCAAAACAGTCATTTCGGGTCTCCGCCTGAGGATAGCAGTCTAGAGTCTCCGAGGCTGCAGACAAGCCGACAACATACAATTCCGGAGGATCAGGCAAGCATTTCGGATTGGTCTTTGGACGGGCAAGCCCCTGTCGCATGGTTCCATATGCGCGCGTTCGGTCTGGCAGAATCGCCCGATACAAAGGTTGTGCGGCCCGAGTGACCTGCGTTACCAATGGGTAACAGGCACAATGCTTGCGCATCCGTCGGCAGCAAGGCGCTTTCGGGCGGATCTTCAAGGCTGGCGATCGATCGAAGATCGCCGCGCCGAGTTTGGATCGTCGCCGATGGTCGTGTCTGGAGCAGTTGCGAATCCGGTGCGCCTCATGTCCGTCTGATTGCGGCAATGCGCCGTCAACCATGTTTCTTTGCGTGCCAGGATTGTGTTCATCGGGTCGTTCATTGTCGTTAAATGCGACCGTAGGGCGAAACCAAGGCATATGCGTGGCTTTTGCACAACGCCTTTACCCAAACAATTTAACCAAATTTGTGTGAAACACCGACATCAAACACTGCGCATTTTGCACTCTGGAAACGCCCGATCCTGTCTGACTCTTTGCGGCACGGAATGGACGATGCGAAACGCGCGACCAGGTCCAACCTTTAAGCAGCGTTTGAACTGTGTTGTAGGTTTGTTCTGCAGTGCGTGATGTTGCTGCTCTGCCCGTTCATGTGGATTGTGCTTGAGTACGAAGACTGCTGTTTTATTATATTCAAAACAGTCGTTTACCAGGTCGTATCGGGTGTCGCGGGAACGTGCGCGTCTTTTGAAAAGTTCGCAGAAAAGTTGAATGCGTCCGCGATCCGCCTTTCGCATGCGGATCGTTCGAGGATGGGGCCCACAGCCATTTGGCGGCCCGGCTTTTGCTTGCGCAAGAGCGACGCTTTCGTATGCCTCAGAACGGCGCACAAGCGTTTTTTGGGCGCCAAAAAAGGCGGCGGCGGACCGCATTATCTCGATCTTGCAGCGGCTTTCAACAGATCGTTGCCTCTTGCCTTTTTCTGTAAAATCGTAACCTTATGGCGCGAAACGGGTAACTGTGTGGACTCATTCTGTCGGCTGTTGCGTGGGATTTACTGTCCTGAGTACGACGCCTGAGACTGCAACCAACGAAAGAGTTTAATGATGAAAATTTTTCTATGCGCAGCAACATGTCTATCTTTGTTCTCCGGAGCGGCTTTCGCTCAGGATACGGCCAATTTGATCACGAACCCATGCGAACGCGGTCCGATCCCATCCTGGAGAATTATCAACAGTCCGCGCACTGATTTCGTCAGCTTTGTGCAGCAGGCCCGTCCCAACATGCCAACGGCCATCGCCGAGGATATTGTTTTCAGGGTGTGCGACGACGTAAGTCTGGTTGGGGACAATGATGGCCTGACCCGTCGCCTGAACCTGTTGATCTCTCAAAGCGGCTACTGAGCGCGCGAGACGCGTGCGGGGCAGGGTGTTGCAGCAGGGCTGCGCACCGAACACCGTTCCATCGCCTTCAATCGAAATATGCTGTCTATTTGCGTTTGCAAAATGCCCGCCAGTTCAAGGCTGACAGGGCAAACA
>CAYGQZ010000023.1:13375-26095 GCA_964352055.1 uncultured Rhodobacterales bacterium
AAGCCCGGGACAAGATCGAAAACGCTGCGAAAAAGGTTCAGTCCAATGAGAGTTCCAATGCAAATGCGCCAATGAAGCGTTTTGCCCAGTGGTATAACTGGAACAACTGGAACAACTGGAGCAACTGGGTCAATTATTAGACGGTTTCAGCCGATGCTGACAGGTCTGGCCAAAACGCAATTGCTGGTTTTACAGCCAACAGCCTTTTGCAACATCGACTGCGCCTATTGTTACCTTCCAATGCGGTCTGATCCTCGGAAAATGAGCCAGGACACGCTGCGATCCATTGGGTCGAGCGTCCTGGCCAGTCATCTTTACGATGAAACGACAACGTTGGTTTGGCATGCCGGCGAGCCTCTGGTTCTTTCACCGGATTGGTATGTGGACGCCGTTTCAATCCTGGAAACCGCGGGCCAGTGCAGCGTTGCGTCGCAGAGTTTTCAGACCAATGCGACGCTGATTGATCATGGCTGGCTCGATTACCTGTCTCAATCGGGTGTATCGGTCGGCGTGAGCCTGGATGGGCCGGCAGATATCAACGACCGGTTCCGGACGGACAGGCGTGGGCGCGGCACGTGGCACAGCACGATGAAAGGTATCGACAAGCTCAACGCGCGCGGCATTCCGTTTCACATCATCGCAGTCGTAACCGAAGCGTCGTTGTCGCGACCCGAAGACGTCGCACACGCATTGATCGATGCCGGGCCGACGTCGATCGGTCTGAACATCGAGGAGATTGACGGCACCAATACAGCGTCCACGCTTTTGGAAAACGGCTCGCAGGATCGCGTAAGAGAATTCCTGGAACGGTTCCTGAACACGCTGGACGCGCACCACGATGCCCCGAGGCTGAGAGAGGTCGACAACCTGATGAACATGTTGTCGACGGTTCGGATGGGCCGCAGTGTTCGCAATCAGGAAAACGCGCCGGGGGCCATCATATCCATTGACCTCGAGGGTAACATTTCAACCTATTCCCCAGAGCTTCTTGGGGTCCGTGCACCGGAATTCAACGACTTTCGGTTTGGGAATGTACATCAGATCAGGGATCTGAGCGATATTTTCCGAAGCAAGGCGTTTCGGGACTGTCACCTTCAGATTGCCGAAGGCGTGGCGCGATGCAAAAAATCCTGCGGTCACTTCTCGATTTGCGGTGGCGGTGCGCCGTCCAATAAATTTGGCGAGACGGGCCGTTTCGATACGACGGAAACAGCGTTTTGCCGGATGTCCGTAAAGACGGTACGCGATCATCTCATCGACAGATGCGTGACGCACAACACCGCAAGAAAGGCTTAGGACATGGAGGTATCGGCTTCTGGCAAAAACGATGGAGCGGACGCGTCTGTCGACAAACCGTTGCCCAAAAAAGGCTGGTCTCTTTTGGGTTGGTTGAATTTCCGAAACCTTGGCCCGCTCGGAGCGATTGGGGCGGTGGGGCTGGTCCTATTTCTGGTGTTCTATTTTCGCCTTGTCGGCTGGACCGTGGACCGGCTTTATGACCAGGGCATCTTTTACGACGCGGATTCCGAAGGTCTTATCTCGGTGTCTTCACCGCAATTGTTTACCCGCGAAAGGCTGATCAATCAAAGGCTTCAAGAAAGCGCGTGGATCGACAGCCGGATCGCCGCGGTCGACGAACTGATCGCGGACCAGAGGTTCGCGCAACCCAGTGAAATCAGAAGCCTGAGCGAAGGTTTATCGGTCGCATTGCAAACGGCTGATGCGCAAGGTGTGGCGACCCCCCCTGATGATCAACCTGCTGCCCGCGCCAGATTGGCAAAGGATCCGCTGAGCGAGTTTGCGGCGGCCAACTATTATCGCCAGACATTGGTACAGGAAAAGTTTCAGTCCATTCTGGATGATGCGCATGATACCTACTCTAATACTCTGCAACGGCTTAATTTCGACCTCACGATCTCTCCGGCCCGGCATCACAGCACGTCCGTGGCGGCTGTGTCGATTACTTTGGAACAGCCATCGGATCCCGAATGGGTTCTGCAAAAATACGGTGAACTGTTGATTGATGTGCGTGACGAATTGCAACAGACCGCGCTGCGGATGATCAACGATCGCAAGTCCATTTATCAGCCTGAAACCAACTATTTGCTGAGCCCGCGCACCAATGCATTGCTGATCGCGGAAGTGAACAGACTGAGCCGCGGCGAGGCCTGGCGCGAGGATATCGAAAGCCTCAAAGCTATCGTTCTGGACCAGCACCAATCGAATGTTGTTCAGGTCTTCAGGTCGCATTTGCACGGGGTTTCAGATGATCCAGCGGTTGGATCGAGTCTGTTGGAGGTTTTTTTCCCTCAACCGAAGGGAAACCCAGAGATGCCCCCCGGGGCAAACGATGGAACCAATGGTCTTCCGGACGTTCACACGGTCAAGGCAAACACGCGATCGCCTGAGCAAAACTCCGGGCCGCCGCCGCCCGACATCGATCAAATCGCCAATCATTTGCAAAGTACGTGCGGCGGGGGACCGATGAGCATCTGGGAGTTGTTCGGGCCAAGCACAACGGCCAGCCCGGAATACGCGATGCTGGAACAGAGTTTTGTGAATTTCTCCGAAGCGAATGCGCCGAAACAAGGCGAGACTCTGCAGAATGCAAGTGCGTCGACGGCCCAGGATCCGAACATGCAGGCGTTCTGGAAACTGGAACTCAGAAAGCTGTTGTCGGACAAATCGCTAAGGGTCCCTTGCAAGCCGCAGTCCCAAAGGCTCAACCAGATTGCCTTGATCGAATTGCTTGGGAGCCTGAGCCTGGACCCATTGGTCTTGCCGGAATGGTCGCGCAACTGCACCCATGCAAGGATGCAGCAGGTCAAAGAGTATCGAGGACAGCAATTCAGTGTCGGCGAAATCAGAAAGAGTGTCGAGAAACCCGAGCACTGGAAATGGGCCGAAGCCTTTGAAGGCCCCGGGGATTTCTGGCGCAGATGTGGCGCGCATCGGATGGCATTGCTCGACATTGGAATTGTGCATCTGGTGCATGCCGAACTCAAAAACACGCCGATCGATACGGCCGGGCGGGTCCGTCGACTTGACGACTACTTTGTGCTGGACAAGGACATGTGCGATTTGAACTCTTGCGAGTTGATTGTGCGGACGATCTCCGAGGATTTCAGGGCAACGGGTGCGCAGGCACTGGGCAGTGGTCAGATGGGCATCTGGCGGCAGTGGTTGCGCAAGGAAACGTCCAATTGCCTCAATTCAAGGACACGGGCGCTTCGGTCGTTTGAAGCTGGCGACAAAAGTAACCCAGAACATCCAACCGTAGAAAACGCGTCGCAAAACATCGAGCTCTGCGCCTTGATGATTGGGCGGCAGGAAGCCCTGAGGTTGTTTTCCGAACTGTCGTGCTTTGCGTCTGCCCGCAGCTACACCGTGTATCCGCGGCAGGGTGTTGGGCAAAGCGTGCTCGAACAGAGCCGCAGGAGTTGGTCGTTGTCATCGCTCTTTGGGCAAAACAGCGGCGGCGCCAATCGCACGATGGACAGGGCCCGGATCACGCAATCCGTACCCATCCTGGGCATCGGTGACACCGGCCCGCAGATGACCGATAATGTCACGGATTGCGGCATTTCATTTGTGACCATACTTAACACGCTCAATGTCAAGGACGACCTCATGAAGTCGTTCAAGACGGTGATGCAGAACCCTAACAATCCGAACATCGAAGAAGAATGGCGCAACCGGATGTTTTGCCTGCTCACCTCCGCCAAGGTGTCCCAGGAAACGCTCCGTCAGGATAATGAAGGAAAATGTGCCCCGGGACAGGTCGCGCGCATTCCCGACGATCCGGATACTGACTTTGATTTCAGCATGAAGCATCTGACGATGGCGGTCCGGCAGCTTAGACAGAAACAAACGACAGTGTCGTGGGTTGTGCTGCCAAATGATGCAGGTTTGTGGGGGTCACGGCACATCGCGAAAAGCATTCCGCTGTCTGCAATCGTTTCTTTGCCAAGCTGGTGGCCTGGCGTTCAGATCATAACAGAAACCTGCTGGTTAAGACCAAGAAACATGCATGACGACAGCAATCGGAGCATGTGTCCGAAAGGTGAAAAAGCACAGGAAACTGCGCGGCGGCACACCGAGCAGACCTTGCCTTTGCCCTACAATCTTGAGGATGTTCTGCCCAAGCTTGGTTTCTTTCTCATCCGGTATCCTTACATTGATCGGTTCGAGGCCTCGGATATGGTCCTGGAGTCGGGCCGCGAAGTCCAGTTGCGGATCACGGGAAAACGGTTGTGGAAAAATCCGATGGTCCGGCTGGGCGAGCAGTGGCATACCCGCGTCGAAGTCCTGCCAGACATGCGTGGGGTCGTCGCAACCTTCAAGTGCCTTGCGCCGTTGTCTCACGGCAAGGAAAAGCGCCCCGTTGTAAGCACCGCCGACCCGATCCGTTTGTCGATCTCGGACAAGCCAACTGTCTACAGGTCCGCGAAATCAGCTGGGGCAGACTCACTGACCGCAGACGAGCTTGGTCGGATGTATACCGAGAAACGCCCGGTTCAGGTGTGGACAAGCGAAGGGAACACGTCGCAGACCGCAGTGACCATCCGTGCGTTCAGGCCGAATTTCAGTCTTGAAGGCAAACTCGAGGCCCCGTGCTGGGCGCATGAGGAACTTGCAAATGCCCGGCAGCAGCTGAAAGACGCCCCGAAATAGCTGTGGGCACTGACCTTGGATTGGGCTGCTTTTCCTGAGTCAAGCTGAAATGGCGGCGGTCTGGCAGTCTGAACGCCACACGCAGACCAATGGGTGCCGACCCTGGACTCCTCTGTCTTCAATCTGATGTTTTACTTGACCTCCGAGCCGTCTGAACCGACGGTCGTTATTCAATGAGGGGGCCTTTATGAACCACGTGAATGAAAAACTATCCATCGGCATAGAGGAAGAATACCTGCTGGTGGACGCCGAAACCCGCGCGCTGGCGGCGCGTCCACCAAAGGCGTTCATGTCGCAATGTCAGGAACTGCTTGGCCCCAAAGTCATGCATGAATTTTTGCAAAGCCAGGTCGAGATTGGCACGAAGGTCTGCGAAACCGTCGCCGAAGCGCGCGAAGAGCTGCTGTCATTGCGGACGACGATTTCGGAATGCGCGCAACAGCACGGCATGCGCATGATCGCCGCCTCGACGCACCCATGGGCGCATTGGAGCGAGCAGGAACCTGTCGATATGGAGCGCTACCGCATTCTTGGCGCGGAACACCGCAGTCTTGCGCGCCGCATGGCGATTTGTGGCATGCACGTGCATGCCGGGATCGAGGACAAGAACCTGCGCGTCGAACTGATGTCGCAAGTCACGTATTTCATGCCACACCTTCTGGCGCTCAGTACCTCATCGCCGTTCTGGGAAGGTATCGATACCGGTCTCAAGGCATTTCGTCCCATAATTATCGGTGACTTGCCCCGCTCCGGTTTCCCGGAAGTCTTTGAGAACTGGAACGACTGGACGGACATGCTGGATGATCTGGCGACGATGGGCATTGTGACCGATCCGTCAAAGATCTGGTGGGATATCCGGCCATCGGGCAAACATCCGACCCTGGAAATCCGTATTTGCGACATCTGCACCGAGGTCGAAGATGGCCTTACGATTGCGGCCCTCTATCAGTCGATCCTGGCCTATCTGTGCCATTTGCGCGGCAACAACGAACAACGCCGGTCCTATCGCCGCATTCTTCTGGCCGAGAACAAATGGCGCGCCATGCGCAACGGCGTCGAGGCCGAGATGGGCGACTTTGGCAAGCGCCAGATGGTATCCTTTGTGGATCTGACCGACGAGTTGGTCGAACTGGTGCGCCCCTATGCCGAGGATCTGGGATGTCTTGCCGAGGTTGAACATGCGCGGACCATTGCGCGCCGCGGGACCAGTTCGGATGAACAGTTGCGCGTCTACAATGAGGCATTGAGCCGGGGGGTAAGCGATCACGATGCGCAAGTGGCTGTGGTGGACTGGCTTATCAGTGCATCAACACCAGCCAGGGCGTGACCGAAGCAGTGCCAAATTGCCTTTGGGTCGCGATTGCCACCTGCGTCCGGAAGGCTTAGCGTGGCGCAGGCGGCGCGCTGCATTGCAGCGATGAACATATGGTACGGTAAAGAATGAAAATGCACGCAAGTGATCCGGCAGAACCGATAGATGCGCGGCACATGCATCCGCGTCTGAGCGCGTTCCTCGCGTCTTCTGACCACTCAAGGTCGGCGGTTGATGCTTTGGTCGCTGAAATCGAGGCGCCGCTCAAAGAACCCGGCGTCCTGACATTCCTTTGGCGCGGCGAAGCGGTCAGCGTGCAGTTGCTCAGGTGGATACATGCTGGCGTTGACACACAGGTCTTTGTCCGCGCTGTCGGAACGGACCTGTGGTATCTGCGCTTGCCGGTCACCGATGGCGGGCGGTTCGAGTACAAGCTGAACATCATCGGACATCACGGGGAACACTGGATCCTTGATCCGCTGAACCCCCACCGTGCGGGCGATCCCTTCGGTGAAAACTCGGTTGCGATGAGCCACGGCTATAGCCGCCCGGCCTGGAGCATGTTCAAAGACAGCCCGAAAGGCAGTCTTGTTCCGTTCAGGATCGCCAGCGCGGTCTTTGAAACATCACGGCAAGAGCAGGTTTACCTGCCTCACCGCTATGACCCCGACATGCAATACCCGCTCGTCGTCATCCATGATGGCGGCGATTACGATGACTATGCGGACCTGACGGTTTCGCTGGACAACCTCATTCAGGACGGGGACATACCACCGCTGATCGCGGTCCTCATTCAGGCCGACGACCGGATGAGCGAGTACCCGAAAGGGCGGCGGCATGCGCGCTATATCACGCAGGAATTGCTGCCTGCCCTGACGGAACAGTTTTCCATTTCCCAACAGCCTTCGGACCGGATTCTGCTGGGGGCCAGCCTTGGCGCGGTGGCATCCTTGGCGACGTCTTTCCGGTTTCCGGGTGTCTTTGGCGGTCTGATACTCAAATCAGGCTCGTTCATTCTGGATCAGAGCAAACTGAAGCAACGGTCGCACCCGGTCTTTGCCCGTGTGGCGCGTCTGATCGAGGCCGTGCGCCGTGCGCCCGACCTGCCCCCCACCAGAGCATTCGTGTCAACGGGCGAGCTTGAAGGGCTTGCCGATGAAAACCGCGCCCTGGCCGCGCACTTGCGTGATCGCGGCGCCGAGGTGATGTTCCAGAGTTCTTGGGATGGCCATCACTGGCACAATTGGCGCGACCAGTTGCGCGATGCCCTCATGTGGGTATTGCCACCAGACCGACAGAATTGACCAAAGGCGGACTGAGATCCGCCATCATTAAGGGAGAGACAATGGCACCGCACTCAAAGAAAATCGGATTATCACTGGGTGCGGACATCTGTTGGCCCATTGCCTATGAAAGCCTGTTCGAGGCCCTGACCAAAGATGGGCTGAAAATCGGCGGCAAGACATTGGATTTCGCGGTGGAGCGGGTTACGATCGAGCCGTTCAGCCTGCACCAACCCGTCAAATACGATGTCGTCATCGACCGTCTGACCCACTGGTATTCCACCAGCCGCGAGTGGATCAAGAAGGCCATCCTGATGGATGACCTTTATGTCTACAACAACCCATGGTCGCTGCAATCCAACGAAAAGCACACCAGCTATGCCGCCATGCTGCGGCTTGGTATGCCGGTGCCGGAAACCTGGATGTTGCCGCCCAAGGCCTATGACCCCTCTGACGATCTTGAACCGACCCTGCGCAAATATGCCAAGATGTTCAGCCTCAATGAAATCGGGGATGAAATCGGCTATCCGTTCTTTATGAAGCCGTATCACGGCGGTGGCTGGAAAGGTGTGACCAAGATTGATGACGCGGCGGGGCTGCACAGAGCTTATGACGCCAGCGGCACCGAGGTCATGAACCTGCAAAAAGCCGTCCTGCCGCATGATTTTTTTGTGCGCAATGTCGGGCTGGGACCACAGATCAGGCACGTCAATTACGACCCGGGCGCGCCGCTGCACGACCGGTACCGTCAGGACATCGATTTTCTGAGTGCGCAAGATCAACAGACCCTCAAGGATATGACCCTGACGATCAACGCGTTCTTTGGATGGGATTTCAACTCGTGCGAGGCGTTGCGGCAAAACGGCCGATGGCATCCGATTGATTTTGCCAACGCCTGTCCCGACAGTCAGGTAACATCACTGCACTATCATTTCCCGTGGCTGATCAAGGCGAACCTGCGTTGGTCTTTGTTTTGCGCGGCGACCGACCGTCCGATGCGCAAGAACCTTGACTGGGCGCCGTTCTTCAAGATCGCCGACAGCGACCGGTCCCCGCATGAAAAGCTGGCCGAATATGCCAAGATCGCCAACAGGCGGTTCGAGACCCCGAAGTTCCGTCGCTTTTGCAAGACGCAGCTCAAGCATCTGGACGAGCTGGCCTATGACTTCTTTGGCACGCCCCAATTGCGCGATGCTATTCGCCAAAAGGTCGAAAGCCTGTTCCCTGACCATGAGCATGAGGAATTTACCCAACTGTTCTGGGACCGCATTCAAAGCTGGCGCGATCAGGAAGGGCAGCACGGTGACAAAGACGGTTTCTAGATGGCATTCCGGGCGGCTTCAGCGTGAAATAACGCTGGCACGCTGGGGCACGTTCGGGCAACCCGTCTTGCTGTTCCCCACAGCGGGCGGTGACGCGGAAGAGATTGAGCGGATGCTTGTCATTCGCGTCCTGCAACCGATGTTGGATGCGGGCCGGATCAAGATCTATTCCTGTGACAGTGTCGCTGGGGCAGCACTTGCGTCAAAGGAAGGGTCGGTCGCGCATCGCTGCTGGCTCTTGAACCAGTTCCACCATTATGTGGCGCACGAGGTCATCCCGGCGATACACGCCGATTGCGGCGGGGCCGAACTGGACGTTATCGCAGCGGGCGCATCCATCGGGGCCTTTAATGCCGTGGCCGTGACCTGCCGCTTTCCTCATCTTTTCAGCGCGGCCCTCGCGATGAGCGGAACATACGACCTGGAACGCCTGATGGGGTTTCAGGGGAACGAGGATTACTACTTTTCCTCGCCGCTGGCCTTCCTTCCAGGGCTTGAGGGCGAAGCGCTTCACATGTTGCGGCAACGCCTTGTTGTTCTGCCTTGCGGTCAAGGCCGATGGGAGAATCCGGGCGAAAGCTGGAACATGGCGAAGGTCCTTGGAGACAAGGGCATACGCAACCGCGTGGATGCCTGGGGTGAACACTACGATCACGACTGGCCGACCTGGCGCGAAATGCTGCCGCAATATCTGGATGACCTCGTTCCCTGAACCCAAAGGACGCGCGCCATGAATATCATCTTTGTCGAACCGGCGTTTCCGGCGTATCAGCGTGAGTTTGTCCGTGCATTGGCGGCAATCGGCGCGAACATCTACGGGATCGGCGAACGGCCCTTTGACTGGCTGGACGAAGAGACCCGGCAGAGGCTGACCCATTACCAACAGATCAGTTCCGTGACGGACGAAGGCGCGCTGGAATGGGCCGTTCGCGATGCGCAGTCGAAGGTCTGGATTGACCGGATGGAAGCGACAATCGAGGCTCATCAAATGGCCGCAGCCCATGTGCGGGAACGTACCGGCATCCCCGGCGTTTCATCGCGCACGACCTATCTGTGCCGCGACAAGGTCGCCATGAAGGCGGTGCTGCGCAAGGCCGGTGTACCAGTGGCCGCATCAGGTGCCGTCAGCAGTTTTGCCGAAGCCCGCGATTTCGCGGATGCCGTCGGTTACCCGGTGATCCTGAAACCGCGCGACAGTGCGGGTGCCGCCGGCACTTACCGCGCCAACACCCACGCAGAGCTTGAGGCGGCCGCACGGGCCAGCTACCTTTCGGACGGCGCCACCGTCGCCATCGAGGAGTTCATCGAAGGTCATGAGGGCATTTACGACACTCTCACCGTCAACGGAGAGGTCCATCACGAGTTCATTGGCCACTACTACCCCGGCGTGTTGGAGGCCATGCGCACCCGCTGGATTTCCCCGCAGCTGATCTCGACCAACGAGGTCGAGCATGACCGCTATGCCGAAGTGCGCGCGCTTGGCCGACGGGTCAATGCGGCGTTGGGCATTCCAACCACGGCGACCCATATGGAGTGGTTCTTTGGTCCCAAGGGGCTCAAGTTTTCAGAAATCGGGTGCCGTCCGCCCGGCGTTGGCCAATGGGACAGTTACTGCGCCGGAAACGAGTTCGATCTGTACCGCGAGTGGGCCATCGCGGTGTGCCATCACAGCACAGACCAACGCCCCTCCCGCAGGTATGCGTGCGGGATCATAGCCCTTCGCCCTGAATGTGACGGAACAATCACGGGATACGAAGGGACGTCCGAGATTTTTGACAAATATGGCGCAATGGTCGTCGGTCAGCACTTCCCCGCTCCGGGCACACGCACCCAGGCGGTCGAGGCTGGCTATATGGCGAATGCATGGATGCGCGTCCGACACGAGAGTTTTGACACATTGCGGGGGATCCTCGACGACATCGGGCAAACAATCGTTGTGAAGGCCAATTGAAACGCATCCGTCGAGACTTCGGGGCGGTCATTGTGCGGATCTGCTTTTGTGAGCGGTCGCGACCGATCACCGACGCGTCAGGGTGAAGAAGCAGCGCGCAGACTGACTGGGACACCATTTACCTGCCAACTCCGTAGGGCCCGTGTTTGTTGCCTTTTGGCTCAGCTGACACGCAGCCAGGTCATCATGCCGCCGGCCGCATGTTCGAGCATGTGACAATGCAGCAGCCAATCGCCCGGATTGTCCGCGACAAAGGCAATCTCCACCGCCTCGTTTCGGTTCATCAAGAGTGTATCGCGCAGTGGTCCGGTGGTGCCATCACCGTACACCTGACGGAAATGATGGCCGTGCAGATGCATCGCGTGTGGCCAGGCGGTGTCGTTGCGCATCGCGATGCGGATCGTCTCGCCGCGTGCGGCCTCAAAAAGGGGTGTTTCCCCCATGCCGACCATGCCGTTGAAGGCCCAGGCCTTTCCGGCGGCGACCAACCCGGGCATGTCGGTCATTTCGCCCCCCATGATTGCGCCTTGCATGCCGCCCATTGCACCGCCCTCCATCACCAATTCGGCGCGCCTTGCGTCTTGCAGCGACCCAAGGGCAGGCACGGGGTTCGCGGGCAGCGCCGCCGGCATCGAAAGACGGCCCGCCCGCGCGCTGCCCGCCACAGGGAACCCCGCAATCGCATAGCCGCCGTCCCGTTCGAAGCTGACAAGGACGGCTTCGTCTCCGTCCTCGGCCACGACATCCAAAAGCAGGTCCGCCCGTTGCGCGGGCGCCAGAGTCAGACGCGCCAGAGGCTGCGGTGTCTCAAGGGGCATCCCGTCGAGGGCAATCACCCAACCTTCGAACCCGCGCGCCTCGAGCGTGAAAACACGGGCATTGGCCGCATTCACCAGACGCAGGCGCATGCGCGTGTGACGTTGGACCTCCTGCGACCATGCCGCGTCGCCGTTCACCGTGATCCAATTGCCGATCCGCCCGGCGTGGGACACATCGTGCATGTTGCCAAAACCGTCCACGATTTGTGCGTCATCGCTCAGCAGCCAATCATCGAGCAGCAGCACCTCGTCGACGTCAACTTCGGGCGCGCCGTCCGGTTCATCCACGATCAGCGCGCCATAAAGCCCGCGGGCCATCTGCTCAAAGGTGCGATTGTGCGGGTGATACCAGTAGGTGCCCGCATCTGGCAGCGCGAAGTCATAGAGAAAGTCCTGGTCCGGTTGCACTGGTTCCTGGGTCAGGTAGGCGACACCGTCCATGGCGTTGTCGATACGGATCCCGTGCCAGTGAACGGAAGACGCTTGCGGCAGCGCGTTGCGAAACAGGCGCGTAATCCGGTCGCCTTGTTTGGCCCGGATGATCGGACCGGGGACGCCGCCCTCGTATCCCCAAACGGCAGTTTCCGGATAGTCGGGCGGGGCCAATCGGGCACGGGCCTCACGTGCAAGAAGCACCTTGGGCGTATTTGCCGACGCGCTGTGCGGGATGGCAAGTGCGGCAGCCGTTCCCAAAAGGGTTTGCTGGAATCTGCGGCGCGTGAGGCGGGTCACTGGCTGTCTCCGGCTGGGAACGCTGTGTGAAAAGGCGACAGGGCCGATACTGTCTCGCAAAAAATGGGGGCAAGCTGCGACACCTCGAGCCCAAACATTGTTTTCATAACTGTCCTCCTTGAGAATTGTTCATCACGGTCTGAATTGAGCTCTGGGCCGGACCGCTTACATGGTTGCCGTCTTTTTGCCCGCCAGATCATCAAGGATCGGACAGTCGGGGCGGTCGTTCCCCTGACAGCGGGTCACAAGCGTTTCCAGTGTCGCCTTGAGCGCCTGAAGTTCGTCGATCTTGTCCGCGATGCGTTCAAGATGCTCTTTGGCGACGGCGCGAACATCTGCACTGGCGCGGTCCCGGTCCTCGTAAAGGGACATCAGGGTGCGGCAGTCCTCGATTGAAAACCCGAGGGAACGGGATCGCCCCAGAAATATGAGCTTGTGCGCGTCCTGTTCGGAAAAATCACGATATCCGTTTGCGCCGCGCGCCGGGCGCACAAGGCCGATATCCTCGTAATATCTGATCGTCTTGGCGGGCAGTCCGCTTGTTTGCGCCACGTCTCCGATGTTCATTGTCTTGGCCTCCTGTAGTTCTTTTGACGCTTCCAGCCGCTGGAAGGTCAATAGCAAAATT
>CAYGQZ010000023.1:26195-27505 GCA_964352055.1 uncultured Rhodobacterales bacterium
GAACGGTTGGGATATACCGTGCCGGAACAATCCTTCAGCCTCGCCGTCGAGGGAATGAACTGCGCATCCTGCGTGGGCCGGGTCGAGCGGGCCCTTGACGCCGTGCCGGGCGTGTCCGAGGCCAGTGTGAACCTTGCCAACGGGCGCGCAACAGTCCGTGGGCAGGCCGATGCGGCTGCGCTCATCGCGGCGGTCGGCGATGCGGGCTATGCCGCGCGCGAGGTTTCCCGTGACCAGAACACCCATGACCGCGCCGCCGCCGAGCGTGATCACGAGGCGCGCACCCTCAAGCGCAGTGCTTTGATCGCGCTGGCGTTTACACTGCCGGTTTTCATCCTTGAAATGGGCAGCCATCTGATTCCCGGCATGCATCACCTCATCATGACCACGATCGGCATGCAGACAAACTGGGTGATCCAGTTTGCCCTGACCACGATCGTCCTTGTCGGCCCGGGCCGGTCGTTTTTCAGCAAGGGGATGCCCGCGCTGCTGAAAGGCGCACCGGATATGAACAGTCTCGTGGCTGTGGGCACATCTGCGGCCTATGTGTTTTCGGTCGTGGCCACCTTTGCGCCCGGCCTGCTGCCTGCAGGCACGGTCCATGCTTATTTCGAGGCGGCAGCGGTGATCACGACACTGATCCTTGTCGGTCGCTGGATGGAGGCGCGCGCCAAGGGCCGTACGTCCGCTGCGATCCAGAGGCTGGTCGGGCTGCAGGCCAAAACCGCGCGGATCCTGCGTGCCGGTGCGGTCCATGAGATCGACGTGTCCGAGGTGGTGCCCGGCGATGTGGTCGAAGTCCGCCCGGGGGAACGGGTGCCGGTCGATGGCGTGCTGACAGAAGGCTTTAGCTATATCGACGAAAGCATGATCACCGGAGAGCCTGTGCCCGTCGCCAAGACGGCAGGCAGCGCAGTTGTCGGGGGCACGGTGAACCAGACCGGCGCGCTGTCGTTCCGCGCAACCGCTGTGGGCAATGACATGATGCTGGCGCAGATCATACGCATGGTGGAAGAGGCGCAAGGGGGCAAGCTGCCGATTCAGGCGCTGGTGGACAAGGTTACGATGTACTTTGTGCCTGCCGTTCTTTCCCTCGCTGTGTTGACCTTTGGCATTTGGTTCGCATTTGGGCCCGACCCCGCGTTGACGTTTGGACTGGTCAATGCGGTGGCTGTTCTGATCATTGCGTGTCCCTGCGCCATGGGTCTGGCGACACCGACCTCGATCATGGTGGGCACGGGGCGAGGGGCCGAAATGGGTGTGCTCTTTCGCAAGGGCGAGGCGCTGCAATTGCTGAAAGAGGCGCGTGT
>CAYGQZ010000024.1:0-10105 GCA_964352055.1 uncultured Rhodobacterales bacterium
AAGACTGGGTCCCCGCCGCCTACGGCGCCTTCGAGGACTACCGCATGGGCGGCGCGCAACTCTCCGGCAAAGGGGTCGATTGTGTGCGGCGCATGCTGAAAGGCGAAGAGGTGACGCAGGAGACAAGCGGGATGTCGAAGGGGGAATGGCGGGAGTTTATGGGGGTGATTGGGAGAGTTGGCGACTGACCGATTATTCGCACGGCGTACTTGAGGCGGAAAATAAGACTCAGCACCAGAACGCATTGAGATAATTAAAAATGGTTAACATTCGGCTTTGTATTGAACATATTAGGCAGATGGTTGTACTGCCATTGCAAAGTGAACAGAAACAGGACGAAAACGTCGCGTAATGGCCACCTTAAACTACATATCGTCGTACCTTTACAGGGAGTCTGGAGGCAGCTCAAATTACCGTGAGGGTTCCTTTGACCCGGCGACCGGAGTTCTTACTGACTCCGGCGCAGGTAACACATTTACGTTCGGCGAACAGATTTTTGACAATGGAACTGCGATTGGCACTTACGATGGCACGTTCACCGACAGCAACGGTACATGGGTCGTCGTCGAGACCGTTCCAGCTACGGGTCCGACACGGGTCGATGGGAAGTCTTCAGTACGGAGGGAAACACAGGCCGTCCGCCCAACATCATCCGTGAACGCGAACTCGACAGAGGCGATTATGTCACTTGCTTTGTCGCGGGAACGCTGATTGAGACAGACGCGGGCAAACGGCGTGTTGAAGATTTGCGGCCCGGTGATTTGGTCCTGACTGAGAGCCGCGGGCTTCAACCCATACGCTGGATAGGGTCTCAGAAACTCGACGCCGTTGACTTGGCTGCGAGACCCAAGCTTCTACCGATTTGCATCCGCGCAGGGGCATTGGAAAAAAACGTGCCGTCAAGAGACCTTTTGGTGTCCCCGCAACATCGCATGCTGATGCGTGGATGGCAGGCAGAGCTCGTTTTGGGAGAGCAATCTGCTCTGGTTGCGGCAAAACACTTGGTTACTGGCGATACAATCCATCAGGTACACAGGACAGAGGTGGAGTATTTCCACTTACTGTTTGATCAACATGAGATGATCTTCGCAGAAGATGCATCGACCGAGAGTTTCCATCCGGGCGGCCACGCAATCGACAGAATGGCGCAGGAAACCCGCGAAGAGATTTTTGTATTGTTCCCGGAATTGCGGAGCGATGTGGGAGAATATGGTCCAACGGCCAAACCAACGCTCAGGCAATTTGAGTACATGGCGCTTCAGGCAATGTCGAAAAGTTGATCGCCCAAGCTGCGTAAAAGCTGAACTGAAGAAATGCGGCTGAGAACATATGTGCGCGCAACTGTAAACGCTCGGATACCGAACGTTGCGCGCAGGCCCGCCCTGCGGCACACTCGCCCCATGCTGGACCTGACCCAACTCCCCTCGGATTTCCACGAAAACCCCTTTATCTACTACGATACCCTGCTGCAAAACGCGCCCGTCAGCCCGCAGCCCGATGGCTCGATCATCCTGTCACGCCACGCGGATCTGACCCATGTCTACAAGGACACAAACCTTTTCACCTCCGACAAACGTGTTGTTTTCAAACCAAAATTCGGCGCAGACAGTCCCCTTTTCGAGCATCACACAACCTCGCTGGTCTTCAACGATCCGCCGCTCCACACCCGTGTCCGACGCATCATGTCCAGCGCCCTGACCCCGCGCGCCATCCAGCGGCTGGAACCGGGATTGATCAAGACGGTCGATCACCTGCTCGACACTTTGCCCGAACACCCTGATCTTATTGAAGATTTTGCCGCCCAGATCCCGATCCAGATCATTGGAAACCTGCTCGATATTCCCCTGCAAGACCGAGGCCCCCTGCGCGGTTGGTCGCTTGCCATTCTGGGCGCTCTGGAGCCGGTTCTGACGCCCGAACAAATGGCCGCCGGAAACAACGCGGTTTCTGAATTCAAGACGTATCTTCAAGAGCTTATCGCGCACCGTCGCGCCCATCCCGGTGACCCTGAAACCGACGTTCTGACCCGCCTGATCGCAGGCGACAGCGACGGCCAGCTTAGCGAAATCGAGCTGATCCAGAACTGCATTTTCATCTTGAACGCGGGCCACGAAACCACGACAAACCTGATCGGTAACGGGCTGGCCCTGCTGCACCATCACCCGCATGCGCAAAGAATGCTGCGCCAATCTCCCGCATTGATGGTCACAGCCGTGGAAGAGATCTTGCGCATGGCCTCTCCCAACCAGTTCGGCAATCGAGAAACGGCGCAAGACACTGAAATAGATGGTGTTTTCATCCCGGAGGGCACAAATCTGCACCTCTGTATCGGGGCAGCCAATCGGGACCCAAAGCAATTCCCCAACCCGGATGTCTTTGACATCACGCGCAAACCCAACCGCCATCTGGCCTTTGCGGGTGGCCCGCATGTCTGCGTCGGCCTGACCCTCGCACGGCTGGAAGGGCGGGTCGCACTCTCCCGCTTTCTCGCCCGCATCCCCCGCTACGCGATCACGGCCCGCACCCATGGCGCGCGCGTCCGATTTCGAGGCTTTTCCGCCTTGCGGGCCGACTGCCACGCCTAACGATGGCCGCGCGCCCGCAGGTCCGACACGATGGCAGGATTTTCCGCCTCCCAGGCCTTGAAGCGCAAATAGCCGATCCGATGTGCCTTTGGCCCAGTCTCATCTTCTGCGAAATGACGTTTTACTTCGGCGTAGTAGCCCATGCAGATCGTCCATTCGGGCGGTGTCAGATTACGCGCGGTCGCGGCAATGTCGCAGGCATAGTAGAGCACAAGAACGCGAAAGAGTTCGGACATTGGCACCTCGGATCAAGCATCTTTTGACGCTCCACACTAAACGCAAGCGCCGGTCGCGAACTTCAATCCCGTTCAAACCTGTGTGAGATGAGTGCGTCTGGCCGTGGCTCGGCTCGGCCGCTCCACCGGATAGTCGAGAGTACGGGACCTCGTCAGCCAATTGAACTATCAATTGCCGACTTCTATGCCCCCCGCGAGTGCTGTGCCAAAGGTGTGAAGAGGTTTGGCGGCGCGCCCGCACGCGCCGCTTGAGCTTATTCCACGGCTATAAGAGCTTGAGATCGCCTGCCATTTCCCGTCCGTCTCGTCCTTCGAGCAGTTCGAAACTGACCTTTTGATTGTCGGCCAGCCCAGTCAGCCCGGACCGTTCGACGGCTGAAATATGAACAAATATGTCTTTGCCGCCACCTTCAGGTGCGATGAAACCATAGCCTTTCGTGGTGTTGAACCACTTCACGGTGCCAGTTGGCATAATCCGTGCCTCCTTTCGCCTTTATGTCTGCCCCGCAAACGGGACATTAGTGATGTGGTGGCCTGCCAGAAGGCGCGAAAACCACCGCCTTTATTACACATTGCCCGTGATGGGAAAAATTCAAGACATTGAGGGTGCAAACAAGGTCTCATGATGCTTAATTCAACGCAGATGTGAGGTGAGGCTATGGAATTATACGGTTTGAAAACCTGCGACACCTGTCGCAAAGCGCTCAAGGCGCTGGAAAACGCTGAATTTGTTGATGTGCGGGCGCAGGGCGTTCCGGCGGATGTGATGCAGGCAGCGCTTGCCCGGTTTGGCACAGCACTGGTGAACACAAAGTCAACCACGTGGCGCGGGCTGAGCGAGGTTGAGCGTGAGGCGACACCCGAGGCCTTGCTGGCAGATCACCCGACCCTGATGAAACGCCCGTTGATCGCGAATGGAGACGTGCTGTATCTGGGCTGGACCAAGGACGTTCAGGCCGCCCTTGGCGTGGGTTAGTGGCCCGTATTGCGAAGGCGCAGTGCCCGGTCAAAGGACAGGGGCCCGGCACCCTTGATGACCAGGACAAGCAGCAGAAAGACCCAGAGCGACCGTTGATCCATGATCAGACTGTTGGAAGGGGCGTCAAACCAGGCCCCCAGAACCAGCCCGTCGCCCCATTTGTCGTGGCCGTTCAGGTCCGTCAGTGACTGCACCACGATAAACCCGATCATGCCGATGGCAGAAAGCCGCGTGAGCAGACCCAGGATGATCAGCGCAGGCAGGATGAACTCGGCCAATGTGCCCGCCGTCACCACGGCCCAATGATAAAGCGACAGCGCATCCACGTCATAGCCAACGGACTCCATCACCTTGGGAAAGATCTGGGCGTATGCCCCAAGTGAGGGTTGAAACAGACCAAAAAGACCGTCACCCACCTTGGTCATCGCGGACACCCAGAAATACCCCGCCAACACCGCTGCAAAGAGGAAGCGGGCCGCTATGGGCAAGATCCATTCTGCCAGTTCAAGTCTGGCAAAGATGGCGTTGTACAGGCGGAATAATGCAGTCATGTTTCAGTCCTTTGGGGGCGTCAATTGGATCAGCGCGCCGCCTTGCAGCAGCACGGTGAGGAGCGGCGAAAGGTCAAAATCCTCGGCAATGGCAAGGGCGGCGTCTTGGGCGGCGTCGATGGGCTTTCCGTCCTGAATAGCTGTCATCCAGGCCAGCTGCGCGCGGTCTAACGGATGCGGGGTCGGATCAAATTCCGCACGGGTGATCAGAACGGATTGCGGCATGGCTTGCGGTTTCGCTGCGCCATCGACCATGTTGTAACGCCAGATATCGAAAAGCGGCCAGTCGGACGGCAGTAACTGTACGGCAGGCGCGAGCGTCAGTGTCGAAGCCATCAGTTTTTCGGGCGACAATTGCCCCAAGACGGCAGGGTCGACAGGAACTGCATCCGCTGCGTGATAGGCATGCCGCATCGCCAGTTCCAAGCGGGCGACATCGGGCAAATAACTGATATGCGCGAAAGGCGCGAAATTCTCCAGAAACGCGGGCATCTCAACGCCATAACGCATCATGAGCGGTGAAGAGGGGGGGTGCGCGCGCGCAAAGAGCGGGGCCAGTTGATCAAAGTTCTGATCACCCAGCAGTTTGCACAGAACCGGAAAACTGCTGCGCAACGCGTCGCAGAGCGCGACGGTGACATTGTTGCGGTAGACGGCAAAGCGCTTGTCTGTTGGCGTGCCTTGACCGTCCGTCAGGCCAGACGGGGTCGGTAGCGCAGGGTCCAAGAGAGCTGCGCGGAATTGGGTTTGGTCAGTGGTCATTTGATCAGCCAAGCGCCCGCGTCGAAAGCGCCGCAGCGGCGCGATCTGCTTCGGCACGCAGGATGGGCCAGTCGGGCACATCATTGTCCCATTCAACCAGAACCGGGGTTGGGCCGCAGACCTCCAGTGCGTATTCCAGCAACGTCCAGACCGGATCAACCGCCGCGCAGCCATGGCTGTCAATCAACAGCGGCGCGCCTGCGTCATCGGTGTCTTCGTCATGGCCGCCCACGTGGATTTCGCCAACAGACGCAGTTGGATAGGCGTCCAGATAGCCGGTTGCCGTGTAGCCAAGATTGGTGGCCGAGATGAAAACGTTGTTCACGTCCAGCAGCAGGCCACAGCCTGTGCGTCGCACCAGTTCGCCCAGAAAATCCGTCTCGGACCATGTGCTTTCCGCAAAGGCCAGATAGCTTGACGGGTTTTCCAACAGCATTTGGCGGTTCAGCGTGCTTTGTACGCGGTCGATATGCTCTGCGACGCGGGTCAGCGTGGCGTCGGTATACGGCAGCGGCAAAAGGTCATCGAGGAATTCGGTGCCATGCGTGGACCAGGCCAGATGCTCGGAAAAGCTGGCAGGCTCCAGCCAGTCGACAAGGGTCTTTAGGCGTGCAAGGTGTTCTGGGTCCAGCGGCCCTTCGCCACCGATCGACAGGCCAACACCGTGTACGGAGATGGCAAAATCCTCGCGCAGGGCGCGCAGCTGTGCATGGGGGCGGCCGCCATCGCCCATGTAGTTCTCGGCGTGCACCTCAAGCCACTTGACCGGGCCGGGTTCGCCGCGCAATCCATTGAAATGCTGGGGTTTGTATCCGACGCCCGGGGCTGCTGGCAAACGGGGCGGGGGTCGTGTCGCATCCAGCATGTCATGTCCTTTGGTCGGGGATGCGTCGCCGGGCCAGAGGCGGCCCGGCGAACTGTCTTTGGTCGGCTTACGCAGGCAGGTCGCGGTTCAATTCTTCGAGCGAGCCTTTGCGCTCTGTGCCGTCGGCCATCTTGGGCAGATCAATCTCTGCACACGTGCCTGCGTCAACCAGTGTCCAGGCATTGCCCTGATAATCCACTGTGGACGTACCGGCGCATGTTGTGCCCGCACCGGCGGCGCAGTCATTTGCACCTGCAAGTGAAATGCCAAAGCATTTTTCCTTGGCGGCAGCGTCTGCCGACGTTGTGGCTTGCGCGGTCAACGCAGCAGCAACTGCGCCTACAAGAGCTACGGATTTCATTGTCTTCGACATCTGCAAATTCCCTTTTTTGGATATCGGTTGCGGGGTGTTCGTAAAGTTAAGTTAAGCCACCGATGTCCGAACGTACCAGTCACGAGCCTGTGAGTCACAGTCCCGTTATAAGTTGTCAGAAAACCGGCGGGGATTTTGCCCATTCCTATCGGTTTGTTGCAACACGAGCGACCAATTGTTGCAGTTTGTCGGATTAACGCTGGTCTGGCGGCGTCGCCTCGGCGCCCAAAGCGGTGGTGACAGCGTCCAGTGTTTCTACAGTGGTCTGCTTTTGCCCAAGGCGGCGAACAGATACCGTCCGGTCCTCGACCTCGCGCGCGCCCACAGCCAGAATCACAGGCACTTTGCCGACCGAGTGTTCGCGGACCTTGTAGTTGATCTTTTCGTTGCGGGTGTCCGCCTCGGCCCGGACGCCGACGGCGCGCAATGTTGCGACGACGTCGGCGACATAGTCATCCGCCTCTGACGTGATGGAGGCGACTACAACCTGACGCGGTGCCAGCCAGAAGGGCAGCTTGCCCGCGTGCTCTTCGATCAAAATGCCGATGAAGCGCTCGAACGAGCCCAAAGTGGCCCGGTGCAGCATATAGGGACGCTGCTTTGATCCATCCGGCGCAATATAGCTCGCACCCAGCCGCTCGGGCAGGTTGGGATCCACCTGGAAGGTGCCGCACTGCCAGACCCGGCCAATGGCGTCGGTCAGGTAAAAGTCCAGCTTGGGGCCATAGAACGCACCGTCGCCTGGCTCCAGGGTAAAGTCCCGCCCGGTGGCCTTGATCGCTGCTTCCAGCGCGCCTTCGACATGATCCCAGCTTTCGTCCGAACCTACCCGCTTTTCAGGCCGGGTGGCGAACTTGATCTCGAATTCCTGGAAGCCAAGATCGTCGTAGATGTCTGCAAGGAAGTTGATGAACCGCGCGCATTCCGCCTCGATCTGATCTTCGGTGCAGAAGATGTGCGCGTCATCCTGGGTAAAGCCGCGCACCCGCATGATGCCGTGCAAAGCACCCGACGGTTCATAACGCGAGCATGATCCGAACTCGGCCAGCCGCAAGGGCAGATCGCGATAGGATTTGAGGCCCTGATTGAACACCTGCACGTGGCAGGGGCAGTTCATCGGTTTGAGAGCGTTGATTGCCTTTTCCTTGGCATGCTCTTCCTCGACCTCGACGATGAACATGTGCTCCTGGTACTTGTCCCAGTGGCCAGAAGCTTCCCAGAGTTTTCGATCCACGACCTGCGGGGTGTTGATCTCCTGGTAACCGCCCGCGCGCTGTTTGCGGCGCATGTAATCCTGCAACGAGGTGTAAATGCTCCAGCCATTCGGGTGCCAGAAGATCTGGCCCGGGGCTTCTTCCTGCATGTGAAACAGGTCCATCTCGCGTCCCAGCTTGCGGTGGTCGCGTTTGGCGGCCTCTTCGAGCATGTTGAGATGCGCGCGCAGCTTTTCCTTGCCGGTAAAGGCAACGCCATAGATCCGTTGCAACATCGCGCGGTTGCTGTCGCCGCGCCAGTAGGCACCGGCAATCGACATCAGTTTGAACGCATCACCCGGAACTTGGCCAGTATGTTGCAGGTGCGGGCCACGGCAGAGGTCCTGCCAGTCGCCATGCCAATACATGCGCAGCGGCTCATCACCCGGAATGGCGTCAATCAATTCAACTTTATAAGGCTCGCCCCGATCCTTGTAGTATTGGATCGCCACATCGCGATCCCAAACCTCGGTGCGGACGGGATCGCGCATGTTGATGATGTCTTTCATCTTCTTTTCGATCAGGCCCAGGTCTTCGGGGGTGAAAGGCTCCGCCCGGTCAAAGTCATAGTACCAGCCATCCTTGATGACAGGGCCGATGGTGACCTGCGTGTCGGGCCAGATTTCCTGAACGGCGCGTGCCATGATGTGCGCCAGATCGTGCCGAACCAGTTCATTGGCCTGTTCTTCGTCGGCCATGGTGTGAATCGCGATCTGCGCGTCGGTATCGATCGGCCACGCCAGATCCCAGTGCTGGCCGTTTACCGTCGCGCTGATCGCTTTTTTGGACAGGGATTTGGAAATGCTCTCGGCCACAGCGGCGGGAGTGATACCAGCCTCAAAGTCGCGCGCATTGCCATCGGGGAGTGTCAGAGAGATTGTATTTATTTCTGGGGCCATATCGGCATCCTCGTCAGTTTGGCGCCCACGGAACGCCCGGTTGCGGGTTATTTGTGCATGGGCGATGTCGCAGCCCAAGGCGGGGGCGTCAAGCCATCTCAGGGTTTGATCTGCCAGCGATCGGGCCGATGCGGTGAAAATGCCGCATATTCAGCAGGCGGTTGCCGGATTTCAGGGTGGGTCTCTATACGCAGAGTGTTGTTGCCTGCAAAAATCAGCATACAATTGCATGCTGAAAAAACGTCGGTTTGAGGTCAGAAATCGACATTTCGGGATGGACAATCGGACGTACAGGCATATGTATGTTCCTATCGGAAACACAGTCTATGATAGGGGACGCTCAGTGCCAAAGTTCAACACAAAGTTTGAATTGTCAGTCTCGGATATGGACCTGATCGAGGAAGCGTTGCGGGCATCCAAGCTTGCCAAGACACAAGCCGACGTGAAAGCACGGGCACAGGATGACGGCGTGCGCCAAATTCACGATCTGCTGGGCCGTCTGCACAACCAGAAAACGTTCTATCGCCCGTCCAAGGGAACCTATGTCGGCGGCTGAAGCCTGATAGACAAGCGCGGCCCACTGACCGGACGCCGCTCGAACCCGACCGATTGATAGAATAACAGTGCATCTGAGTTGTCGGGGTGCGTGCCAACACTTATTCCGGTGCAGCCTTGTTCCTGGGCATATGCAATGCTGGCCTTCACCAGTGCCATTCCAACGCCTGTTCCGCGCGACTCAGGACGTACAAAAAGATGGTGCATGTCCAAACCGCGCTGGGCGAATTGCAATTGACCGATCCGGGTCAATGCAACGTAGCCTGCCAGATGACCGCCTTCGGTCTCCGCTACAAATATAACGTACCACGGACGCGGCCCCAGAAGGTCATCAAGGTCGTCCTGCGACAGGCGAACCGAGGTGTCGCCATGGAACGCGGCGAGGTCGGCAATCATCTCCTTCAGGTCCCGGACGTCTTTGGCCTCAAGCCGTCTCACGCGCATTTTGACAATCCTTTCGTTGTTGCCATGGACAGTGCCGCCTGCCTTTCGCATGGTTCCCTCACCATCCGGAAGGGAGAAATCATGAGCGACGCGCAATATCTAGTGACACCTCAGGGGCGCAAATTGGCCTATCACTTCACCAAAGGAAACGGCCCTTGCGTGGTTTTTCTGGGCGGGCTGAAGTCGGACATGACGGGCACCAAGGCAATACACCTTGAGGCTTGGTGCAAGGCTCGCGGACAAGCCTTCTTGCGCTTCGACTACTCCGGTCATGGCGAAAGCTCGGGGACATTCGAGGAAGGATGCATTGGCGATTGGGCCGAAGACACCCGGATCGCACTCTCCGCAATGACCAAGGGCAAGCTGATCGTGGTGGGCAGTTCCATGGGTGGCTGGCAGGCGCTGCTCTTTGCCCGCGCGCATCCCGAACGGGTGGCGGGTCTGGTTACCGTTGCGGCCGCGCCGGATTTTACCGAGGACGGGTATTGGGCGTCATTCACCGAGGACCAGAAGGCGACCCTGGCCCGTGACGGACAGATTGCGATGCTGTCGGATTACATGGAGCCTTACATCATTACACAGCGGTTGATCGAGGATGGGCGT
>CAYGQZ010000024.1:10205-26957 GCA_964352055.1 uncultured Rhodobacterales bacterium
GTCGGATTACATGGAGCCTTACATCATTACACAGCGGTTGATCGAGGATGGGCGTACCAATCTGGTCTTGCGTGATCCGTTGCCGTTGCCGTTTCCGGTCCGCTGCCTGCAAGGCACAGCCGACACGGCGGTCAGCACCGAAACTGCCTTGAAACTGCTGGAGCATGCAGACTGCCCCGACATGCTCCTGACCCTTGTGAAAGACGCCGACCACCGGTTTTCGGACGGGCCATGTCTGGGCTTGATCGAAGCCGCGATCTTGAGTGTCATGGCCTGTGCTGCTTGATCAGAAAAATCAAGCGTGTTCGGGTGGCACGCGCCTTGGCGTCTTGGTGACGACGCTGACCGTAATTCTTGCAGCAAAGGGAAGACATTAATGCAGCAACCCGGGTCCCTGATCCCTTTGGCCATACGCATCTGCGAGGCGTTCACATGCGAGGGCTTTTCCCATCCCAAAGGTGCCACGTAAATGCGACGACCCGCCAGCATGAGGGGCCTTGAAGCGCTTGGCCGTGTGCGGTTGTCCAAGCACTTTTACATGCGCGATTTTCTGTATTCGGAGATCGGGAACTACCATCAGCGGCAGAACCTGCCGGACGACCCCAATCTGGCCATCGCGAATGGGCGCAAACTGTGTACTGAATTGCTTGACCCGCTCGAAGAGACGTTTGGGCGGTTGGCCATCCGGTCAGGCTATCGCTCCGCCGAACTCAATCAATACGGCAACGAGAACGGATTGAACTGCGCACGCAACGACAATCCGTGGGAATGCCACATCTGGGATTGGGGGCAGGGCGAAAATGCGATTGCAGGCACGTCACTTGCCATTCCATGGTTCACGGATCAATACGAGGCTGGACGGGATTGGCGTGATCTGGCCTGGTGGATCCACGATCACCTGCCCTATTCGGCCCTGTGGTTCTTTCCCAAGCTGTGTGCGTTCAACCTTGATTGGCGACCAGAGCCGCACCGGATGATCGGCAGCTATATCGCGCCAAAAGGGCTGTTGTTGCGGCGGGGCGATACGCCGTCCGAGGCGCTTGGTGAACGTCAAAAAAGATATGCGGACTTTCCGAAGTTTCGTGGCATTGCCTATCCATGATCCTGCCTTGCCCACGGGACGCGAATGCAGGAAAGTGCGCGCAACTGGCGCAAGGTGACAGGCATGCAAAAACATAAACCATCGGACAGGCACCATGGCTGAACCCTTGGTGTTCCTGCCCGGCATGATGTGCGACGCGCGGTTGTTTGGCCCGCAGATTGCAGCGCTCTCGGCGGATCATTCGGTTATGGTTAGCCCGATCACACGGGGTGAGAGGATCGAAGAGATTGCCGACGGGTTGTTGGATGAACTGCCGGGCCGATTTGCTTTGGCGGGGCTGTCGATGGGCGGGATCGTCGCGATGGAGCTGTTGCGCCGCGCCCCGGACCGGATCACCCGGCTGGCCTTGATGGACACCAACCCCTTGGCCGAAACCCCGAAAGCGGCTGCCAATCGAGAGCCGCAGATTGCCAAGGTGCGCGCCGGGCACATGCTGGACGTCATGCGGGATGAGATGAAGCCGAACTACCTGGCACCGGGGCCAAACCGCGGCGAAATCCTGGCGCTGGTGATGGAGATGGCACAAGCGCTGGGGCCGGACGTTTTTGTCCGTCAGTCCCGCGCGCTGCAACGCCGCCGCGACCAACAGGACGTGTTGCGCGCCTGCAAGGTTCCGACCTTGGTCCTGTGCGGGGCGCATGACGCGCTTTGCCCGGTGAAAAGGCACATGCTCATGGCCGAGCTGATCCAGGGGGCGGAGTTGCGCGTTCTCGAAAATGCGGGACATTTGCCCACGCTGGAAGTGCCGGATCAAACAACGGCTGCGTTACGCGCGTGGATGAAGCAACCGCTGGCGGCGCGGTAGATAGCGTGCGATCAGACGTCTGGCAAGACCAGCGCGGCACGCTCGGCTTCGCTCACGACGTGGACTTTGCTGACAGGTTCACCCGTGGCTGCGTCAAAAAATGGCGTTGTTTTCCAGCGCCCCGTGATCCGCGCCGTCAGCGCGTTCGAGGCAAAATTGAACAGGGCGTTGCCAAACCCTTCGTGGCCGCGCTTTCCGTTTGCCTTGCGGACAAAGGCGCGTGTGGTGACCGGGCCGAGGGCAGTGTCATCCTCAAGCCGATCCGTGCGCACCCCGACAAACGCGATCTTGGGACTGCGCAGGGTGTTGAACAGTGGCGCGCCGCAGCACTGGGCCTGCCAGCGCAAAACGCCCTTGTCAGAAAACGAAAAGACGGCTAGCTGCGCTTCGCCTGCATCAATGTGCACCTTGTCCGGCGCGTATTGAAAGACGCCGACAGGGCCGGGTGCAGGGTCCGGTTGACCGGCATAGACTTCCGCCGCGCGGCAATCATGACAGTAGCAGTCTACGCGGTTTCCATTGCGCGCGGTGACCCCGATGAGGGTCCCGCGCAGTGTTTTGCAGTTGCAGGCGAATTTTAGATCAACGCCTGCCACTCGATCAGGCCGCTGCGTTTTTGTTTGCGGGCTTCTCGGTAGTCTTCGGCGAATTCGCATCGATGAAGTTCAGCACCAGAGGGCGAATATTGTTCCGCCAGCTCTTGCCTGCAAAGATACCGTAGTGCCCCGCGCCGGGTTCAACATGGCTTGCTTTTTTCTCGTCCGGCAAGCCTGTGCACAGATCTAGCGCCGCAATGCACTGACCGGGGGCAGAGATATCATCCGCACCGCCTTCGACCGTTTTGACTGCAACTGTCGTGATTTTGCCGATGTCGACTTTCTTGCCTGCAACGGTGAACTCGTTGTTGGCGATCTCGGCGTCCTTGAAAATACGTTCTACCGTGGAGAGGTAGAACTCGGCTGTCATGTCCATGACCGCCAGGTATTCGTCGTAGAACTTGTTGTGCTTGTCATGATCACCGGCTTGGCCGCGGGCCACAGCACTGATTTGATCGGTGAACGCCTTTGTGTGCTTTTCCGAGTTCATCGACATGAAAGACTGAAGCTGCAACAGGCCGGGATAAACCATGCGACCGACGCCGGGGTATTTGAAACCAACGCGTTGGATCATCATCTCTTCGAGTTGGCCCATGGTGACGCGGCGACCAAAGTCCGTCACATCGGTTGCGTTCGCATTCGGATCGATCGGGCCGCCGATCAGGGTGAGTGAGCGGGGCTGTGCCTTGGGGTCTTCCTCGGCGAGGTAAGCCGTGGCGGCCAGCGTCAAAGGGGCTGGCTGGCACACTGCGATAACGTGCGTCTCAGGACCCATGTGACGCATGAAGTCGACCAGATAGAGCGTATAGTCCTCGATATCGAACTTGCCTGCACTGACAGGAATGTCCCGCGCGTTATGCCAGTCGGTCACATAGACTTCGCAATCGGGCAGCAGCGACATTACGGTTGACCGCAGAAGCGTCGCGTAGTGGCCCGACATTGGCGCAACGAGCATCACTTTGCGTTCGCGTTTCTGGCGGCCCGCAACATTGAAGTGGATCAGGTCCCCGAAGGCACCGGGCACTGCAACTTCGACCGTGACAAGGTGGTCCTTGCCATCGTCACCAGTGACAGAGGGGATGCCCCAGTCTGGTTTGACCACCATGCGCTGGAATGTACGTTCGGTCACCTCACCCCAGGCACGCATCCACTGCAAGCCGGGGTGCGGTACCATGGCAAAAGCCGGATAGGACCCAACGGCCTGTGCCGTTGCGCCCAGCCATTGGTTTGTGTTCCGGATGGTTTCCATCAGGTCATAGCTTATCATGAACCGCATAATATAATCCTTAGTACCTCTAGGGGCCCAAAGCGCCGCGCACCTCGGACGGTTTGTCGCTTTGCCCCCTGAAACATGCGACCATATACGAGCGACATATCAGAAATCCGAATGCTGCACATGCAAAAACTACGTGGAAGACATTAATATGACAACCAATGACACCACAGATGGTGCCGTCTCGGGCGAAAACCTCGACAAATTGAGCACTAACTTGCGTAAAGTGGACGAGCTGACCAAGCGACTCACCCAGGTTTTGACGCATCGCAGCACACACAATGCGGCTCTGGATGGTCCGAATCAGGAGCTTTTTGCCAAGGCAGCCACTGCGTATTGGTCCGAGACACTGCGGGATCCGGGTAAGGTTTTCGAGCACCAGCTGCAGTTCTGGGCCAAGTCGGTCAAACATTTTGTCGAAGCGCAAAAAACTCTGGCCGGCGGGAAATTAAAGGCCCCGGAGGATCAAGGTCCGATGGATCGCCGTTTTGCCAATCCGCTGTGGCAGTCGCATCCCTATTTCAACTATGTCAAACAGCAATACCTCATAAACGCCGATGCCATCGCTCAGGCGGTCGAGGATGTCACGGACATGGACAGCCAGGAAAAGCAGCGGCTTGCCTTCTTTTCCCGTCAGATCGTGGACATGATGAGCCCCACCAATTTTTTGGCCACCAATCCCGACGCTCTGGAAAAAGCCATTGAGACGGAAGGGCAGTCGCTGGTGAAGGGGCTGGAAAACCTGATCTCGGATCTTGAGGCGAACAATGGCGAATTGATCGTCAAGCTGGCGGATGAATCAGCCTTTGAGCTTGGCGGCAATATCGCAACGACGCCCGGCAAGGTGATCTTTCGCAACAGGATGATGGAACTGATCCAGTACACGCCCACCACGGAAACCGTTCACAAGACACCGGTTGTGCTGTTCCCGCCGTGGATCAACAAATTCTATATCCTCGACCTCAAACAACAGAACTCTTTGGTGAAATGGATCGTGGATCAGGGCTATACCCTGTTTGTCGTGTCCTGGGTGAACCCGGACGGCGCTTATGCCGATGTTGGAATGGAAGACTACATCGAGGATGGCTATCTGGCCGCAATTCGCGAAGCGAAAGCCATTACCGGCGAAACCCAGATCAATGCCATCGGCTACTGTATCGCGGGTACGACGCTGACGTTGACGCTCAGCCTGTTGAAGCAGCGTGGCGACAAGTCGATCAAGTCGGCCACATTCTTTACCGCGCTGACCGATTTTTCCGATCAGGGTGAATTTACGCCATTCCTGACGGATGACTTTATCGACGGGATCGAGGCGGAATGCGGCGAAAAGGGCATCCTGCCGTCCGTCATCATGGCGCGGACCTTCACCTTCCTGCGCTCCAATGACCTTGTTTACACACCCGCGATCAAAAGCTACATGATGGGTGAAACGCCGCCCGCATTTGACCTTTTGTACTGGAATGGGGACGGGGCCAACCTGCCTGCCAAGATGGCCATGCAATACCTGCGCGGCCTGTGTCAGCGCAATGAATTGGCCGATGGCGGATTTGAGTTGATGGGCCATACGCTAAAGCTTGGTGACGTCAGCGTGCCGGTATGTGCCATTGCGTGCGAGACGGATCATATTGCGCCCTGGAAAGACAGCTATCGTGGCGTGCAGCAAATGGGGTCCAGGGACAAGACCTTTATCATGACCCAGTCGGGACATATCGCGGGCATCGTGAACCCCCCTTCAAAGAACAAGTACGGGCACTATACCCACGACGACCTGAACCTCGAATACGAAGACTGGGCCGCCGAAGCCAAGTTCACCGAAGGGTCTTGGTGGCCGCGTTGGGGGGAGTGGTTGAAGAAGCGGTCAGGCAAGCAAGTTCCAGCACGCATACCGGGTGATTCCTCTCACCCTGTGCTGTGCGATGCACCTGGAACATACGTTGAGGTCAAGGCAAAGCCTTGATTTGAATTGGGAAAAGCGCCGCATAAAAAATATGCTGCAACGCAGCAAAAAGACTTGAAATGCTGCGACGCAGCATGTATCTATTCCTCAGACGCAGAAAAGCGGGGATGGGCCCGCAGCGATCAAAAGGATAGATACAATGGCTAAGACACCTGACCTCACAGCAATGTTCAAAGACGTAATGGGCAGCTTCCCTGTCGACACAGCTTCGATGGAAGATGCGTTCAAGACAGCAACCACCCTGAACGAAAAACTGACCCACGTTGCAATCGACGCAGCCGAAAAATCCACAGAAATCTCCTCCAAGTGGACCAAAGAAACTCTGGCGAAACTGGGCGACATGTCCAAAGCCAAAGCAGAGCCTGCCGACTACGCCAAAGCCATGGCCGACTTCGCGTCGTCCTACGCTGAAGTGTCCGCAGAGCACATGGCTGCTTTCGCTGAAGTCGCGAAAAAAGTCCAAATGGACACAGTCGAGCTGATGATGGCTGCTGGAAAAGACATGTCGGAAGATGCGTCTGCCGCAGTCAAGAAAGCGACAGGCGACATCACAACAGCTGCAAAGAAAGCTGCTGCTGCGAAGTAAGCGAACCAGATTTGTCGCACCACCTTCCTCCCTGAAAAGGTGCGATGACTGATGGCGGGTCCCTTGTGGACCCGCCTTTTTTATGTCTGGCCAGGATCTCCTGCGCGCGCCAGTTAAACATGCTTCGCAAGCGCGCATCCCGTCGATCATCCGGGGGCTGCGGTCATAGCGGACGGCATTGCGGTTGATGTAAACATCAACACCATCCGGTAGGAACAGGGAAAATGCAAAAGGCAAACAGATGAGTCAGTCAAGCCATAAGGGGAGCCGTGAATGAGTTCAGTTATTGTTTTGGGGGCAAAAGGTCGTTTTGGACGCGCGGCCGTGGCGGCCTTCACCGACGCCGGTTGGACCGTCACGGAACTGGCCCGGGCATGGCCCGAGACTCGAACCACCTCAAGGCGTGTGTCGCAGACGTGACCGATCGCGCAGCAATTGCGAAGGCCTGCGCCGGGCACGATGTGATCGTGAACGCGGTGCATCCCCCATATCCCGATTGGGCAGCGCAGGTGCCGTTGATCACGGATGCCGTGATCGCCGCGCACGGGCCAGCGGCGCAACAGTTATGATCCCCGGCAATGTCTATAACTACGGGCGCGCCATGCCGCCCGTTCTCACCGAAGACACACCGTGGCGTGCTGAAACGCGCAAGGGGAAAATACGTATTCGTATGGAAAATGCATATCGCGATAGCGGCGTGCGAACCATCGTGCTGCGTGGCGGCGATTTCCTGGAGGCTGCCAAGACTGGAAACTGGTTTGACAGCCATATTGCCGCCAAGGCCTGGCAAGGCAAGCTGACCTATCCCGGACCGCGTGACATTGAGCATGCATGGGCTTACCTGCCCGATATGGCGCGGGCATTGGTCGGTCTGGCCGAAAAGCGGCTTGAGTTCGGGGCATTCAAAGAGTTCGGCTTTCCGGGCCTGGCTTTGGACGGAAACGCCTTGATTGCTGCGGTCGCGGCTGTAACCGGGAAAAATGCGTGTTTTGCCCATGTCCTGGGGAATGATGCGCATGATCGGGTTCGTGTCGCCGCTTGTGCGTGAAGTGCTTGAGAGGCGCTATCTGTGGCAGGTGCCGCATCGGATTGACGGGAGCAAACTGGCTGCGGCTTTACCTGCGTTCCATGCGACGTCGGCACAGGATGCAATTGCCGCTTCTTTGGTGCCGCACGCGCCGCATGACGGGACCCTGCGCGATACGCACCTGACCTAAATGGCGGTAAAGCGTGTGCATGCTTTCTTTTTCTGCGCGCTGCGCCTAAGCTGCAACGCAGCACGCCGCATCGGGGAGAAGGCACGTGACAGAAAAAACAGGACCTTTGTTGATCAAACGCTATGCCAGCCGTCGATTGTATAACACCGAAACAAGCGACTATGTGACGCTTGAAGATATTTCTGGCTTCATCCGCGACGGACGTGAAGTTCAGATTGTCGACCTCAAGACCGGAGATGACCTGACACGCCAATACCTCTTGCAGATCATTGCCGAACACGAAAGCCGTGGCGAAAGCGTTTTGCCCGTGGATGTGCTGAATGATCTGGTGCGCAGTTACATGGGCGGTGGGGTCAGCGTTGTGCCGCAATTCCTGCAAGCGTCTTTCGATATGCTGCGCGACGGTCAGAGCAAGATGATCGAAGGCATGGGCGCCATCAACCCGATGTCCCAAATGCCGGGCTTTGAAGCCATGCAGGCTCAGCAGAAGGCCTTTATCAAGGCAATGACGGGCGGTTTGGGGCAGTGGTCTGGGCCTTCGGTGGACGATGAACCCGAACATGAGGACAAAACGTCGAGCGAAGATCTGGACGCAATCAAAAAGCAATTGGCTGAACTACAGAAGAAATTGTCCAAATTGTCGTGAATGACGTGCCGGGCGCATAATGTATGCGCCTTACGGGTTCCCCAATACCGGTGTGCGAAACGCGTCTTGGCTGATCCGGTCGAAATAGTGTTCGCGCAGACCAAGAGCCGTCGGGCCCGCACTTCCGTTGGAAAAATACCTGTCATCGACCTGTGCAACCGGGATAACGCCGCCGCCCGAAGATGACAGGAACACCTCGTCCGCTTGCCAGAACTCTTCAAGGGGCAGGGGGCGCGTTTCGGTCTTGAACCCGGCAACGCTACACATGTCCAGAACTGTGCGCCGGGTGATGCCGTGCAATACGCCAGCGTCTGGTGTAACGACTGTATCGCCATAGACCGCAAACACGTTGAAACCCGGACCTTCGGTCACATGTCCCGCGTGATCCAGCAACAGCGTCGTTTCGAATCCATTGTCCTTTGCCTCGAAGAGGCCGGATGTGAAGTCTCCCCAATGGTAGTTCTTGATCTTGGGATCAACGCTGTCCTTGGGAATGCGCCGCACGGCTTTGGCAATCCAGACCGACGTGCCTTTGACGGCTGCTTCGGGTCGCACGATATGAACGTATGGCACGCACCAGGCATAAAAGTGATTGTCGCAATCGCGCGGGTCCCGGCTTCCCGGAATTGAATTGCGACCACGTGCGGCCACCATGGCCACATAGGCATCGTTCAAGCCGGACGTGGTCACCATTTGGTGGAGAGCTTGTGTGATCCCGGCCCGGTCCATTCCGACATCCATGCGCGCACCGGTCATCGATGCCTCGAAGCGGTCCAGATAATCGTTCAGGCGAAAGAACGCGCCCTTCCAAACCGGGACCACATCATAGGCGATATCAGAATGGGTCAGTCCCCAATCCGTGAGCGGCAAACCGGCATTTTCCAGGGGCATCACGTGTCCCCGGAAATACGCTGCCCCGTTTTTGAAATCTGTCATGATGCCAAGCATAACGTTGGGGCGGCCCAAATGAAAAGGGTGCACCAAGGGTGCGCCTTACACTTTTACATCTTGGACTTCTCAGAAGGTCTCAGGTCCTTTATGCCGCGTGTTCTCGTGTGGCTTGATCGACGGCTTGCAGAAGCACATTTACGACGCCATCCAAAGTCGCGACCGGCAAATGCACCGGCAGGCGTACGTCGCAGGCGCGCATCAGCATGGCGCGTGTCTTGGGCAGGTCCGGCAGGTCCGGTATGAACTGCCAATTCCAGAACGCCCTTGCGTTGTCACGGCTCTGGCCAAAGACTTGGACCTTGACACCTGCCGAGGCTGCGGATGCTACAAAGCTGCGAACCTCCTCATCTGTCATGTCCACCAGATTGAACTGGATCGAGTCCGGGGCGCGCACTTCACCGGCCAAAGGCATAGGCACGTCGATATGTGCACTGACAGACAAAAGAGCGGCGACGTGATCGTGATTTCGCCGCCCGTCCAGGACCCTTTGTGCCAGATGCGGCAGCTGCGGCCGTATCACTGCGGCTGACAGGTTCGACAGACGCAGATTGTAAAGCGGCAATCGGTTTTGATGAACCGCAAACGCGTCCTGCAACACCGGGTGCTTTTGCCAGTTGTGCTCATACGCGCCGGACATGATGATCGCGCGCGCCACCAGATCAGCGTCGTCTGTGATCAGAATGCCACCTTCGCCTGCGTTGATCATCTTGTAGGATTGGAACGAGAAGCAGCCGATCTGGCCAATGGTTCCGATCTTGGCGCCGTTCCAGGTTGTTCCGAGCGAATGGGCCGCATCCTCGATCACGGGCACGCAGGCTGCATCACACAGATCCATGATCGCATCCATGTCTGATGTGTGACCGCGCATGTGGCTGATGATGACGGCCTGAACGCCGGGCAGCTTGGCCGCAAAGTCATCCAGATCGACGCGGTAGTTATTGCCCACCTCGCAAAGAACCGGCAGGCAATCGGCATGAACGACAGCTGATGGCACCGCGGCAAAGGTAAAGCCCGGGATCAGGACGGGTGCATCCCTTGGCAGGTTCAGCGCCTTGAGGGCCAGGAACAAAGCAGCCGAACAGGACGACACAGCAAGGGCAAACCGGCAGCCCATCAATTCGGCAAACTCTGCCTCCAGCAACGAGACGGGCGCACCATCAGCGGCCGTGTACCTGAAAAGGTCTCCGGATTGCAAAAGCCGATCAATTTCAGAGCGCGCAGCTGGAGGGATCGGTTCTGCACTGTGCATATCGGGCAAAGTCATATTTTGTTTTCCTTATGCTTTACTTTCGTTTTTGTAAAACAAGGGAGATGTAAAGAAAACAGTTTTGTCCGCGCATGTCGGGTTTAAGCGGGTGAGTGCGCGTCGATAGAACTGTGTGTGGATGGCAGTGGGTCTATAAACCCAGACGATCACGCAGACTGTACCAGGTCATGGCCAGGACCAACAAAGGATTGCGAAGGCTGGCACCACCGGGGAAAGGAACGCTCGGCACGGCGGCCATCGTATCAAATCCATCGCTTTGTCCGCAAATTGCATCAGCCAGCAGTTTGCCTGCGTGGGTCGCTGTGCCAACGCCATGCCCGGAGTAGCCCGACGCAGACAGGGCATTGGGCGCCACGCGCGCAAGATAAGGCAAGCGTTTCATGGTGATGGCCAGTGTTCCGCCCCAGGCAAACTCGACGGGCACGTCCTTGAGGTGCGGGAAAATCTGGCACATCGGCTTGCGCACCAGGGCTTCGATGTCCTTGGGAAACCGATAGCCATAGGTTTCTCCGCCACCGAACAGCAGGCGCCCGTCATGGCTGAGCCGGAAGTAGTTCACAACAAATCGACTGTCGGAAACTGCAATATCGCGGCTGAGAACGCGGGCTGTATCGGAACCAAGCGGGGCACTTGCCGCGATAAAGTTGTTGATGGGCATGACTCGGGACGCAATCCGGGGCTCAAGCCCGCCAAGATAGCCGTTGCAGGCATAGATCACATGGTCTGCCGTGACGGATCCGGTGTTCGTGCGCAAGGTAACGCGCGGCCCTTGGGTCACGTCGAGCACTGCGCTGCGTTCATGGATGAGGGCGCCCGCAGTTTCTGCGGCCCGCGCCAGACCAAGGGCAAAGCGCAATGGATGCAGGTGGCCTGCGCCCCAGTCGATCACGCCCCCCTGGTAGCGGGGCGAGGGGCAAATCTCGGCAAAGTCAGAATTCGAAGGGACGTCGATATCGTAATCGTAGTGCCGGTGCATAAACGCGGCATAGCGGTGCAAATCTTCCAAATCGGCCACGCTTTCTGCCGCCGATGCAATGCCTGGGCGCAGGTAACAGTCGATCTGATGATCCGCGACAAGGGCTTTGACGAGGTCCTTTGCGTCCTGGCCCAAAGCCCAAAGCCTGCGGGCGGCATCCACGCCGACCATCTGCTCAAGGTCCGGTTGGGCAACCCTTTGCCCCGATGCCAGTTGACCCCCATTGCGCCCCGATGCACCAAAGCCCGCGCGCTGCGCTTCAAGCACGACAACCTTGCGACCTGCCTGCGCCAGATGCAGAGCTGCGGACAAGCCGGTATAACCTGCGCCGACGACACAGACATCTGCCGTCACGTCTCCCTGCAAAGCCGTCCGCTCCGGCGCAATGTCCGTCGTGGCCGCGTACCAGCTCGTTGGATACGCACCCGTCGCATCATTGGCATAAAGCAGGTTCATCTTCTCTGTTCCCAAAAAATCCCCCCCGGAGGGCCGGGTGGCGGATCAGACGTTCATCAGCAAATGCTCGCGCTCCCAAGGGGAAATGACCTGCAGGAACTCGTCGTATTCCGCGCGTTTAACGATGGAGTAGACACGCGCAAATTCCGGCCCAAGTACTTTGTGCAGCGCGTCCGAGGCATCAAACAAGGCAAGCGCGGTGCCCAGAACGCCGGGAATGTCACCGTCGCCCTCATAGGCATCGCCTTTGAACTCCGCTGTCGGCTGGCGGCCTTCGGTCAGGCCCAGATAACCGCACGCGAGAGAAGCAGCGATACCAAGGTAAGGATTACAGTCCATGCCCGCGATCCTGTTTTCAACACGACGGGCTTCGGGGTTTGACAGGGGAATGCGAATGCCGGTGGTGCGATTGTCGCGCCCCCAGGCCAGGTTGATCGGCGCGGCGTGGTCTTTGACATAGCGCCGGTAGCTGTTGACATATGGCGCCATGACGGCAACGGCCGCGGGCATATGGTTCTGCAAACCTGCGATAAAGTGAAAAAACGCATCCGTTTCCTCACCATCAGGTCCCGAGAAGATATTTCGGCCAGTCTTTGCATCCAGGACCGAATGGTGGATGTGCATGGCACTGCCGGGTTCGTCCTCGATCGGTTTTGCCATAAAGGTGGCAAAGCAATCGTGGCGCAAGGCAGCTTCGCGAATAAGTCGCTTGAAGTAAAACACTTCGTCGGCCAGATTCAACGGATCGCCGTGTTGCAAGTTGATTTCCAACTGCCCCGCTCCACCCTCTTGGGTAATGCCATCAATCTCAAAGCCCTGTGCTTCGGCAAAGTCGTATATGTCGTCGATCACAGGGCCGAATTCGTCGACCGCCGTCAACGAATAGGCTTGCCGTGCGGCTGCCGGACGGCCCGAGCGACCGGTCATCGGCTGGATTTCCTGCGCGGGATCCAGATTGGGCGCGATCAGAAAGAACTCCATCTCAGGTGCGACAACCGGTTCCCAGCCTTGATCATGATAAAGTTGCATCACGCGTTTGAGCACATTGCGTGGCGAAAACGGCACCGCATTCCCGTCGCGATCATAAGCGTCGTGGATCACCTGAAGCGTCCAGTCCCTCGTCCAGGGGGCTGCGGTTGCGGTGCTCATGTCCGGGCGCAGGATCATGTCCTTTTCTATGAATCCATCCTCGCCCGCGGCCTCGCCCCAGTCACCTGTGATGGTTTGGTAAAAGATGCTGTCCGGCAGATGGAAATAATCCTGCCGCGCAAATTTCGAAGCGGGCATTGCCTTGCCGCGCGCAATCCCCGGAAGATCGGGGATAATGCACTCGACTTCGTCCAGTCGCCGTCCTTTCAGGTAGGTTTGGGCGGATGGCGGTACTTTACGCATCCAATCGTCGCTCATGCGATCCTCTTTTCCTTGAAAAAACGCGCGATCATGTCAGCAAGACGCGCACTGTCTGTGTTTTGCTCAAGCTGCGCGATGGCGTCTTGGCGCAATGGTTCAGGTACGACGCCGGGTGCGCGCACATCCAAGAGACCCTTGATATACGTGCGATCTATTTCCGGGTGCGGCTGCAAAGTGAAAATGCGATCACCGTAAAGCATCGCAGCGTTGGCGCAAAACGGAGTGGAGGAAATCACCTCCGCATCCTCGGGCACCGCGACAACCTGATCCTGGTGCCACGCGTTCAGGGCAAAGGTCTCTCCGTTGATCGGATATTCCTGCCGACCGACGGACCAGCCGCCCGAGAATTTCTCGACCCGACCGCCAAGGGCCTGCGCAATGATCTGGTGACCAAAGCAGATGCCGACCATCGGCCGACCGCTGGCATAGATATCGCGGACCAGCGTTTCGAGCGGTGCAATCCACGGCAAATCCTCATAGGCCCCGAACTTGGAGCCCGTGATCAGCCAGCCATCTGCAGCCTGAGGTCCGTCCGGAAAAGCCATGTCGCAGACGGCATAGTTTTCGAAACTCAGGCCCTGATCCGCGAGAAAATGGGCAAAGATCTCGGGGTAGTCGCCGTTTTCATCAACAAGCTGTTCGTTGACGTGGCCGGTTTGCAAAAAGCCGATTTTCATGAATCACCTTGGGGTTGTCGGCAATAGATAATGAGTAGATCAAACCGCGTCGAGGTAGATTTCGGTTTGTTCCTCTGGTGTCAGATCCGCCATTTCACGCGCCTCCTGGCGCTTGGTCTGCACCAGGTTGCGGATCAGTTCGGCATCAAAAATGCGGGCCACCTCACTGGATTGCTCGAACGTGTCGATTGCACCTTCCCAGGTGCCGGGGACGTGAGGCAAGTCTTGTGCGTACGCATTTCCCTTGATTGGGTCTGGCGGGTCGACAGCGTCCTCGATGCCATTTAGCGCCGCACCCAGAACGGCCGCAACCGAAAGGTACGGGTTCACATCACCGCCCGCCAACCTGTGTTCGATCCGCCGTGCTGCCGGTGGCCCGGATGGAATGCGAATGGCGACTGTGCGATTCTCATAGGCCCAGGCGATCCCCGTGGGCGCATGGGCCCCCGGGATCAGCCGCGCATAGGAATTGGCATGGGGCGCAAAGATCAGCATGGATCCGGGCATGGCCGCAAGGCAGCCCTGAACCGCGTGACGCAGCATGTCGCCGCCCGTGACCGAGCCATCGTCAAAGACATTCTTCCCGTCGCGATCAAGCACGGAAAAGTGCATGTGCAGGCCAGAGCCGGAATAGTCCTCATAGGGTTTGGCCATGAACGAGGCGGCAAAGCCGTGTTTGCGGGCCAGTCCCTTGACCAGCATCTTGAACAACCACGCATCATCCGCCGCCTTCAACGCGTCTGCCTGGTGCATGAGGTTGATTTCGAACTGGCCAAGCCCGGATTCCGAAATGGCTGTATCTGCGGGGATATCCATCATCTCGCAGGCGTCATAGAGTTCGCTGAAGAAATCGTCGAACATATCGAGCGCACGCAGCGAAAGGATCTCTCCGGCGACCCGGCGTTTCCCGGACCCGGGCGAGGGTGGCACCCGCAAGCGCCCACCTGCATCGTCGATCAGAAAGAATTCCAGTTCCACGGCAACGACGGGCACCAGGCCCTTTGCGGCAAAGCGGTTTTGGACATCAGCCAGCGCGTGGCGCGGATCGCCCATAAAGGGACGACCGTCCTCATGATACATCCAGATCGGCAACAGCCCGGTTGGTGTCGTGAGCCAAGGCATCGGCACAAAGCCACGCTCCGTCGGGCGGAGTATGCCGTCACGATCCCCGCTCTCCAGGACAAGCGGGCTGTCATCGATGTCCTCGCCCCAGATGTCCAGATTGAGGACAGACATGGGAAACCGGGTGCCATCGGTCGTCACCTTGTCGGCAAAACGCACTGGCATCCGCTTGCCCCGGGCCACGCCGTTCAGATCGGACGCCGCCACCCGGATGGACCTGATCTCGGGGTTTTGTTTCAGCCAGTCATGCATTGGTCTGCTCTTTTATTGTTCAAAGTGTCCGCCCATCAACCCGCTGGTGTCTTGCCGACCATCCGCATGGCTTTGCGCCACCGGCTAGCGGATGACGTTCGGGCGGAATTTGATCCGGGAACGGGTATTGGATGGAAGATGACGATTGAGACGCCGGTTTACCAGTCCAAAGATACCGATAATTACAAGGGTCAGAATAATAAAATACATCGCAAGGATCGGGTAGGGGACAAACGGATTGAAGGTCTTGTCCGCAAAATAGCTGGCATAATAGAGCGCATCACCACGTTGCTGCCACGCAGGAAAGCCCGAGAAGAAGACCAGCGTGGTAGCGTGAAAGAGAAAGATGGCCTCGTTTGTATAGCTGGGCCAGGCCAGACGCAGCATTGTCGGCCACACGATCCGCCGAAACCGGGACCAGCCCGACAGTCCATAGGCATCTGCCGCCTCAACCTCGCCCTTGGGGATGGATTGCAGCGCGCCATAGAAGATCTCGGCCGAGTAGGCAGCTGTGTTGAGGAACAGCACGATCAGTGCGCCCAGCCAAGCAGCCGTGAACGGCGAAAAGATCGGATAAACGCCCTTGAGGCTGAGAAACAGGAAGTAGGCAAAGAAGAACTGGATAAACAGGGGCGAGCCGCGGAACAGAAAGATGAACCATTCGGCAGGTTTGCGAACCCACGGATTTGGCAGGCTTTTGGCCACGGCCAATGCCGTCGCCAGAAAGAAGCCGGTGCACAGCGCCATGATCCCGAAATAGATGTTCCAGATCATGCCGGACCCGATCAGGGTGAACTGCTCGCACAAGGTGAAATCACTGCGCGGCAGCAACCGCTCACCGATCCCGATGGCGCGCAGGCCATAAGCCTGAATGGTCTCGATGCAACTCACGCGGCGGCCCCTTTGCGTTGGGCTTCACCGCCCGCTGTGGCCTGCCCAAGCGTCAGACGCGCCATCAGCCGTTTGAGAACCTTTTCAGACCCCCACGTCATCAGCAGGTAAAAGACCAGCAGCGCAAAGAAGTACCACATCCGCCAGTCGCCGTGCGGGTAGGATGTAAAGCGTTCCGTCTTGGTGCCGCCCAACTCTCGCGCCCAGTAAACAACGTCCTCGATCCCCAGAAGGAACAGCAGCGGCGTCGCCTTGATCAGAACCTGCCAGAGGTTCGAGAGACCGGGCAGGGCAAAGACCCACATTTGCGGCACAAGGATGCGCCAGAAGGTCTGGCGCTGCGACATGCCATAGGCTTCGGCGGTCTCAAGCTGGGCTTTGGGCACCGCGCGCATCGCCCCGAATATCACGTTGGCTGCGAATGCGCCAAACACGATGGCAAAAGTGATCACGGCAAGACCAAAGGCATAAAGCTGGTGCACTGTCTGCGGCGCAGTGCCCAGTGGCAACTTGGCCTGCGGACAGACCAGAAAATCGTTGCCCTGCCGGATCGGGTCGGTCCAGTCCG
>CAYGQZ010000025.1:0-13594 GCA_964352055.1 uncultured Rhodobacterales bacterium
AATCCGCGGTCGACACCGGGTGCGGCTTTTGGTGAAGGCGGGAAAGGGCGTAGCCCTGCAAGGCGCAATTGCGCAGTGGATTGGCCAAGTGCGGATCAGAGGCGACTTGCGTCTGGCGGTCGATATTGATCCGCAAAGTTTTTATTGAGCTCGGTACGGCACAGGGTACAGCGCAGCATTTGAGAACAAAGGACGCGCGCTCAAGCGGCCCGTAAGGCGGAGGCATCCTCCGCCGTTTTTGGGGCTCTGCCCCCGGCCTTCGGCCTCCCCCGGGATTTTTTGGAACAGAGAAGGAGGAAAATCAGGCCGCACCTCGATACGGCCTGATCGGCATCAACTCAGCGCCTGGTTGCAACGACCACACACGCCGGGATGCGCGTGCGCACCGACATCAGGCAGCACCTTCCAGCAGCGGGCGCATTTGTCTCCGTCCGCCTTCTCGAAAACGACGGCGACACCGCTCACTTCGGGCAAGCGGAAGGCTTCATCCGGAGCCGGGTCGGTCGTCACGGAAATCGCGGAGGTGATGCAGATGTCTTCGAAAGGGACAGACGCCAACGCCTGTGCCAGATCGGCGTCATTCACATGGACAACCGGTGCCGCTTCCAGCGAGGCGCCGATGACTTTGTCGGTCCGCTGCACCTCAAGTGCCGCTGTTACGGCTCGACGCGCTGCCCGGATGCCTGCCCATTTCTGCGCCAATGCCGCATCGCGCCACGCCGCGGGTGTCTCTGGCATATCGATCAGGTGTACCGAGCTATCCTCACCGGGGAAGCGTTCAAGCCATACCTCTTCCATCGTGAAGACGAGCACAGGTGCCAGCCAGGTGGTCAAACGGTGGAAGAGAAGATCCAGCAGCGTGCGCGCCGCGCGCCGTTGTTCCGTATCTCCATCACAATACAGCGCATCCTTGCGGACATCGAAATAAAACGCCGACAAGTCGACAGTCGCAAATGTGAAAACCGACGAAAAGACCCTCTGGAAGTCAAAGGCTGCATAGCCGTCGCGCACAACCTCATCCAGTTCGGACAAGCGATGCATCACCCAGCGCTCCAACTCCGGCATATCTGCGGGCGCCACACGGTCCATTTCCGTGAAGTCCGACAAGGAGCCCAGCATAAAGCGCATCGTATTGCGCAACCGGCGATAGCTGTCGGCAACCCCTTTCAGAATTTCCGGCCCGATCCGCTGGTCCGCAGTGTAATCCGTTTGCGCAACCCAAAGCCGCAGGATATCCGCGCCGTATTGGCGCACGACTTCGTCAGGCCCGATGGTGTTGCCGATGGACTTCGACATCTTGAAGCCCTTTTCATCCAGCGTCATGCCATGCGTCACGACGTTGCGATAAGGCGCGTGGCCGGTCGTGCCCACCGATTGCAGCAGAGACGAGTGGAACCAGCCACGGTGTTGGTCGGTCCCTTCCATGTAAACATCCGCGATGCCATCTTCGGAGCCGTCTTCGCGATCGCGCAGCACGAACGCATGGGTCGACCCACTGTCGAACCACACATCGAGGATATCCATCACCTGATCATAATCATCAGGATTCACGATCCCTTCCAGAAAACGCTGCTTGGCACCTTCCGCATACCAGGCATCCGCCCCTTCGGCCTCAAAAGTCGACGTAATCCTCCGGTTCACCTGCGGATTGCGCAACAGGAAATCTTCGTCGGTCGGCAAAGCCCCCTTTTTCGTGAAACACGTGAGCGGAACCCCCCAAGCCCGTTGCCGCGACAATACCCAATCGGGGCGTGCTTGCATCATCGAATGCAAACGATTGCGCCCCGATTTCGGTGTCCATTTGACATTGTCGATCTCGGTCAAGGCACGTGCGCGGATTGTCTTGCCATGCGTGTCCAGGCCGTCACCAACCGGCTTGTCGATCGCGGCAAACCACTGCGGCGTGTTGCGATAGATCACCGGCGCCTTGGAGCGCCAGGAATGCGGGTAGCTGTGTTTGATCTTTCCACGGGCCAGCAACCCGCCAACCTCGGCCAGCTTTTCGATGATGGCAGCGTTTGCGTTGCCCTCCTTGCCGTTGGGTTTCAGGATCGCCTTGCCCCCGAAAAAAGGTAGATCGTCCCGGAAACGACCATCCGGGTTGACGTTATAGGTGATCACCTGCTCCAACATGCCCAGATCGCGGTACAGCTCGTATTCTTCAAGCCCGTGCGATGGCGCACAATGAACAAAGCCCGTGCCTTCCGTGTCGGTGACAAATTCGGCCGCCCGGAAATCGCGGATGTCATCCCAGGCGCCATCTGCGCCTTCGGCCCCCGCCAAAGGATGGGTCAGACGGATCTTTGACAGGTCATCCTTGGTCACGTCACACAAGCGGCGATACATCGTCTCGTCGAGGCGCGCACGGCCCATAACATCGGCTGCCAGATTGTCAGCAAGGATGAAACGCTCCCCGATGCTGGCCCAGCATTCCTCTGGCCGACCGATGACCTCATACAAGCCATAGGAAATGCCCGCGCCATAGACGACAGCCTTGTTGGACGGCATCGTCCAGGGCGTTGTGGTCCAGATCACCACCCGGGCGCTGTCCAGCGTGGCATCACCAGTGCCCACCACCTTGAACTTCACCCAGATGGTAAAGCTGTCCTTGTCGTGATACTCGACCTCGGCCTCCGCCAGAGCGGTCTGTTCGACCGGCGACCACATCACGGGTTTGGAACCTTGATACAACGTCCCGTTCATCAGGAATTTCATGAACTCTTCGGCAATCACTCGCTCCGCATGGAAATCCATGGTCAGGTATGGCTGATCCCAATTGCCCGTGATGCCCAGACGCTTGAATTCCTCCCGCTGGATGTCGACCCAACCGGCGGCAAAGTCACGACACTCGGCCCGGAATTCGTTGATTGGGACGTCGTCCTTGTTGCGGCCCTTCTTGCGGTACTGCTCTTCGATCTTCCACTCGATGGGCAGCCCATGACAATCCCAGCCGGGGATGTACCGGGCATCGAACCCCATCATCTGATGAGAGCGGACAATCATGTCCTTGATGGTCTTGTTCAGGGCGTGGCCAATGTGCAAATGACCGTTGGCATAAGGTGGGCCGTCGTGCAGCGTGAACGGTGCGCGACCGGTCTTTTCGCGCAGGCGGTCATAAACCCCGATCCGGGCCCAGCGGTCCAACCATTCGGGCTCTCGCTTGGGCAGGCCCGCGCGCATCGGAAAATCAGTGCGGGGCAAATTCAGGGTGTGTTTGTACTCAGGGGTGTCGGCGCACATGGGGGCGTCCTTCATGGATCAATCGCAGTGGGGAATGGCATGGTTCGGTGCGAAGTCTCAAGCACCTTTACCCGGCGTCTCAATGATAAGGATCAGAGCGCCGGGGATATAATTCGCAGAATTTGGATCATGCTCATCATGCGCGCCTTATAGGCAGGGTGCCTGCGGCTCACAAGACCCAGCTTCTTTCGGCCAGAAATATCCCGGGGTCCGGGGCAGCGCCCCGAAAACGCGGATGCCGGAGGCATCTGCAAAACATCGTGCACGCCGACAGGCGTTCCAAACTGGGACACCGATGCAGACGCACGCGCAATCAACCGGCTCCTTGCGTCTTGCCCATGTTAAACAAGCCACCCAGAGCCTGTTTCACAAGGCGGCGCGCACGGGGCTTGGTGTCGGAATCAAAGGCGATTGGACGGCAGACTTCCATCGCGGCAACGCCGACGCGCGCGGTCAGTGCGCCATTGACAAGCCCTTCGCCAAAGCGACGCGACAGCTTGCCGAGGATGGAGCCCCCGACAATCGGCTCCAGCATGTCATCGCCCACCGCAACGGCACCCGTGGCCACAAGGTGGGTCATCACGGCACGGGTGAGGCGCCAGGCGCCGAGGACGCCTCCACGCCCTCCATAGATCTCGGCGATGCGGCGGATCATCCGTAGATTGGCCGCCAAGGCCGCCGCCACATCAGCAAGCGCAAGCGGTACAAGTGCTGTGACCGTAGCCACCTGTCGGGCAGCAGCTTCGACCTCTCGTTCAGCGGCTTGATCCAAGGGGGCGATCAGTTCGGCCTCTGTCAACGCAAGCAGGCTTGCCGCATCCATCTGGTCGCCACGCAATTCGGTCAAACGGTTCCGCCCCCACTGCATCTCCGGTCGTGATGCATAAAGCTGCACCAAACGGTCCGTCACAGCCCGCGCCCCGATCAGATCCTGTGTTTCGAGGGCGGTCGCCGCGTCATGACGCAAACCGTCAATCCGGGTGAGACGCCGCAAAGCACCGAGTTCGCGCAAGGCGATGGCCACCAACACTAGGACAAAGGCTGCAAGCAATCCGGTGAATGCCCACCCCAGAACCGGCGCACGGGCAATCCATCCCAGGGCGAAATCCCAAGCCGCCGTGCTGATCGCCGCCGTCAGAAGGGCAAGGGTGAGCCCCCAAAACAGGCGGCCCAGACGCGAAGGTTCACGCGCGGCTATCCGGGCGGCACCTTGCATGGCTGCCCCGGTTGCCAGCGGCATCGGTCCATCCGGAACCGGCGGTGCATCCGCCACATTCGGGCGGGCCTCGTCATCATCTATTTCGATCAGGATCGGGCCCTTGGCCATCACGCGGTCTCCCTTTTCCATTCAAAGCGCACGTCCGGCAGGCCTTCGTCATTGCGCGCACCGTCGGTGTGTTCGGCCTCGGCAAATCCGTGTGCTGCGTAAAACGCCCGCGCCTCGGTATTGGCCTGAAAAGTCCACAGCGACAGTGCCGCCCATCTCGTCTGCGCATGCCGCAAGAGGGCACTCCCTACCCCTTGCCTCCGGGCCGCGGCGGTGACGTAGAGTGCCTGAACCGTCTTGCCGTCACAGGCCAGAAAACCCGTTACACAATTTGCATATTCCGACACCGTCACCCATCCCCTGTCGATCAGGGAACCGGCAAATCCGATATCCTCTGCCCGGGTGTGGATACGCGGCATCCAGTCCGTATCATCGATGAACTCCGACAGAATCCCCCCCACAGTCCCCGCGTCGGTAGAGCGCGCCGCGCGCAGGTGGATAACCGTCACAACCGATCTCCGATCAGGAACTGTGCAGCCCGGTCCATCCGGATATGTGGCGGTCCGTCACCTGGCCGCAGGCTCAATGGTGCCGGGGCAAAGCGCATGATCTGATAATCTTCATCAAGCCACTTGGTCGCCCCGGATTTGGCCGGGTTCAGAATATGCCCAGGATCATCCGGCAATGCGCCGGGGTAAAACGCAGCCTGTTTACCACTGTCGAGCAACGTCCCACACACGACGTCCAGCGCAACACCTTCATGGGTCATCGTGTCTTCGGTCGTGACGCGCAATGCTGCGAGTGACAAAGCCTGCGTGTTGGCTCCGGCAAAGCGCGCGCGGTCGCGGGCGTCCCGGGTCAGCGCCTCCATGATCGCGGTCAGCTTGGCATGCTGGGCATGATGCAGGTGGTCTGCCTTGGTGGCTGCAAACAGGATCTTTTCAACCCGTTTGCCGCGGATAAGCTGGGTCAGAAACGCATTGCGCCCGGGACGGAACGCCGACAGGATTTCGCCCATCGCATAACGCATATCCTCGACCGCGGCGGGTCCGGAATGGATCGCCCCCAACGCGTCCACCAAGACCACCTGCCGGTCGATACGCGAGAAGTGATCGCGAAAGAATGGACGCACGACACCTGCCTTGTAAGCTTCGAAGCGGCGGGCCATTTCCCGGCGCAAGGATCGGCGCGGTGCGTTACCGGGCGGGAGCGGGGCAAATGTTAGTGCCGGAGAGCCTGCCAAATCCCCCGGCAGCAGAAACCGCCCGGGTGTACAATCATAAAAACCGGCCTTTCGTGCCTCGGACAAATACTCGGTGAAGCTGGCCGCGAGAGCTTTGGCCTGCACCTCGTCCAGAACTGCAGCGCCATCCGTTTCTTTGACAAGGGCCTGGTAGCGCGCCCCGCTTTCTCGCTTTTCGGTCCGGGCAAGCGCACTTTCCGACCAGGCATCATAGGTTTGGTCCAACAGACCCAGGTCCAACAGCCATTCACCGGGGTAGTCGATGATATCCAGATGCACCGTCCGAGGGCTTTGCAATCCAGCCAGCAGCCCGTTCGGCTTGACCCGCAGCGAGACCCTCAACTCGCTGACCGCACGGGTGCTGGCTGGCCAGCGCGGCGGTACGCCTGTAATTGCGCCCATATGCGCCTCGTAATCGAAACGTGGCACCGTGTCGTTGGGTTGCGGCTGCAAATAGGCGGCCAGGATGCGCCCTTCACTTGCCGCCAAAAGATGCGGCATGCGCCCCCGATCGAGCAGATTGGCCACCAGCGACGTGATAAAGACCGTCTTGCCGGATCGCGCCAAGCCCGTGACGCCCAGACGAATGACAGGATCGCCCAGTAAACCTGCGCCGGTGTCATAAACGCCCTGTGCCAGGTCCAGCACCCCGTCGGCAATCTTCGTTAGAACCACGCGGTGCTCTCCTTTAACGCGCGTTTGAGCGCGGCAGTCCGATGTTGTCGGGCGTAACATAAGGTGCGTCGCTGCGCTTCACCAGAGGCGACAGGTTCGGTTTGCAGAGTGCGGGAGCCTCCGGCGGGGATTTCTTGGAACAGAGAAACAGGACCGTGAGCCTTCAAGCGAGCCGGTGGCGGCGTGCAAAGCATGCACGATGCCGCCGCACCATTGTCTGTGCGCTACTTTGGGTTTAGGGGACGCCGCATGCCACGCTATGCGCTCAAAATCGAATATCACGGCGGGCCCTTTGTCGGATGGCAACGCCAACCCGGTCAGCGTTCGGTACAAGGCGCCATTGAGGCAGCACTCGCCAAGCTTGAACCGCGCGACCACACCATCGCCGCGGCCGGGCGAACCGACGCGGGCGTCCATGCGCTGGCTCAGGTGGCGCATTGCGACATGGAGCGCGATTGGTCCCCCTTTCGATTGTCCGAAGCGTTGAACTATCATCTCTTGCCGGATCCCGTCGCAATCGTGGGATGCGCCCGAGTGGAAGATGACTGGCACGCGCGGTTTTCCGCGTTGCAGCGTCAATATCGGTTTCGGTTGCTGATGCGCCGGGCCCCGGCCACCCATCTCAATGGGCTGGTGTGGCATCTGAAAAACCAATTGGACATTGATGCGATGCGTGCCGGAGCCGCTCACTTGATCGGCCGCCACGATTTTACCACTTTTAGATCGTCGATCTGTCAGGCGGAAAGCCCAGTCAAAACGCTAGACAGGCTTGATGTCAGCGAGGTGATTGGCCCGCATGGACCCGAAGCGCGCTTCGATGTGAGGGCCAGGTCCTTTCTTCACAATCAGGTGCGCAGCTTTGTCGGCACCCTCGCCCGTGTTGGCAGCGGATCCATGGCAGCGGAAGATGTCAAAACTGCATTGGATGCACGCGACCGGGCTGCTTGTGGGCCGGTTTGCCCGCCCCAAGGCCTTTATCTGGCCGGTGTCCTTTATCCAGAAGATCCGTTTGTGTGACACTCAGTTCCGTTTTTTCTGATCCGTGGCACTATGCTTGGCATTATTGAGGGTGTGATCGCGTTTTGCAGCCTGCGCCTCGAGCGTTGCGCCGGGTGAGATCACACTGGTTTTGCAAATTGGCTTTATGCGGGCAGTGTCAGTATCGCTTCTACCCTGTCGCCGTTTGTATCGGAATCTTTATGAGATGGCCGTTCTTTCAGCCAACTGACCAGCAGGCCGGGATTGTCGCGTTCTTTTTTCAGCAAGCGAACCGGTGTCACTCCGATGGATGCAGCTTCGATGAGGCATAAAGACGTTTTTTGCGCGTTGCCAAAACGTGCATCGCCTTAATGAGCGTACGCTTGAGCAGCGATTTGCAACCCTGCGCAGAACACCAAAGGGACAAAACATAGCCTTGGAACCAATTGGCCGCCGGTGAATTGCGTCATGAATGCGCTCTTTGGCAAAAAAAGCCAGGAAAGCAGAGCGCTTTCCATTTGGCGCAGGTGCCAGCCCCCTTTTGCTGGTTTCTGCATCAGAAACCAGCCGGAAACCGAACCGGTTTCCGGTTTCGACCGGTTCACATTGCTTGTTGCGTGTATTTTCTCAACTCAGCTCGAGCGACCTGCCGTCGGTGCACCGCGTCCGGGCCATCTGCCAGGCGCAGCGTGCGTTGATGCGTCCAGGCATGCGCCAGCGGTGTGTCCTGGCTGATCCCCTGCCCGCCATGCATCTGCACCGCCTCATCGATGACCTTGAGCGACACCCGCGGCGCCACGACCTTGATTTGACTGATCCAGGGGGCTGCCGCGCGGGCATCCCCCTGATCCATCATCCAGGCTGCCTTGAGGCACAAAAGCCGCGCCATCTCGATATCCATGCGCGCTTCGGCTATGATGTCATAGTTGGCACCCAGTTGGGCCAACGGTTTGCCAAAGGCTTCCTTGGAGAGTGACCTGCGGCACATCAATTCCAGCGCAGCCTCTGCCTGACCGATCGCACGCATGCAGTGGTGGATCCGGCCCGGCCCAAGGCGGCCTTGTGAAATCTCGAATCCGCGTCCTTCGCCCAACAGAATGTTCTCTGCCGGCACCCGCACATCGCTGAAACGAATATGCATATGCCCGTGCGGCGCATCGTCGTGCCCATAGACCAGCATGGGCCGCAGTATCTCGATGCCCTCGCTGCCTGCTGGCACCACGATCATCGACTGGCGCTTGTGTTTGGGCAATTCGTCGCCGCCTGTTTTCACCATCACGATGTACACCTTGCAGCGAGGATCACCGGCACCGGAGGCCCAATATTTCTCTCCGTTCAGCACGTAATCATCACCGTCCCGGACACAGGACATCGAAATATTGGTCGCATCGGACGAGGCCACATCCGGTTCTGTCATCAGGTAGGCGGAGCGGATCTTGCCCTCGAGCAGTGGCGCCAGCCACGCCTGCTTCATGTCTTGCGTGCCATATCGCTCAAAAACCTCCATGTTCCCCGTATCAGGTGCAGAGCAGTTGAAGGTCTCGGCACCAAGCGGCGTCTTGCCCATTTCTTCGGCAAAATGCGCATATTCCACGGTGCTCAACCCAAAGCCCTTGTCGCTGTCGGTCAGCCAGAAATTCCACAGACCCTCAGCCTTGGCCTTGGCCTTCAAGCCTTCCAGAATTTCGGTCTGCCGTTCGGTGTATTGCCAGCGGTCATCTTTGCCGACCTCTGCGGCATATTCCTCTTCCAGGGGCATGATGTCGTCCCGGATCATCGTTGCAACCCGGTTCAGCAATGCGTGATTTTCTTCACGCATGCCAAAGCTCAAATTCATAAAGCTCTTGTCCATCTGGCGTCCTCCCTGATTGCCTGCAGCGTGGCGTGAAACGGGATGGGTGTCCACCGGCATACGCAATAAGGTCGGGCGATTTGTGTGTTCCCGCTGCCCAAAAATACGGCGCCGTTCCGGTTCTACTTGTGTCGCCTGTAAATTGCAGGACAAAACCCAGGGAGCTGCACATTAGATATGCAGGTACCCAAGCGCTCGCGGTCAAGCCCCTTCATTTGGTTGCGACTGGTGCGAGAATGTGTTGATCTGCCTATCATGGCCAAACCACCCGATTATTTTGATGAGATGTATGGACGCGGCACGGAGCCGCGTGCGCCATATGAAGAGTACGCCAAGTGGTTCGCGGACGAGAACACCGCGCGCCTGCTGGAAAAATCTACCGAAGCTGAGGCTCTTTTCCGTCTGATTGGCGTTACGTTCAATGTTTACGGCGATCCCGACGCAGCCGAACGGTTGATACCCTTCGATCTTGTTCCACGGATTATCGCCGCGCGGGAATGGGCAAAAGTCGCAAAGGGCATTGAACAGCGGGTTCGCGCGCTGAATGCCTTTCTCCATGACATTTATCACCGCCAGGAAATCGTCCGCGCGGGCCGCCTGCCTGCCGAAATGCTGGCGCTCAACGATGCCTTTCTGCCTGAAATGATCGGCATGTCACCGCCCGGTGACATTTACACGCATATCGTGGGCACCGATCTGGTGCGCACCGATGACAACGAATTCTACGTGCTTGAAGACAACGCGCGCACTCCGTCCGGCGTCAGCTATATGCTCGAAAACCGCGAGACCATGCTGCACATGTTCCCCGAGCTGTTTTCCCGAATCAACGTCCAGCCTGTCAGTCAGTATCCGCGCAGCTTGCGTCGCTCGCTTTCCGGCTGCGCCCCGGATGCATGTGACGGGCGGCCAACCCTGGCCGTGTTGACACCCGGCATCCACAATTCCGCCTATTATGAACATGCCTTCCTCGCGGACCAGATGAGTGCGGAACTGGTGGAAGGCCATGACTTGCGGGTGGTTGACGGACGCGTGGCCATGCGTACGACCCAAGGGTACAAGGCCATCGATGTGCTGTATCGCAGGGTCGATGATGATTTTCTTGATCCGCTGACGTTCAACCCCGACAGCCTGCTGGGCGTGCCCGGCATCATGGATGTGTATCGCGCCGGTGGCATCACAATTGCGAACGCCCCCGGAACCGGGATTGCGGATGACAAGGCCATCTACAGTTATATGCCTGACATTGTGGAATTTTATACGGGCGAAAAAGCCATCCTGAACAATGTGCCAACGCATCGATGCTCAGATCCCGAGACGCTCAAATATGTTTTGGACAATCTTGCGGAACTGGTCGTCAAAGAGGTCCACGGCTCTGGCGGGTACGGCATGCTGGTGGGTCCTGCGGCATCGAAAAAAGAAATCTCCGAGTTCCGAAAGAAACTGGAAGCACGACCCGACAACTACATTGCCCAACCCACGCTGGCCCTGTCCACGGTGCCGATCCTGACAGAAGCCGGCCTCGCGCCGCGTCACGTGGATTTGCGACCCTTCGCCTTGGTATCGCCACAAGGGATCGAAGTCACGCCGGGCGGACTGACCCGTGTGGCCCTGACACAAGGATCTCTGGTGGTGAACTCATCACAAGGCGGAGGCACCAAAGACACATGGGTGCTGGAGGAGTAACGCGATGCTGGGCAAAACCGCAGGCGGCCTTTTCTGGATGTTCCGCTATCTTGAACGGGCTGAAAACACCGCACGGATGATTGATGCCGGACTGCGCATTTCCTTGACCCGGTCGAGCGCGGCAGAAAGCGAATGGACGTCGATTTTGTCGTCCACCGGGCTACGCAGTACCTATGAGGCCGCGTATGGCAAGTCGTATGACGGACCAAGGATCATCAACTTTCTTTTGCGCGACCCATCCAACCCGGGAAGTATCCTGGCAGGCGTAGAAGCGGCACGCGAAAACGCGAGACTTGTGCGTACGGCGATCACCCGCGAGGTGTGGGAGGCCATCAACGAATGCTACATGGTGCTCAAGCAAGTGCTGGCCCAACCTGTCGAAGACCGGGATCTGCCGCGTGTGCTGCAAGTGGTTCGTCAGCGCAGTGCTTACGTCCGCGGCGCATCTCACGGCACGATGGTCCGCAATGACATGTACAACTTTGCACGGATCGGCACGTTCTTTGAACGGGCGGACAACACCGCACGCATTCTGGATCAGAAATACTACATCCTGTTGCCATCCGTCCGCCTGGTGGGCAGTGCTTCGGACAATGTACAGTGGGAAACAATCCTGCGGGCGACGTCGACAACCCGAGCCTATCAAACCCTGCACGAGGGCGAATACGACCCGCGGGCCATTGCGAGTTTTCTGATCCTGGACGGACGCCTGCCCCGCAGCCTGAAGTTCTGCTATGGCAAGATTTCTGAAAACCTCGGCTATATTGAGCAGGAATACGGAACGCGCCAAACCAGCCATGCGCTGGCGGACAGCATTTGCTCAAGATTCAAGGCGCATGACATGAATGCAATATTTGACTATGGCTTGCATGAATTCATCGCCGATTTCCTGCGCGACAGTGCCGCTTTGGGCCGTCAGATAGAAATTGACTACAGGTTTAGCGAGTAAATATATGCGCCTGACGGTATCTCACCGCACCCATTACACCTATGACGCTCCTGTGCCTTATGGTTTGCAGCAAATACGGCTGCGACCGAAATCGCGCCCCGGCCAGATCGTCGAAGCCTGGACGATCGACGTTGTGGGCGGACAAGTCGAAGTCACCTTCGAGGACGAGCATGCAAATACTGTCGATCTGGTCAGTTTTGCCCCCAACCAGACCGAGATCGAAATCACCTGCCGTGGCATTGTCGACATAGAAAACAGGGCAGGCGTTGTCGGACATCAGGGCGGCTATGCCCCGTTGTGGCTGTTTCAGCGCAGCACCGCGCTGACCCAAGCCGGACCCCTGATGCAAAGCCTGATTGACGACGTGGTGCGCAGCAACGACGATCTGGAGTGCTTGCATGGCCTGTCGACGCTGATTTTGACCCGCGTGCCCTACTCGACCGCGCAGTCAGCATCCGATCTGACGGCAGAGGACGTCTTGCGCGAAGGGCGTGGGGTCTGCCAGGACCATGCGCATATCTTTATCACAGCGGCCCGCGCGCTGGGGTATCCTGCGCGTTATGTGTCCGGATACCTGATGATGAACGACGCCGTGGAACAGGATGCCAGCCATGCCTGGGCCGAGGCAAATCTGCCTGGTCTGGGCTGGGTCGGCTTCGACATTTCAAACGGAATTTCGCCTGATGATCGTTACGTTCGGGTGGCAACGGGGCTTGACTATCGCGGCGCTGCACCGATTTCCGGTATGCGTTATGGCAATGCGGTTGAAGACATGAGTGTGTCCTTGCAGGTGCAACAGCAATAGGCCACATTCGCGCCGAATCTCCAAGAGGCCCCCAGATCATGACCTATTGCGTTGGAATGCGCCTGAATGCCGGCCTGATCTTCATGTCCGATACGCGCACCAATGCGGGCATGGACAACATTTCCACCGTAAAGAAAATGCACACCTGGGAGGTTCCGGGCGAGCGGACCATCGTGATCATGACAGCTGGCAATCTGGCGACCACGCAATCGGTCATCAGCCTGCTGGATGAACGCACCAAAGCCCCCGAGGATCGCAGTCCATCGATCCTTGAGGCGCCGTCCATGTTCCAGATTGCACGCGAAGTCGGTCGCACCTTGCGTGAAGTGATCCGGTCCAATGACCTGAGCGGTCAGAAAGCCGACACAACCTTTGGTGCCTCTCTGATCGTGGGAGGGCAGATCAACGGCTCGGATCCCCGCCTTTTCCTGATCTATCCCGAAGGCAATTTCATCGAAGCCTCAGACGACACGCCGTTCTTTCAGATTGGCGAAGCCAAATACGGCAAGCCCATTCTGGTGCGCGCGCAACATCCGGAAATGGCCTTCGAGGAGGCACTCAAGCTTCTGTTTGTCAGTTTTGACTCAACGATCAAGTCAAATCTTTCGGTCGGCATGCCATTGGATTTTGTCACCTATGCCCGTGACAGCCTCAAGATCGGCCATGCCGAGCGGATCGAAGCGGATCACCCCTATTTTCAAATGGTCTCCAACAACTGGGGCGAAGCGCTCAAGTTCGCATTTGATCAATTGCCCGGATTCAAATTCGGCGAGTGAGTCTGTGGCGCAATTTGCCTTGATCGCGGGCGCTACAGATCACTCACCTTCCACACCGGGCGTGTCCGGACTCCGGGGCTCTGCCCCCGACCTGCGGTCTCCCCCGGGATTTTTTGGAACAGAGAA
>CAYGQZ010000025.1:13694-19461 GCA_964352055.1 uncultured Rhodobacterales bacterium
CCGTTTGTCACCGGTCATCACGGTCTCGATATCCAGCAGGCCGAGCCCTCGGGCGGTGCCCGCACGCCCTTCAAAGCCGTCAGGGTCTGACACACTGTGCCCCAGCATCTGAAACCCGCCGCAAATACCCAGCACATGCCCACCGCGGCGATAGTGCGCGCGCACGTCTTCATCCCATCCTTGCGCGCGGATGAAATCCAGATCTCCGCGCGTGGATTTGCTCCCCGGCAGGATCACGACATCTGTATCTGCGGGCAATGGCTGTCCGGGCATCAGCATCGTCAAACGCACGCCGGGTTCTTGTGCCAGCGGATCCAGATCGTCGAAATTGGAGATCCTGGAAAGCTTCAGGCACACGACATGCAGACCGTTCGGGCGGTCAGGGGTTGAGATGTCCAATGCATCCTCGGCCGGCAACTTCCAGGCATCTGCAAACCAGGGCACGACGCCGAAACCGCGCCAACCGGTTTGCTGTTCGATCAGGCGGTATCCGTCATCAAAAAGCGTGGGGTCCCCGCGAAAACGATTGATGACAAAGCCGGAAACCATCGCGGCATCCGCTTGGTCGATGACCGCCTGCGTGCCCACGATCTGAGCGATCACCCCCCCGCGATCTATATCGGCGGCCAAAATGACGGGCACGTCAGCCGCGCGCGCAAAGCCCATGTTGGCGATGTCACCCGCGCGCAGATTGACCTCTGCCGGGCTGCCCGCGCCTTCCACGAGAACGAGATCGTAGTTTGACTTCAGCCGGTTGAAGCTGTCGAGGACAGGTGTCATCAGTTGCGGCTTCATGTTGGCATAGTCACGCGCCTTTACGGTTGCGATCCGCCTGCCCTGAACGACGACCTGGCTGCCAACGTCGGTTTCCGGTTTGAGCAACACAGGGTTCATGTCCGTGTGCGGCGCCAAACCGCAGGCCAGCGCCTGGACCGCCTGTGCGCGCCCGATCTCGCCCCCGTCGCTGGTCACGGCTGCATTGTTTGACATGTTTTGAGGCTTGAACGGTGCAACGGAATAACCACGCCGGAGCGCAGCCCGGCAAAGACCTGCAACCAACATGGACTTGCCCACGTTCGAGCCCGTGCCTTGCACCATCAAAGCGGTCATATCGGCACTACCCCAGGCCTGGTTCTGCAAAAGAAATGACAATTACCCAATATTTTGCTAGTCTGACGGGCATATTTTACGTCGCACATTTTGAAAAGGGTATCGTTATGTATTTGGACAGTCCAGATTTTGGCAAGCTTGCGTCCTGGGTCAGAGACGAAGTCGAATTCCCCGGCGTGATCAAGAAAGGTGCACGTGGCAAGAAGGCAGCGATGGTTCAGGAATGGCTCAGCCTGCATGGCATCAACCTGGTCATTGATGCCGATTTCGGCGGAATTACAGAAAGATGTGTGCGGAATTTTCAGTCACGCGAAAACCTGAACGTTTCCGGCGAAGTGGATGCTGATACTTTCGACGCATTGGTGGCACCGATGCGCGACGTCCTGAAACCGCTCGAACACGTGCCTGCAACGTTCACGGCAACGGTTGCGGCATTCGCGGCACGGCACCTCGCCATTCATCCCGTGGAAATCGGCGGACAGAACAAGGGGCCCTGGGTCCGGATGTACATGAAGGGAAACCAGGGCCGCGATTGGCCATGGTGCGCCGGTTTTGTCACTTTCCTGATGGAGCAGGCCGCAGAAACCCTGAGTGTCGGGATGCCGATCACAGGCAGTTTTTCATGCGACTCGCTGGCTGCTCAGGCCAAAGTTGCAGGTGCGTTTGTCAGGGAGTCCGCAGTTCGTCCGGACGCATTGCCACCAGGGTCCCTTTTTCTGGTGCGTCGAACCAGCACGGACTGGACCCATGTCGGCATGGTTCTGGACGCGGAAGACGGCAGTTTTTCCACGATCGAGGGGAACACGAACGACGACGGACACCGCGAAGGTTTTGAAGTGTGCCGCCGGTTCCGGGGCTATGGATCAAAGGATTTTATCGTGTTTTGATCAACCCTATGCGTGGTTGCGGCATACGGATACCAGTCGCCTAGAATTCGACGCCCTTCTGAGCCTTTATGCCGAGATCCTTGAACGGATGCTTGACCAGTGTCATCTCGGTGACGAGATCCGCAGCTTCGATAAGTTCGGGTTTTGCGTTGCGGCCTGTCAAAAGGACGTGGGTCATGTCAGGTTTCTCATTCAGCAGGAAATCAACCACCTCGTCGATATCCAGATAGTCATAGCGCAGCGCTATGTTGATCTCATCAAGCAGGACAAACTGAATATCAGGATCCAGGATCTGCTCTTTGGCGATGTTCCAGCCGTTTTGGGCAGCCGCAACATCACGCGCGCGATCCTGTGTCTCCCACGTGAACCCCTCGCCTGAGACAAAGAATCTGCATTCTTCGGCAAAGCGCTCACGCAGGAAGGTCTTTTCGCCTGTCGCCCAATTGCCCTTGATGAACTGGACTACAGCGCACGGCATCCCATGCGAAATACACCGCATGATCATGCCGAAACCCGATGAGGATTTTCCCTTTCCTGAACCGGTATGAACCATGATCAGACCTTTTTCTTCGGTCTTGGTTGCCATCATCTTTTCGCGGGCGGCCTTGATCTTTTTCATCTTGGCGTTGTGGCGGGCGTTGACGTCGTCCATCGGAGCCTCCGGGTGGTTTCTGGTTTCCCGGTTGTGTGCCACGCAAATCAGGACGATGCCAGAGGATATGAAACGCTTGACAGTGCTCCGCCCCACGCGCACTACGGATGCGCTGGTGCCCGTGGTGTTCTGCGGGTGAAAAGGGAATGCGCGACAAGATTATTCGTCGAATAATCTTGGAACCGCAGCCGCCCCCGCGACCGTGACCGGAGAGGAGCCCATGCCACTGGTGAATGCCGGGAAGGTGGGGCAACCGACAAGGCCAATGCCTTGATATCCGCAAGCCGGGAGACCTGCCAGCAAAGAGACGATTGAAACCGGACGGGGTGTTCCGGGTGTCGGGTCCTGCGGCTGAGCCGTCCCGCCATCTGCCCCACAACAGGAAACGTGATGAGCGAGCTATCTTCAAGTGATCCGGCCCCGGTCGAACTGTTGGTCTGCATCAAATGCAGGCGAGAAACGGACGTTCCCGAAGGTGGGACACGCCCCGGCGCGGCTTTGCACGCGGTACTCGCGGACAAAGGCATGCCCGAAGGTGTAACGCTGAAAGCCGTCGAGTGTTTGTCCAACTGCTCTTCGGGCTGCTCTGTCGCGGTGCGCGGTGGTGCGCGTCGCTGGACCTACGTTTATGGCAATCTGCTTGAAACCGAACACGCGGACACTGTTCTTGAAGGTGTGGCGGCCTACGCTGCGACCGCCGATGGCCTTGTGCCCTGGCGCACCCGTTCCGAACACTTCCGCAAGAACTGCATCGCCCGCATCCCCCCACAGGAGTTTTGATCCATGTCCAATCTGAACAAAATCCCCGTCACCGTCATCACAGGCTTTCTTGGATCCGGCAAGACGACCCTGGTGCGGCACCTGATTCAGAACCCTCAAGGCAAACGCCTTGCGGTTATCGTCAATGAATTTGGGGATGTTGGTGTGGATGGCGACATCCTGAAATCCTGCGCCATTCCCGATTGCCCGGCCGAAAACATCGTGGAACTGGCCAATGGCTGTATCTGCTGCACAGTTGCGGACGATTTCATTCCCACCATTGAAGCCTTGATGGCCCTTGATCCGCAACCAGAGCATATTCTGATCGAGACCTCGGGCCTCGCCCTGCCCAAGCCTTTGCTGAAAGCTTTTGACTGGCCCGATATCCGCAGCCGGATCACCGTGGATGGCGTGATCGCCCTCGCCGATGCAGAGGCCGTGGCTGCGGGACGCTTTGCCCCCAATGTGGCTGCGGTGGATGCCCAGCGCGCGGCGGACGACTCTCTTGACCATGAAACGCCGTTGTCCGAAGTCTTCGAAGACCAAATCAGCTGTGCCGACATTGTATTGCTGACCAAACCCGATTTGGCGGGCCCGGAAGGCATTGCCAAGGCCAAAGCCATCATCGCTGCCGAAGCGCCCCGCCCCCTGCCCGTGGTCGAAGTGGCCGAAGGCGTGGTGGACCCGCGCATTTTGCTGGGCCTTGAAGCGGCTGCCGAAAACGACATTGACGCGCGTCCCAGCCACCACGACGGCCATGACGATCATGAACATGATGATTTCGAGAGCGTCATCATCGATCTCCCCGAAATCACTGACCCTGCCGACCTCGTCGCCCGGATCGAAGCCATGGCACGGTCGCAGAACATCCTGCGCGTCAAGGGCTATGTCGCCGTGCAGGGCAAACCGATGCGCTTGCTCGTTCAAGCCGTCGGTGCCCGCGTACGTCACCAGTTCGATCGCCCATGGGCAGCCAATGAGCCGCGTCAGGGCCGTTTGGTCGTGATTGCCGAACATGACGACGTGAATGCGGCAGCGATCCGCGCGGCATTGGTCCAATCTGCTGCAACCGCAGCGGAGTAACTGGAACGCGGCCATGCACGTCGTCTTTCGCGAAAGCCACGGCCTTGAGGAAACCGAGACGCCGACAGATCTGGGGCAAAGGCCCGCAGAGCTTGTTGTGCTGTCGTTTTCCGACAGTGACCTCGGGGCCTTTGCGGCGGCCTATCATCGCGGCGGCGGCGCTGAAAAGATGCCGACACTGCGACTGGCCAACCTTGTGGGCCTCAAACATCCGCTTTCGGTCGACACCTATGTCGAGCAGACACTGTCGGGTGCAAAAGGCATCCTGATCCGCTTGATCGGCGGTGTGCCTTACTGGCCCTACGGACTTCAACAGGTCGAAGCGCTGTGCCGGGCCAAGGGCATCGCCCTCGCCGTATTGCCTGCAGACGGGCGCGCCGATCCCCGACTGGACGAAGTATCCACCCTGCCCGTCAGCACCCTGCGCCGTTTGGCGCATTTATGTGATACCGGCGGGACAGTGGCCGCCCAGGCAGCACTCGCGCAGATGGCGTTGGCGTCGGGTCTTTATGCAGGGCCGGTGCGCGGGGCCAAATCACTTCCGACGGTTGGCGCATGGACACCGGAACATGGTGTCACATGCCCTGCTCTCGTGCTTTCGGATGACCGGCCTTTGGTCCTGATCACATTCTATCGGGCCTATCTGGCCGCGGCAGACCTGTCGCCCATCGAAGCCCTCTTTGCCGCTTTGGAGGCGCGTGATTTTCGGGTTCTGGGCCTCTTTGCACCCTCGCTCAAGGCCCCGGACGCTGCGGGCTGGCTGGCGCGGCAGGTTGCGCATCTGGCCCCTGCCGCCATCGTCAATGCAACGGCATTTTCCGGCAAGGGTGGCTCAGGCGCATCGCCTCTGGATGCAGGCGACGTCCCTGTGTTTCAGGTTGCCTTGGCGACATCGACCAGGACCGCCTGGGCAAAGGCAGAGCGTGGCCTGTCCCCCGCTGATCTTGCCATGCATGTTGTCCTGCCCGAAGTGGACGGACGGCTTTTTGCGGGCGTGACCTCGTTCAAGGAACCACAAAGGCGCGACGCGCACCTGCAATTTTCGCGCTTTGCCCATGCCGCTGATATCAACCGCGTCACGCATGTCGCCGACAAGGTGCGGGCTTGGGTTGATCTGGCAAGCCGTTCGCCAGACAGTCGCACCCCCGCACTGGTTCTGAGCACATATCCGGGCAAAGACTGGAACATGGCCCATGCTGTCGGCATGGATGCGCTGGCCTCGGCCGAGGCGATTTTGGATGACCTGTCAGGCAGTGGGCACGATATAGAGCCGGGC
>CAYGQZ010000025.1:19561-26905 GCA_964352055.1 uncultured Rhodobacterales bacterium
CGCCACGGCTACGTGGCGTTCTATCTTTGGCTCCAGTCTCAGGCCGATGCGCTGATCCATATCGGGGCGCATGGCACGCTGGAATGGTTGCCGGGCAAGTCCGTGGCGCTGTCTGACGCCTGCTGGCCCGAGGCTTTGGTGGGCACCTTGCCGGTGATCTATCCGTTTATTGTCAATGATCCCGGTGAGGCCGCACAGGCCAAGCGGCGCATCGGCGCCATGACCCTTGGCCACCTGCCGCCCCCGATGAAGGCCAGCGACACGCCAGACCGTTTGGTCCGGCTGGAAACTCTGCTGGACGAGTTTTCCAATGCGGACGGCCTTGACCCAAAACGTCGTGACCGGTTGCAGGACGATATTCGCGCCGAGGCACAGGCGTTGGGCGTCGAGGATGATCTGGGTTTGGCCCGTGCCACATCAACGGCAGAAGCGATCACGCGGATTGATCGTTTTGTCTGTGATATCAAGGAAAGCCAGTACGGAGATGGGCTGCACATCTGGGGACGTGCGCAAGATGGCAAGATCAGCCCATCTGTCGCCGGCGAACGCACCGCCCTGATTGCTGCACTGAACGGCAAGCGGATCGAAGGCGGGCCTTCGGGCTCGCCTTACCGTGGCCGCCGCGACGTGCTGCCGACGGGTCGTAACCTCTTTACCACCGATCCCAGATCGGTTCCGACGCGCGCCGCCTATGCACAGGGCGTCAAGCTGGCCGAAGAGCTTGTGCGCCGCCACTTGCAGGACGAAGGTGACTGGCCGCGGGGTCTGATTGTGGATCTCTGGGGCTCGGCCACGATGCGCACAGCGGGCGAAGAATTCGCAATGGCGCTGCATCTGCTTGGGGTTCGTCCGGTCTGGGACAAGGGATCAGAGCGGGTCTCGGGCATCGAGGTTGTGCCGATCACAGATCTCGACCGACCCCGCATCGACGTGACCTTGCGGGTTTCAGGGCTTTTCCGCGATGTCTTTCCCACATTGTCCGCGCTCTTTGGTCAGGCCGTCCGGGCACTGGCCGCCCGTGACGAGGCACCCGATTGGAACCCCTATGCGGGCAGGCCAGACGCGGCGCGCGTCTATGGCCCGGCCCCGGGCAGCTTCGGGCTGGGCATGGGTGCTGATCTGGAAACGTTCACCGATGAAAGCCGGGAAGCCGCCGGTGCCGCATGGCTCAAGGCCAGCGCATATGCGTTGGACGGGGTCAACGCAGTCAAGGACGAGGCCGGATTGCGCGACCGTGTGGCCGCCGCAGACAGCTTTGTCCACCTGCAGGACCTGCCCGAAACCGATATTTTGCTGGCGTCCGACTATGCCGCGCACGAAGCAGGCTTTGCTGCCGCCCAGGCGATCACGGGCGGCAATGCCGCCCTTTACCACCTCGACAGCACCAATCCGGACGCCCCCCGCGCCCGCGCCCTGCCCGAAGAGATTGCGCGCGTTGTGCAGGGTCGGGCCACGCAACCGGGGTGGCTCGCTGGCATGATGCGGCACGGGTTCCGGGGGGCCGCCGAAATTGCAGCGACGCTGGACCACATGGCCGCCTTTGCGCATCTGGCAGGTGTGGTGAAACCGCATCTTTTTGATCTCTACCACGAGGCGACGCTTGGCGATCCCGCTGTGGCGGACTTCCTGCAAGAGGCCAATCTCGGCGCGTATCAGGCCATGCAAGACCAGTTTGCAGCGTTGGACGCAGCGGGCCTTTGGCACACCCGGCGCAACTCGATCCGGGCCGCCCTTGAGGCCGCACAATGAGTACCGTCAAGGGATGGTGCCCCGGCGCATACCGGCCGATGATGTCAGGCGATGGCCTGATTGCCCGCATACGGCCCCGTTTGGGGCGATTGACGGCGGAACAGGTGCTTGGGCTGTGCGACATTTCTTGCACACACGGCAATGGCATAATCGACCTGACCAGCCGCGCAAACCTGCAAATGCGGGGCATGAGTGATGCCAATCATAACAGGGTCCTGAACCGGCTGGCGGATCTTGACCTGCTTGATGCAGACCCCGTCACCGAAGCCAAACGCAACATTGTGACACACCCGCTCTGGCAACCCGGTGGTCTGACCGAGCGGTTGCACAATGATATTCTGGCCAACCTGCCTGCGCTGCCCGATTTGCCTGCGAAAATGGGTATGGCGCTGGACACGGGGCCGATGCCGATGCTCGGCTCCGCCTCTGCCGACTTCCGCTTTGAGCAAGGTGCCGATGGATCGCTGATCTTGCGGGCCGATGGGTCGGTGCGGGGCTGGGCGGTTGATGCGGATGACGCACCGCGCGCGTTGATCGAAATGGCGCACTGGTTCTGCGCAACGGGCGGGGCCAATGCAGGGCGCATGGCGCACCATCTGTTGACAACCGCATTGCCCGAGGACTGGCGCACGCACCCGGCACGCCCGCAGACCAACCCCTTGCAAGCGGGTCGTCTGGACCACGCACAGATCTTTGGTGCGCCCTTTGGCAGCCTCAAGGCCAGCGCTTTGGCGGCGCTGATGACCGACACCAATGCCACCGCTTTGCGCTGTACGCCCTGGCGCTTGTTCCTGCTGGAAGGCGCTGAAACTGTGGATAAACACCACGGGTTTGTCTCCGATCCTGACGACCCGATCCTGCGGGCCCATGCCTGCCCCGGCGCACCGGCCTGTACCTCCGCGACGGTCGAGACGCGCAATATTGCGCGGATCCTGGCCCCAAGACATCCCGAGGGTCTGCATGTATCGGGCTGCACCAAGGGCTGTGCCCATCCGCGCCCTGCCCGGTTGACCCTTGTGGGCAACGACGGTGCGTATGACCTTGTAGAGGAAGGCCATCCATGGGATCAGCCGCGCCAGCGCGGCCTGTCCGCTGATGACCTCACGACCATTCCGGACTGACCCAATGCCATATACCTACCAAACCAACGGCGCAGCGATTTACCTGCAGTCCTTTGCCACAATCCGGGCCGAGGCGGACCTTGCCCGTTTCAGTCCGGATGAAGAGCAGGTCGCTGTCCGGATGATCCACGCCGCAGGCATGGTCGGACTGGAAGCACATTGCCGGTTTTCCCCCGGTTTCGTTCCTGCCGCCCGTGCGGCGTTGGAGGCCGGCGCGCCGATCCTGTGCGATGCGCGCATGGTCAGCGAAGGGATTACCCGCGCGCGGCTTCCAACCGGCAACGACGTGATCTGCACCCTGCACAATGACGGCGTTCGCAAACTGGCCGCAGAGATGGGCAACACCCGTTCCGCTGCAGCGCTGGAGCTGTGGCGGCCCCATCTGGAGGGCGCGGTGGTGGCCATCGGCAATGCACCCACCGCCCTCTTTCATCTGCTCAACATGCTCGAGGACCCGGATTGCCCACGTCCCGCCGCCATCATCGGCTGCCCCGTCGGCTTTGTCGGAGCGGTCGAAAGCAAGGACGCCCTGTGGGCGGATCAGCCGGTGCCCTGCTGCATTGTGCACGGTCGTCTGGGCGGCAGCGCCATCACCGTGGCCGCCGTCAATGCCATCGCGAGCCGCAAGGAATGAGCGCCCCGCGCGCCTTGACTGCCGGCACCGTCTACGGCGTAGGCCTCGGCCCCGGCGGTCAGGATTTGTTGAGCGTGCGCGCCGACAGGCTGGTTCGCAATGCGCGCCACGTCGCCTTTTTCCGCAAGGCAGGCCGCGCTGGCCAGGCCCGCCAGATCGTCAACGGCATGATCGCCGACGGCGCACAGGAAGTCCCGATGGAATATCCGGTGACCACGGAAATCCCACTCTCCGATCCGCGATACAACGAGATACTCAGCAGCTTTTACACCGACTGCACAGCACGCCTGCGCGCCCTCACAGATGCGGGCGAAGATGTTGTGGTTCTGTGCGAGGGCGATCCATTCTTTTACGGCTCTTTCATGCACCTCTATGAACGCTTGAAGGACGATATTCCGGTCGAGGTCGTGCCCGCGATTACCGGCATGTCGGGCGCCTGGACAGCCACGGGTGCGCCCGTCACTTGGGGCGACGACATCCTGACCGTGCTTATGGGCACCCTGCCCGAGGACGTGCTGGCCCGGAACATGGCCAATGCCGACGCCCTCGTGGTGATGAAGATCGGGCGCAATATCGACAAGATCCGCGATGCCCTCAAGACCGCTGGCCGGTTTGAGGCCGCCTGGCTGGTCGAATACGCCACCATGCCAAACCAGACCGTGCAGCGACTGGCCGAGGCGGATGGCAAGGTGACGCCCTATTTCTCGATCATCATCGTGCACGGGCACGGGCGCAGACCATGACGGGGTGGGTGGTCATCGCAGGGCTTGGTCCGGGCCATGATGCTCTGGTCACACCCGAGGTGACAGCAGCACTTGCCGACGCCACCGACATTGTCGGCTATATTCCCTATGTGGCCCGCATACCCGCCCGACCCGGACTGACCTTGCATGCCAGCGACAACCGGGTCGAGATTGACCGCTCGCGCCATGCGCTGGACATGGCGGCGGCTGGCAAACGGGTTGTGGTTGTCTCTTCCGGCGATCCGGGTGTCTTTGCGATGGCCGCAGCCGTATTCGAGGCCGTCGAAGCGGGCCCGGCACACTGGCGTGATCTTGATATCAGGGTTCTGCCCGGCATCACGGCAATGCTGGCTGCATCCGCGCGCGCCGGTGCCCCGCTGGGCCACGATTTCTGTGCCATCAACCTCTCGGATAATCTCAAGCCGTGGGCTTTGATTGAAAAACGGTTGCGGCTGGCGGCAGAGGCAGACTTTGCCATGGCGTTCTACAATCCGCGATCCAAGTCCCGGCCCGAAGGGTTTGCGCGCACGCTGGACATCCTGCGGGATGCCTGCGCCGACGCGCGCCCGGTGATTTTTGCCCGCGCAGTGTCGACGCCCGAAGAGGCAATTCGCGTCGTGCCCCTGCCCGATGCCACGCCAGACATGGCGGACATGCGCACGATGGTCATTGTCGGTTCATCGCAAACCCGGGTGATCGCGCGGAACGGCCCCCCAATTGTCTACACGCCCCGTTCGGTCCCGGTATGACGGATCCACGCCAGAACATCGGCCACGTCACTGGCTTCGGCCCGCGCAGGGATGTGCGGTCGGTCGATCATGAGTACTGGCAAGCCAAGGCTGCGCGCGGCCTCGATCTTGGCATAAGCGCCGGTTCCGCCTGCGTTCTTGGAAACAACCAGGTCGATCTTATGGTTCTGCATCAGGGCAAGGTCGTCGTCGTGCGTGAAAGGCCCGCGCGAAACCAGCACGTGGTGGTCGGAAAATGGCGGCGGCGTTGTCGGCGGATCAACCAAGCGCAGCAGATAGAAATGCTGCGGATTGGGCGCGAAGTCCTGCAAAAGCATGCGCCCGACCGCCAGCATGACCCTGCGCGCGGGTTGTTTCAGCGCGTCAACGGCACTGTTGATATCCGCCACGTGGGTCCAGAGGTCACCCGGCGCAGCCCTCCAGGGGGCCCGGGTCAACGCCATCAGCGGCACATGGGCCTGCGCGCAGGCGGTCACGGCATTGCCGCTCATTTGCGCGGCAAAAGGATGTGTGGCGTCAATCACATGCGTGACCTTTGCGGTGCGCAGGTAAGCAACAAGCCCGTCAACACCGCCGAACCCACCAATGCGCTGCGGCAAGGGCTGACGCCTTGGACGCTCCACGCGGCCTGCGAAACTGACAACGCCCTGCAGGCCAGCCTCGGCTGCTGCCAAAGCGAGTGCCGTGGCTTCGGTTGTGCCCCCAAGGATCAGGAGGTTCGGCTGCATGTCTGACACTCCTTGGTTGACCATCATCGGCATCGGCGAAGACGGAGTTGACGGCCTGACAGCCGCAAGTCAAGCCGCTCTTGGGTGCGCCGAGATGATCATGGGTCCGCCCCGTCACCTGGCACTGGTGCCAAATGGCGCAGCACAGCGTATTGAATGGCCGGTGCCCTTCGCAGAGGGGCTGGACATCCTGAACGGGTTGCGTGGAAAAAACGTGGTCGTTCTGGCCTCGGGCGATCCGTTCTGGTTTGGGGCAGGCAGTGTACTGGCCCGGCAGTTCGACCGATCGGAATGGACTGCCCTGCCCGCCCCTTCCTGCTTTGCCTTGGCCGCCGCACATATGGGATGGGCTTTGGAGCGGACCTCGTGCATTGGTCTGCATGCGGCCCCTTTGGCCCGCTTGCGGCGTGACTTGGCAACAGATGCTCAGATCATTACAACCCTGCGCGACGGCGGTGCAGTGAATGACCTGGCCGCCTATCTGACGTCAACAGGCTTTGGCCAAAGCCAAATGACAGTCATGGAGCATTTGGGCGGGCCAGCAGAACGGATCACGTCATGCACCGCAGAAACACTCAGCGGCGCATTCGAACACCCCGTCTGTGTTGCGATCCATGTGGCCGGCGATGGCCCTGCCCTGACCGTGGCCACGGGTTTGCCCGACGCCACATTTGACCATGATGGTCAGATTACAAAACGCCCGGTGCGCGCCATCACGCTCTCAACCCTTGCCCCGCTGCCCGGCGAGCATCTATGGGACATCGGTGGCGGGTCCGGGTCCGTGGGTCTTGAATGGCTTTTGGCCCACCCGACAACATCGGCAACAAGCATCGAGCCACGGCCCGAACGCGCCGCGCGCATCTGCGAGAATGCCGACGCGTTTGGCGTCGGCCACCGAATGACCGTGATCGAGGGCACAGCGCCTGAGGCTCTTGCCGACCTCAGCCCCCCCAATGCGATCTTTGTTGGCGGGGGGCTGTCGCAGGACCTTTTGCAAGCTGTCATAGACATAAACACGGCCCGTATCGTCGTGAACGCCGTCACCCTCGAAGGCGAAGCCTTGCTGGCGCAATATCACGCCGAATTTGGCGGCACCCTGATGCGGATCGAGCTATCGACCGCAAAGCCACTGGGGTCCAAACGCGGTTGGTCGGCCGCCTATCCCGTTGTCCAATGGAGCCTGACGAGATGATTGTGGCCGGGTTCGGATTTCGCAAAGAGGCTTCAAGCGACAGCTTGTCCGACGCGCTGGCGCGGGCCACTCGTGGACACGCGCCAACTGTCTTTGCCACCTTGCAGAACAAGGCTGGTGATCTGCGTGAATTTGCCAAGGCTCAGGGCTTGCCGCTGATCCCAATTGCGCCTGAATTGGCTGCAGCGCAATCAACGCGCACCCAGTCACACGCAAGTCTGACGCACAAGTCCACCGGTTCCGTGGCCGAGGCAACAGCCCTCGCGGCGGCTGGACCAAATGCACGCCTCATCGGCCCACGCTCAATTTCCACCGACCGCATGGCGACCTGCGCCATTGCCATTGGAGACACCTGAATGACCGTTCATTTCATTGGCGCAGGTCCCGGCGCACCCGATCTGCTGACATTGCGCGGGCGCGACCTGATC
>CAYGQZ010000026.1:0-26664 GCA_964352055.1 uncultured Rhodobacterales bacterium
CAAACGCGTCTCGCCACGCATCATGATCAACGCTCCGCGTGACGTGGCTGTTGAAATCGCAATAGGGGCATTTGGCAGCACAAAATGGCCAATGGATGTACAAGCCAAAGCCTCCGGCCTCCCAATCCTCAGCCAAAGCAACCCGCAATCAGCTTTTTGAAACTGTCCGCGCGATGGCTGATCACGTTTTTTTCATCATGGGTCATTTCCGCAAAGGTTCGGTCGTGGCCAAGCGGTTGGAACATCGGATCGTAGCCATGGCCAAGTGTGCCGCGAACGGGCCAGACCAGAGCTCCTTCGACGGTGCCTTCAAAAATCTCTTCGTGACCATCGGGCCAGGCCAGCACCAGCGTAGAGCAAAACCGAGCATAACGGGGCTGTTGTGCATTAATGGCTTCCAGTTCCGAATGGGTCCGTTCCATCGCCATCATAAAATCCCGACCTGTCGGCGTTTCGGCCCAGTCGGCAGTATAGACGCCGGGGCGACCACCGAGTGCGGCGACCTCAATGCCGGAATCGTCGGACAAGGCCGACAGCCCGGTGGCTTGAACCGCGGCCAGTGCCTTGATCCGCGCATTGCCCGCGAATGTCGTCTCTGTCTCATCCGGTTCGGGTAGGTTCATTTCAGCCGCGCCGATCACGCGCACACCATAGGGCGCAAAAAGTTCGGTCATTTCTTCAAGCTTGCCCGCGTTGTGGGTGGCGATCAATATCTGATCGCCATCGAAGCGGCGTGTCATGCGTAGGCCGCCTGTTGCGCTGCAACCAATTCTCCGACGCCCTTCTCGGCCAGATCCAGAAGGAGATTCATCTGGTTGCGCGAAAATGTAGAGCCCTCGGCGCTCATCTGTACTTCGATCAGTTGGCCGTTGCCCAGCATGATGAAATTGCCGTCTACACCGGCTTCGCTGTCTTCGGGATAATCCAAATCAAGAACAGGCTGGCCCGCATAAACCCCACAGCTTATTGCAGCCACGGGGGAGATCAGCGGGTCGCTGACCACATCTCCGGCCTTCATCAGTTTATTAACAGCCAGCCGCAAGGCCACCCAGCCGCCGGTGATTGCGGCACAGCGTGTCCCGCCGTCGGCTTGCAAGACATCACAGTCCACGGTGATCTGACGCTCACCGAGCGCAACCCTGTCGACACCCGCGCGCAAGGACCGGCCGATCAGCCGTTGAATTTCAATGGTACGGCCGCCTTGCTTGCCGGAAGCAGCTTCGCGGCGCATCCGGGTATTTGTTGCACGGGGCAACATACCGTATTCAGCCGTCACCCAGCCCAGTCCTGATCCCTTGATGAAGGGGGGCACGCGATCTTCGATCGTGGCGGTACATAAGACATGCGTATCGCCCATTTTGATCAGGGCGGACCCTTCGGCATGTTTGGTGAACCCGGTTTCGATTGAAACGGGGCGCATTTCATTTAACTGTCTTGCGGAGGGGCGCATTTGGGGATCCTTTTGTTGTAGCGTCGGGATACCGCCGGGATGGGTCGAGTGGCAACCCCGATTGACCTTTGTTTTTCACCGCTCTTAAGTGGGTCAGATGACCAATACGCAGAAATTGCTTGATGAGATGAATGACCGGTCGCGCGAAGTGTTTCGCCGAGTGGTCGAAGGCTATTTGTCGACAGGCGATCCTGTTGGATCCAGGACCTTGACCCGGGATTTCAGCGAAAAGGTGAGTGCCGCGACGATCCGCAATGTCATGCAGGATCTGGAATTCATGGGATTGCTGAACAGCCCGCATATCAGTGCCGGCCGGATTCCAACCCAGCAAGGATTACGCATGTTCGTTGATGGGTTGCTTGAAGTGGGTGTCCCCGACGAATCGGATCGCGAAAAGATTGACGCAACTCTGGGTGACAACGATCCGAACATTGCCGGGTTGCTGGATCGCGTGGGCTCTGCCTTGTCGGGTGTGACACAAGGCGCGTCTCTTGTTCTGACGCCCAAATACGAAGCCCCGATCAAACACCTGGAATTTGTGTCGCTGGGGCCAGAGCGGTCATTGGTCGTATTGGTGTTTGCTGATGGTCATGTGGAAAACCGCTTGTTCCAGCCTCCGCCCGGGCAAACGCCTTCTTCCATGCGGGAGGCCGCGAATTTTCTGAACGCAATCATCGAAGGGCGCACCCTGAGCGAAGTGCGCACGATCGTCCAGACCGAGATCGCGCAACGCCGCCAGGAGATCGATTCGCTGTCGCAGGCGCTTGTTGAAAGCGGAATGGCGTCCTGGGAAGGCGAGGGTGACACACCGGAGCGACTGATTGTACGTGGGCGCGCCAATCTGTTGCGCGATTCCACGGAAACAGACGACCTTGATCGTATTCGGACCCTTTTTGACGATCTGGAGCGCAAGCGCGACATCGCCGAATTTCTGAACCTGACACAAGAGGGGGACGGCGTCCGCATTTTTATCGGCTCCGAGAACAAACTTTTCTCACTTTCGGGTTCCTCTTTGGTCGTTTCCCCCTATATGAACGCGGACCGTAAGATTATCGGTGCGGTTGGCGTTATCGGGCCTACGCGGCTCAATTACGGGCGGATTGTGCCGATAGTGGATTATACAGCGCAGCTGGTCGGGCGGATGCTGACGGATCGCAGTGAAAGGTGAAATATGGCAGAGCCTAGAAACGACGATTTTCTGGACGATATTGAAGTCGCCGAAGACGAAGAATTTGCGGAAGATATGGCCGAAATCGATGATGAGGCCCTGGAGCTGGATCAACTGCGCGCTGAGCGGGACCAGTTGAAAGATCGCTTCATGCGTGCGCTTGCCGATGCGGAAAATGCGCGCAAACGGTCCGAGAAGGATCGTCGCGAGGCCGAGAACTATGGTGGCTCAAAACTGGCGCGCGACATGCTGCCGGTTTACGACAATCTGAAGCGTGCTCTGGAAACCGCATCTGACGAGCAACGTGAAGTGGCGGGTCCGCTGCTGGAAGGTGTTGAACTTACCATGCGTGAGTTGCTGAGCGTGTTCAAAAAGCACGGCATCGAGATCATTTCACCCAAGGTGGGTGATCGGTTTGACCCGCAACATCATCAAGCCATGTTCGAGGCTCCTGTTCCCGGAACCAAGGCCGGTGATATCATTCAGGTCGCGGCGGAAGGGTTCATGCTGCATGATCGGTTGCTGCGACCTGCTCAGGTTGGAGTCTCGTCCACACCTGCTGGTTAATACGATTTTTTGAGTATTTGAAGAACAATGAAGACGCGGTCAGGATTTGGCCGCGTCTTTCAGTTTGTAGATGAGGTTCAACGCCTCGCGCGGCGTCAGTTCGTCAGGGTGAATGTCGTCAAGCATGTCCAAAGCGGGGGATGGTTTGTGCTGTGTCACCGGCGGTGCAGGGGTCATGGAGAAGAGCGGCAAATCGTCGATCAGTGTTTTCTGCGCAACGCCGCCTTCGCGTTCACCGGATTCCAATGCGTCAAGTACGACTCGGGCCCGCGCGATGACGGCGGGTGGCAGACCTGCGAGCTGAGCCACCTGAACGCCATAGGACCGATCCGCTGCGCCGCGTCGCACTTCGTGCAAGAATACAACCTCGCCGTCCCACTCCTTGACCGCCACCGTTGCGTTTTCGACGCCTGACAGCTTGGAGGCGAGAGCGGTCATTTCGTGATAGTGCGTTGCGAACAGCGCCCGGGATTTGTTGACGTCATGCAGATGCTCAAGCGTCGCCCAGGCAATGGACAGCCCGTCATAGGTTGCCGTACCGCGCCCGATCTCGTCCAGAATAACAAGGGCGCGGTCGTCAGCCTGGTTCAGGATGGCGGCCGTTTCGACCATTTCCACCATAAAAGTGGATCGTCCACGGGCCAGATCGTCCGACGCGCCAACCCGGCTGAAAATCTGGCTGACCAATCCAATGTGAGCGGATGTGGCCGGAATAAAGCTGCCCATTTGCGCCAGAATCGTGATCAATGCGTTTTGCCGCAAGAATGTCGATTTTCCGGCCATGTTTGGCCCGGTCAAAAGCCATATAGACGCATTATTGTCCGCTGACAGGTCGCAATCGTTCGCAATGAAAGCAGTGCCGCCTTGCTGGCGCAGTGCTGCCTCGACCACAGGATGCCGACCGCCAACAATCTCGAAAGCCCGAGATGTGTCCAGCGTCGGTTTGCACCAATCCTCTGCTGTGGCGAGATGAGCGAGTGATGCGGCTAAGTCAATCTCGGCAAGCGCGCGCGCGGTTTCTGCGATGTGTGGGGCAAGTTCCGTGATGAGTTCCCTGAGCGATTCATAAAGACGCTTTTCGATCTCGAGCGCGCGCCCTCCTGCGTTTAAAATCTTCGTTTCAAGCTCAGATAACTCAACGGTTGTGAACCTGACCTGGTTGGCCGTGGTCTGACGGTGAATGAATGTATCGCTGAGCGGGGCAGACAGCATTTTTTCCGCGTGAGTGGCGGTGACTTCGATGAAATACCCAAGGACGTTGTTGTGCTTGATCTTGAGGGACGGGATGCCGCTTTGGGTGGCATATTCCCTTTGGTATTGCGCGATGACGGAGCGGCCCTCATCGCGCAACTGGCGCGCTTCGTCCAATTCCGTGTCGCATCCGGTTGCGATGAACCCGCCATCTCTGACCAACAGGGGCGGGTCCGCGACAAGATCATTGTCGAGGCGGTTGATCAGGTCATCGTGCCCGGCGAGGTCCGTTTTTGCCTGCATCAGCAACTTGGGCAGATCGTCCGGGGCTGTTTCATTCAGAACCTGTGCTTGTGACAGACCATTGCGAAGGGCTACCAGATCTCGCGGTCCGCCACGCTCCAGGGACAGGCGGGACAAGGCCCGGTTCATGTCGGGGACGCTGCGCAGGCTGGATCGGGTCGTTTGGGTGAATTTTGGGTTCGATACACAATACTCTACCGCCTCAAGGCGCTGGGAAATCGTCTCTAACACGCGGGAAGGTGACGAAAGACGACGTTCAAGCAACCTTGCGCCAGCGGCTGTCACTGTATGGTCGATCACGGCCAAAAGTGACCCGCTGCGCCCGCCGGACAGGGCCGAGGTAAGCTCAAGGTTTCGACGCGTTGACGCATCAATCTGAACGGTCTTGGCTTGCGCATCTTGTTGCGGCGGGCGCAGCAGGGGCAGTTTCCCCTTTTGCGTCATGTCGAGATACGCGATCAGAGCGCCCATCGCGCCCACTTCGGCGCGGCTGAACGTGCCGTAGCCGTCCAATGCAGACACCTTGAACAGGGCGCAAAGGCGCTGTGTCCCGCCGGTGCTGTCGAATGCGGCCCGGCCAATTGTCGTCATCGGAATGCCGAAGTCCTCGACGATGGGTCTCAGGTCCGCTTCTTTGCTGTCCGCGACGATCAGCTCTGATGGCGCAAGGCGGGCCAATTCAGGCCCCAACATGACCGCGTCCATCGCCATGACCCGAAATTCACCCGTGGAGATATCGACCCAAGCCAGCGCACATTCCCCTCTGACTTCCGCAAAGGCCGCAAGAAAGTTGTGACGGCGGGCTTCGAGCAATGAGTCTTCGGTCAGCGTTCCGGGTGTCACCAGCCGAACCACATCGCGTTTGACGACGGATTTGTACCCGCGCTTTTTGGCTTCTGCCGGGCTCTCCATCTGTTCGCAAACAGCGACGCGAAAACCCTTGTGGATGAGCGTCAGCAGGTAGCCTTCGGCAGAATGAACCGGAACGCCGCACATGGGGATATCTTCGCCGTCATGTTTGCCCCGTTTCGTCAGGGCAATGTCCAAAGCCTCGGCGGCCGCGACCGCATCGTCAAAGAACATTTCGTAAAAGTCGCCCATCCGGTAAAACAGCAACGCACCTTCGTGGGCGGCCTTGATCTCGAGATATTGCGCCATCATTGGCGTGACAGTCATGACAGCCCCCGCTTTGGTCGCGCGACCTTACAAACCGTTGGGCGGGAGTGAAAGCCAAAGTCGATTGAGGCGCACCGCACGCTGCGGTAAAGGGGTCAGACGCGATGGAGGGGTTTCGTACATGAACAAGTCAAAGGTCACGCCGGAAGAGGCGCTTGCGTTCCATCTGGAGCCGACGCCGGGTAAATTCGAGGTTACGGCGACCGTCCCGATGACGACCCAACGAGATCTGAGCCTTGCCTATTCACCCGGTGTTGCCGTGCCGTGCGAGGCCATCGCCGAAAATCCCGAGCTTGCATATGATTACACCAACAAGGGCAATCTGGTCGCCGTCATTTCCAATGGAACGGCCGTTCTGGGTCTTGGGAACCTTGGTGCGCTGGGCTCAAAACCGGTGATGGAGGGCAAGGCGGTTCTCTTCAAACGCTTTGCCGATGTGAATTCCATCGATATCGAACTGGACACCGAAGACCCGGACGCCTTTTGCCAGGCGGTTCGCTTGATGGGTCCGACCTTTGGCGGCATCAATCTTGAGGATATCAAGGCACCTGAGTGCTTTATCATCGAGCAGCGTCTGAAAGAGGAAATGGACATTCCCGTCTTTCATGACGACCAGCATGGCACCGCCGTTATTTGTGCGGCTGGTCTGATCAATGCGCTTCATATCTCGGGTAAAAAGATCGAAGACGTCAGGATTGTGCTGAACGGGGCAGGCGCTGCAGGAATTGCCTGTATCGAACTGTTGAAATCCATGGGCGCGCGCCATGACAATTGCATCATGTGCGACACCAAGGGCGTGGTGTACCAGGGTCGCAGCGAAGGTATGAACCAGTGGAAATCTGCCCATGCGGTCAAAACCGAGTTGCGCAGCCTCGAAGAGGCGATGGTTGGGGCGGATGTGTTTCTGGGCGTATCCGTGAAGGGGGCGGTGACCCCCGAGATGGTTCAAAGCATGGGCGACAATCCGGTAATCTTCGCCATGGCCAACCCCGATCCTGAGATTACGCCCGAAGAAGCCCACGAGGTGCGCGTTGACGCCATCGTTGCGACCGGGCGGAGCGATTATCCCAATCAGGTCAACAACGTGCTGGGCTTTCCCTATCTTTTCCGTGGCGCGCTCGACATTCATGCCCGGGCCATCAATGACGAGATGAAGATTGCCTGCGCGCATGCGCTTGCGGCTCTTGCCCGCGAGGATGTGCCGGATGAGGTAGCACTGGCCTACGGAAAAAACCTGAGTTTTGGTCGCGACTACATCATCCCGACCCCTTTTGATCCCCGCCTGATCTATCGCATTCCGCCAGCAGTTGCGCGCGCCGGGATGGATACCGGTGCAGCCCGCAGGCCCATCATTGATATGGATGCGTATGAACTGAGCCTGAAATCCCGGATGGATCCGACTGCAAGTATCCTTACCGGGATCAATGCGCGGGCACGTGCCGCACAGGCCCGCATGATCTTTGCCGAAGGTGACGATCCGCGGGTTTTGCGCGCCGCCGTCATGTATCAGCGCTCTGGTTTTGGGACGGCTTTGGTCGTCGGACGTCCTGACGATGTCAAAGTCAAGCTTGAGGCCGCCGGTCTGGGGGACGCTGCGCGCGAGTTGGAAATCGTCAACGCGGCCAACACCACTCATCTGGACAGCTATAAGGCCCACCTCTACCAACGGCTACAACGCCGTGGTTTTGACAGCGCCGATGTGCACCGGCTGGCCGCCCGTGATCGCCACGTATTCGCCGCCCTGATGCTGGCCCACGGGCATGGCGACGGTCTGGTGACTGGCGCCACGCGCAAGTCTTCTCATATCCTCGACAGGATCAATCATGTCTTTGATGCGGATGCCAACAGCAAGGCGGCAGGGATTACCGCGTTGATCCACAAGGGTCGGATCGTCTTTATCGCAGACACGCTTGTGCACGAATGGCCGGACGAAGAGGATCTGGCTGATATCGCAGAGCAGGCGGCCACGGTCGCCCGGAACATGGGGCTGGAGCCCCGCGTGGCGTTCGTGAGTTTTTCCACCTTTGGATACCCCGTGTCCGAACGCGCGGAGAAAATGCATCGGGCACCGGCTGTTCTGGACAAACGCGGTGTCGATTTCGAATACGAAGGGGAAATGACCGTGGATGTCGCGCTGAACACGAAGGCGCAGCAGGCCTACCCGTTCTCGCGGCTGACCGGACCGGCAAACATCCTCGTGGTGCCCGCGCGGCATTCGGCCAGCATCTCGGTCAAGTTGATGCAGGAAATGGGCAGCGCCACTGTGATCGGCCCGATCCTTGCGGGCGTGGGTGGGTCTATACAGATCTGTTCCTCCAACTCGACCGCCAATGACATTCTGAACATGGCCGTGCTGGCCGCATGCAAGGTCGGCTGATGTCAGTCTGGAACCTTGGATCGATCAATATCGACAATGCCTACCGCGTGCCACATCTGCCGAGTCCCGGCGAAACGCTGAGCGCGGTTTCCTTCCAGCAGGGGCTGGGCGGAAAAGGTGCCAACATGTCTGTCGCAATGGCGCGTGGCGCGGCGCGGGTCACTCATATCGGAGCAGTCGGTACCGACGGCGCGTGGACGGTCGAAAGGTTGTTGGAATACGGTGTCGATACAAGCCGGATCGTCACTATTGCGGGCGAAACGACGGGGCATGCCAATATCGCGATTGCCGAAGATGGCGAAAATCAGATCATCATTCATCCCGGCACAAATCGGATGGTGTCAGAGGATGTGATCGGGTCTGCCTTGGCGGCAGCCTCCCGTGGAGACATCCTCGTGATGCAGAATGAGACAAATGGACAGCATTACGCGGCGCAGGTTGCAAAGCAACTTGGCTTGCAGGTCGTCTATGCGGCCGCACCCTTTGATGCGGATGCGGTCAAAGCCGTGTTGCCCTTTATCGATCTTCTGGTGTTGAACGAGGTTGAGGCAGGGCAGCTTGAAAAAGCGCTGGACCGTGACCTTGCGGACTTGGGCATTGCGAATATCGTTGTCACTTTGGGCGGCGATGGCAGCCGTTGGATCGACGTTTCCGCCGGATCAGAGACACATATTCCAGCCATTCCAGTTGATCCGGTCGACACGACCGGGGCCGGGGACACATTCACCGGCTTTTTGGTTGCAGGCCTGGATCGTGGGTTGCCTATGGCGCAATCGCTCAGGCTTGCGACCCAAGCCGGAGCGCTGATGGTGACCCGGCTTGGCACGGCTGATGTGATCCCCGACCTGAAAGATATCGAGGATGCCTGCTTCGGTTAACTTCCGATGAACGGCGCCGCTGATCCCCATAATTGCTTGACCCTTTGGTCGCGGCCGCAAGCTTCGCGATAGGCTTTGTAAGCGTTTGCCTTGGATTTTGGACCAAAGCGGGTCAGCACCAGACCAGATTGCTTGTAATAGTCCTGATGGCCCGCATCGGCTGGATAGAACTCTGATGCCGCCAGCACCGGTGTGACCACCTTCATGCCAAGATCAGCCTGGGCGCGCGCCTTGGCCGTGTTGGCGGCGTTCATCTGCGATGGCGTCGCAAAGATAGCCGTTGTGTAAGAGTGCCCGCGGTCGCAAAACTGGCCACCGGCATCTGTTGGATCCACGGATCGAAAGAACATAGATAGCAATGTATCGACGCTCACAGCACTTGGATCATACGTGATCTGCACAGCTTCCAAGTGACCGGTTCCGCCATTAACGACCTGTTTGTATGTCGGGTTTTTGATGGTGCCGCCTGCAAAACCAGAAACTGCCTCGACAACGCCGTCCACCTTTTCAAAATCGGCCTCCACACACCAGAAACAGCCACCGGCAACCGTCAGTGTTTCAAGGTTCTGCGCGTGCACGGATTTACCCTGAGCCATGAAACCGACAACGATCATCAGGCCCAGCAGGTATGTTTTGAAATTACGAACTTGGGTCATGGTAACGCTCCTTTTGGCTCAGCGTGGCGCAACTGGCACACTCACTCAAGTCACAGCACTGCGAGGTCGCGGGACCGTGAATTGCCGTTTACGATTGTCTGGCGTGGGCCTAGCGTCGTTTCATGACAAAACGTATCGCCATGTGGTCCGGACCACGGAACCTTTCAACAGCCATGATGTACAGCTTTGGAGCGCGCAGCGATTGCCGCGTGATCGATGAGCCGTTTTATGCGGCTTACCTTGCTGCGACCGGCCTTGAGCATCCGATGCGGGATCAGATTTTGGGGTCACAGGAGAATACCTTTGAAACCGTTGCGAAATCTCTGCTTTTGCCTGTGTCAGAGCCTGTTTTCTATCAGAAGCACATGACCCATCACATGTTGCCGGATTGGCCAATGGACTGGACCCGCGATATGACAAACGTGTTTCTGATCCGTCATCCGGCGCGGGTGATCGCAAGCTATGCCAAAAAGCGTGAAGGCCCGACTTTGGATGATATCGGGTTTGTGCAGCAGGCGCAGATCTTTGACATGGTCGACGCGCCGGTTGTCATCGACTCCGCCGATATCAGGCGTGATCCTGCCGGAATGTTACAAAAACTGTGTGCCCGGATCGGCATAGACTGGGATGAAAACATGCTGCACTGGCCTCAAGGCGGTCATGCAGCAGACGGTGTATGGGCTGCCCACTGGTACGGCGCGGTCCATCACTCCACCGGATTTGACGCAGCGGAAGGCCCTTTGCCTGAACTTTCCGGGCCCTATGCCGAGATTGCGCGTGCGGCATTGCCCTATTACGAGGCACTTGCCGCACACAAGATCACTTGAGGCGGCGATCCCGCGCGGCCAACAGCTTGAGCCGCAACGCGTTCAACTGAATAAAGCCTGCGGCGTCCTTCTGATCGTAAGCGCCCGCATCATCCTCGAAGGTCACGTGCGCTTCGGAATAGAGGCTGTGATCTGACCACCGCCCGACTGTCCGGGCCAACCCCTTGTACAGTTTCAGACGAACAGTCCCGGTGACGTGCTCTTGGCTCCGATCAATCAAGGCTTGCAGCATTTCGCGCTCGGGCGAGAACCAGAACCCGTTGTAAATCAGCTCCGCATAGCGCGGCATCATCTCATCCTTGAGGTGTGCGGCGCCCCGGTCCAGCGTGATCTGTTCGATGCCACGATGCGCCTCAAGCAGGACGGTACCGCCGGGCGTTTCATAGATGCCGCGCGATTTCATACCGACAAACCGACCCTCAACCAGATCGAGGCGTCCAATGCCGTGCTTGCCGCCCAGCTCATTCAGCTTGGTCAGAATCGTAGCGGGCGACATAAGCTCCCCATTGATCGAAACAGCGTCACCCTTCTCGAACCCGATCTCGATATATTCGGGCGTATTGGGCGCATCTTCCGGCGCGACGGTGCGCTGATACACATAGTCGGGCGCTTCAACGGCCGGATCTTCAAGAACTTTGCCTTCGGAGGACGTGTGCAACAAGTTTGCATCGACGCTGAAAGGTGCTTCGCCGCGTTTGTCCTTGGCGATCGGGATCTGGTTCTTTTCAGCAAAATCGATAAGCTTTGTCCGGCTGGACAAATCCCACTCGCGCCAGGGCGCGATGACCTTTATGTCAGGGTTCAGGGCATAGGCGGCAAGTTCAAACCGGACCTGATCGTTGCCCTTGCCAGTTGCGCCATGTGCGACGGCATCTGCGCCTTCGATGGCTGCAATTTCGACCAGACGTTTGGATATCAGAGGCCGCGCGATGGAAGTGCCCAACAGGTACAAGCCCTCGTACAGCGCATTGGCACGGAACATCGGAAAGACAAAATCGCGTACAAATTCTTCGCGGACATCCTCGATATAGATCGACGAGGCACCCATCATTTCGGCTTTGGCGCGGGCGGGTTCCAGCTCTTCACCTTGGCCAAGATCGGCGGTGAATGTCACAACCTCGCATCCGTACTCGGTCTGTAACCATTTGAGGATGATCGAGGTGTCGAGGCCGCCAGAATAGGCCAGCACAACTTTTTTGGGCGCGCTCATCTTGTGTTTTCCTTTGACGATTTGGCTGGCGATATCGTTTTTGTTGCACAGGGGCAAGATTGACCGAAACCATCGGCGCCGTTAGGTCAGGTAAATTGCAAAAAAGGGTCACGTTATGAGCTTTCAGGATGATGCGCGCGCCGGAACGGAAGCTATGCGTGCCGTGTTTCTGGCCACACCGCTGATACGCAACGATTTGCTGTCCGACCGCTATGACGCGGATATCTGGCTCAAGCGCGAAGATCTGAGTCCGGTTCGGTCCTACAAGCTGCGCGGTGCATTCAACGCGATGCGCAAGGTGTCGAAGCCGGGCGCGATATTTGTCTGCGCCAGCGCGGGGAACCATGCACAAGGTGTTGCCTATATGTGCCGTCATTTTGGTGTGCATGGCGTTGTCTTCATGCCGGTTACGACGCCCGCACAAAAAATCATGAAGACGAAGATGTTTGGCGGCGAAAACGTTGAGGTGCGCCTGACGGGAGACTATTTTGACGATACGCTGGCGTCGGCTCAGGCCTATTGCGCGGAAGTCGGCGCGCATTTTTTGTCGCCCTTTGACGATGAGGACGTAATTGAAGGTCAGGCGTCCGTCGCGGTTGAAATAGAAGCGCAGTTGGGTCGAATCCCCGACCGCATCATTCTGCCCGTCGGCGGGGGCGGGCTGTCTGCCGGAACCCGCAGTTATTTCGGCGACAAGACGGCATACACCTTCGTGGAACCGAGTGGCGCGAAGTCGCTTGGAGATGCGGTAAAGGCCGGCAAGCCCGTGGATGTTTCCCCGATCAACACATTCGTCGATGGAGCGGCGGTTGCAAGAATCGGTGAGCGTACCTTTGCCCGGTTGTCCGCAGTGCATTCAGATGACGTTCTGTCCATTCCCGAAGACCGGATTTGCATGACAATCATCGAAATGCTGAATGTCGAAGGCATCGTCCTGGAGCCGGCGGGCGCGCTTTCCATCGAGGCTTTGGCCGATGTGCAGGATTTGATTCGAGGCAAGACAGTAGTGTGCGTGGCCTCCGGTGGTAACTTTGATTTCGAGCGTTTGCCAGAGGTCAAAGAGCGGGCGCAACGCTATTCAGGGGTCAAGAAATACTTCATCCTGAGAATGCCGCAACGTCCCGGCGCCCTGAAGGAATTTTTGAACATTCTGGGCCCTGAAGATGACATTGCAAGGTTTGAATATCTGAAGAAATCGGCGCGAAACTTCGGGTCTGTTCTGATTGGTATCGAAACGACGCATCCTGACAACTTTGCGCGGTTCCTGCGTGAACTGGACGCTGCCGGATTCATGTATACGGACATCACGGACGATGAAATGCTGGTCCAGTTCGTGATTTGATCAGGCTGCCAACCCGTCAGACAAGCCTGCCATGAACACCTTCTTGGACTGTTCGTAGCAGTCCAGAATTGCGGCAACATCAACAGATGACCCATCGCCTCTACCGGCCTTAACCTCGCCGTCGCCGCACATTTGTGAAAAGGCTGCAAACCCAAGACTGACCGCGCTGCCTTTCAGAAAGTGCATATGGCCTTCAAGTTTGGTGACGTCAGGCTGCGTGCGCAACTCATCCGTCACAGCTTCGACCTCTTCAAGAAACATGGGCACCACCTCTTCGAAGTCTTCGGCACCTATTTCGTCGCGCAGAGTGTTCACGCGTTGCCAATCTATCATCGCTTTGCTCCGACCGTTTGATCGTGGCTAGCAGGCGCAGGTTTACAATTCGTAATCGCTAAAGATTTAGAAACTCCAATTTTGTGTTTCACTCAGCGTTAAATTTGTTTGCGTAAGCCGAGCAGGAGCAGTTCGGAAAAATCAATTTAATGAACGTACCAACCAAAACCATTGGCGATATTGCGCCGTCTTTCGATCCAGATGTTCCCTACCGGATTCTGATCGTGGACGACAGTCGACTTCAGCGGCGCATTCTGACCAGCTCGGTAAAGCGCTGGGGTTTTGAGGTGTATGAGGCCGCCTCTGGCGAAGAAGCGCTGGAAATCTGTAAAACCATCTCTCCTGATCTGGTCTTGAGTGACTGGATGATGCCGGGTATGAACGGCCTCGAGTTTTGCGATGCCTTTCGCAAGAAGACGGTTGATCGCTATGGATATTTTATCCTGCTGACCTCCAAAAGCGAAAAGAACGAGGTCGCCATGGGCCTTGAGGCCGGTGCCGATGACTTTCTGACCAAACCCGTAGACTCACACGAGCTGCGCGCGCGGATCGCTGCGGGCGAGCGGATATTGCTCATGCAGCGGGAGCTTACGGAAAAAAACCGCCTGATCACCGATACGCTGGATGAATTGCAGCGACTCTATGATTCACTGGACAATGATTTGCTGGAGGCGAAGAAGCTGCAGCAATCATTGGTGCGCGAGCGGCACAAGAAGTTCGACACCGGTGATGTTTCCCTGATGCTGCGGTCCAGCGGGCATGTTGGTGGCGATCTGGTCGGCTTTTTTCCTGCGGGCGAAGGGCATTTGGGCCTCTATTCGCTTGATGTCTCTGGCCACGGTATCAGCTCGGCACTGATGACGGCGCGGTTGGCCGGTTATCTGTCTGCCTCGGCACCAGACCAAAACGTGGCTTTGACCCGTGGCGCGGATGGCACGTACAAGTTTCTACCGCCTGAACAGGTCATCGAAACACTCAATAACCTGGTGTTGGATGAGATGGAGACAGAGCATTACTTCACCCTGCTGTTGGCGGACGTAAACCTGGAAACCGGGCATGTCAGAATGGCGCAGGCAGGCCACCCACATCCGGCCGTTCAACGCGCGGACGGGCGGATCGAACAAGATGGCCCGGGCGGGTTCCCTGTGGGGCTGATGTCGGGCATCGAGTTCACACAATTCGAAACGCAGCTGGAACCGGGTGACAGGCTCTTGCTTCTTTCTGACGGTGTCACGGAATGTCCGGCGGATGACGGAAATATGCTAGAAGAAGAGGGTCTTGCACAATTCATGACCGACCTCGCCGACGTGAAGGGACCGGCATTCTTTGAGGCAATGATGCGGCATCTGTCCGAGTTCGCGGGTGGCAAACCCTTTCCTGACGATGTGTCGGGTATCCTGTTTGAATACCGGGGACCGCCCTAGCAGGCGTACTTCTCCACAAACATTCGGTCGCCATCATTGTAAAGGCTGTTCACCGCGTCCGCGGGTGACATCCATACAATATCGTGGTCAGGTTCGGGTGGTTCCGTCAGATACATGGCAGGCCAGGCCACATAGATATGGCACAGTTTTTCTGCCCACAGATCGTATTCGGGCATAAAGGTGAACCGACGGAACGCGCCCAGCTTGCGGGGCCGTGTTATGTGCCAACCGGTCTCTTCGAACACTTCGCGATGCAGTGCGCGGAGCGGACTTTCTCCGGGATCAATACCGCCGCCGGGCAGTTGAATTTCCGGCTCGGGCGAGGTCTGCATTGTCAACAGCAACCGACCGCTCCGCGGCAGGATGGCATAGGCACCAGGGCGCATTGTGTATTTTTGATGTGCGACCGGAGGCCGACCAATACGCCGGATCATGCGCCACCTCTTTCAGTTTTTGACAGCAGTCCTATATAGAGGCTCGATATGCCAAGCACTGGCGCTGAAGGAAACCCCAATGACACTTGGTTCGAAACTCGCGTGGGACGATACCGTCCTGCCCTTTCAACTTGATGCTTCCGACATTCGCGGACGCGTGGCGCGTCTGGACGGTGTCTTGGATGGTATTCTGAAACAACACGACTACCCGCCGCAGGTCGAGGCGCTGGTGGCAGAAATGGCGTTGCTGACCGCAATGATCGGCCAAACGATAAAGCTGCGTTGGAAACTGTCCCTCCAAGTGCAGTCCAAAGGTGCCGTGCGGATGATCGCAACGGATTACTACGGCCCGGAGAAGGATGGCGATATCGCGAGGGTCAGGGCCTACGCAACGTATGATGCGGACCGTTTGACCGACGGTGCTCCGTTTGAACAGGTCGGCGAGGGATACTTTGCGATCCTGATCGACCAGGGGAAGGGAATGACCCCCTACCAAGGCATTACACCGCTGGATGGTGGATCCCTGTCCGCCTGCGCCGAGGCATATTTTGCGCAGTCCGAACAGCTCCCGACCCGGTTTCAATTGAGTTTTGGCAAGTCAATTGAACCGGGTGTGGCCGAGCATTGGCGCGCAGGTGGCGTTATGTTGCAACACATGCCAAAGGCGTCTCCGTTGATGGCATCTGGTGAAGGCACGGGGGAAATCCTGTCAGCGAACGATCTCTTGGATGGTGATTCATCCGAAAACTGGGATCGCGTGAACATCCTTTTGAATACGGTCGACGAGCTTGAGTTGATCGGACCGCAACTGTCTCCGAGTGACCTTTTGCTGAGACTTTTTCATGAGGAAAAGCCACGTGTTTTTGACACACAGCCCGTGCGCTTTGGGTGCACTTGTTCCGAAGACCGAGTGCGACAAAGCCTGTCGATCTATTCGGCCAAGGATATCGCGACGATGACCACAGAGGCAGGGCGCGTGACGGCAGATTGCCAGTTCTGTGGTGCGCATTATGACCTTGATCCCAAGACAGTTGGATTCGAGGCGGAAAAAGCATCTGGTGCGTGATCTGCTGGACCTGACGCGCGCTGCCTTGACCCGAACGGGTCGGCCGTCATCTGATTTCGATCTGAATAAGGATGTGGTTTTGCCGCCTGATCGGAAATTGCGCCCGGCCGCTGTGCTGGCCCCGATCATTGAAGGTGCGAACGGGTATGACCTGATCCTGACCAAGCGGTCATCGGCGTTGAAACACCACCCGGGTCAGATTGCCTTCCCGGGTGGGAAGCAAGACGACACGGATGTTGATTTGATCGACACTGCGTTGCGCGAGGCCGAGGAAGAGATTGGCCTGCCGCGCGCGCATACGCAAGTTCTGGGAAGTTTTGCCTCTCACGAAACAGTCACCGGGTTTTCCGTTACTCCGGTGGTGGCCCTGGTGACACGCGACTTCGACGCGCGGGCCGAAATCGGCGAAGTCGCCGAAGTGTTTCGCGTCCCTTTGGCACATGTTCTGGATTCCGAACGGTTCGTGATCGAATCGCGCCGATGGCGCGGGCAACGCAGATCCTATTACGCAGTGCCTTACGGCCCCTATTACATATGGGGTGCGACCGCGCGTATACTTCGCGCATGGACAGACCAGATCCCTTCAGGCTGAGCGCGGAGACTGCTTTTCTTGCCGACCCGGCAGGGCAAGAGCTATGTGCGCTGCTTGAAAATGCAGGCCATCAGGCGCTCTTTGTCGGTGGGTGTGTCCGCAATGCAGTGATGGGTTTGGCGGCGTCGGACATAGACGTGTCGACCAGCGCCGAACCCAAGACGGTCATCGACGTGGCCAAGTCTGCCGGTTTGCGTGCGATCCCAACAGGAATTGACCATGGGACGGTAACGGTCGTTGTCAGAGACACTCCGTTCGAGGTCACGACATTTCGGCGCGATGTGGCGACGGACGGACGACGTGCGGTTGTCGCGTTCTCAAAGGACATTGCCGAAGACGCGGTGCGTCGCGATTTCACGATGAACGCGCTTTATGCAGATCGGCATGGATGCATACACGATCCTTTGGGCGGTTTGCCCGACACGATCGCACGGCGCGTCCGCTTTATTCAGGATCCAGTGCAGCGCATTCGTGAAGACTATTTGCGGATCCTGCGCTTTTTCCGGTTCAGTGCATTTTATGCCGATCCGGATGAGGGCTGGGCACCGGACGCGCTGGCCGCAATAGCCTTGAATCTCGATGGATTAGAGTCACTTTCGGCGGAGCGCATCGGTGCGGAAATGCTCAAGCTGCTGTCGGCCCCTGACCCCATGCCAGCTTTGGCGGTTATGGCACAAATTGGGGTTCTGGAACGGGTCCTGCCTGGTGCCACGATTACTTTTGTCGGACCCGTGGTGCATCTGCAGGCGCTTATTGGCGCGCCCCCGGATCCGATTGTCAGGCTGGCTGCGCTGGGCGGGCAAAACGCTGTCGAACGCTTGCGGTTGTCTCGTCAGCAGCAGAAAAGGCTGAAGGCTATTCAGGAGCACTGCACGTCTGGCCTTGGTCCGAAAGCCCTTGGGAATATAGCAGGCGTCGCGGCGGCCGTCGGTGCGATGGCCCTGCGTGCGGCGATGGCGGGCGTGCCGCTGCCCGATGGTACCTTACAAAGGATCAAGGACGGCGAGCGCGCCGCATGTCCAGTCTCTGCTCAGGACTTTCCCGATCTGAAAGGACCCGAATTGGGTGAGCGTTTGAAGGCCCTCAAAGCCTCTTGGTGGGCATCGGAACTCACAAAATCAAAAGAAGACCTTCTGAGGGAGTGACTTTGGCGCAATTCGCGGTTAAGTCACCCTCCTACCAAGAGGGTTGCATTATGTTTCGCGGGATTTGGTTCGACACCTGAAATTGTCGCTTTCGTCCCTTAGTGACGGTCAGGCATGACGCCTGCGGTCACGCATATTTTGCACCACAGCTAAACGGTCATTCCAATGTTCAAGTTCTTTGAGTCGCTCGTCGACCCCTATACGCCTTATGCTGAAACGGATACGCCGCCGACCAAACTCTGGCCGTTTCTGCGCACGTATTCAGAGCCATTTATTGGCATTTTTGTCCTGACCGGGATCATGTCTGTGATCGTTGCCGGGATCGAAGTTGGCCTGATCTATTACATGGGCCGGATCGTCGATCTGATGGGCGAATCGCCTGCTGAATTCTGGGCGATGCACGGCACCGAAGTCATCCTTGTCGCCCTGTTTGTCCTTTTGGCGCGCCCGGTGTTGCAGATGCTCGATGTGATGCTGCTGAACAACACGATTTTGCCCAACTTCGGTACATTGATCCGCTGGCGCGCCCACAAGCACGTCTTGCGCCAATCCGTTGGCTGGTTCGAGAACGATTTTGCAGGCCGCATTGCCAACCGCATCATGCAAACACCCCCTGCTGCGGGCGAGGTCGTGTTTCAGGTGTTCGATGCGATTTCGTTTTCGCTGGCCTACTTCCTCGGGGCCGCTGTCTTGCTCAGCGTGGCAGACCCGCGTCTATTGGTGCCCTTGGCGGTCTGGTTTGCGCTTTATGCTTGCCTGATTGCCTGGACGGTCAAACGTGTCGGCCCTGCTTCTCAGGCGGCGGCTGATGCGCGGTCAACAGTGACGGGTCGTGTCGTCGATGCCTATTCCAATATTCATTCCGTCAAGATGTTCGCGCATCATGATCTGGAACTGAACTATGCCAAGGACTCCATAGAACGCACGCGTGAAACGTTCATGGCTGAGATGCGGCTGTTTACAATCATGGATGTCACCTTGGTTGCGTTGAATGGTTTTCTGATTGTTGGTGTTGTCGGCTGGGCCCTTGTCCTGTGGACCCAAGGGGCTGCCAGCGTGGGCGTTGTTGCTGCGGCCACGGCGTTGACGCTGCGCCTGAATGCCATGACGGGTTGGATCATGTGGGCGCTGACCACGTTTTTCCGCCAGTTGGGCGTTGTTGCCGAAGGGATGGAGACGATTGCCCAACCCATCACATTGGTGGATGTGCCGGATGCGCCCGCGCTCAAGCTGGAAAAAGGTGGCGTATCCTTGCATGGCCTGACACATCATTACGGTCGCAACAGCGGTGGCCTGAATGCGATAGATGCCGTCATTCAACCGGGTGAAAAGGTCGGTTTGATCGGCCGGTCCGGCGCGGGAAAGTCCACTTTGGTCAAGCTGCTCTTGCGGTTCTACGACCCCGAGTCGGGCCGGATCGAGATTGACGGCCAGGACATCACCAAGGTGACGCAGGACAGCTTGCGCCTGAACATCGGGATGGTTCAGCAGGACAGTTCGCTGCTGCACAGATCGGTGCGTGACAACATCCTCTATGGTCGCCCAGAGGCAACCGAGTCACAGATGATTGACGCCGCCAAGCAAGCGCAGGCGCATGAATTTGTCCTTGATCTTGTCGATCCGGAGGGGCGGACGGGATATGACGCGCAAGTCGGTGAGCGCGGCGTCAAGTTGTCGGGCGGTCAACGTCAACGGGTCACGCTGGCGCGAGTGATCCTGAAAAACGCGCCGATCCTTGTGCTGGACGAAGCCACAAGTGCGCTCGACAGCGAGGTCGAGGCGGCCATTCAGGACACCCTCTACAAGATGATGGAGGGCAAGACCGTGATCGCAATCGCACACCGCCTGTCCACCATCGCCGAGATGGACCGTATCCTTGTGCTCGACGGCGGCAAAATCGTCGAAGACGGACCGCACGACGCGCTTTTGCGAAACAGAGGGCTATATGCAGAGTTCTGGGATCGGCAATCGGGTGGGTTCCTGAAAACCGAGGCAGCCGAGTGAACATCGCAAACTGGATAGACGCATTTCGCCACGCTGAAGGCCCGCCGCCGCAAACGCTGTGGGCTTTCATGCGCTGGTGCTTGTCTGGGGCATGGCCCGCCCTGTGGCTGGCTGCGTTTTTCTCAGCTGCTGCGGGTGCATTGGAGGCTGGCACCGCCCTGATCCTGGGCATGGTCATCGATGCGACGGTTTCTCTTGGCCCGGACGGGTTCTTTGCGGTTGAAAACGTGGGGCTGATCATAGGCTCCCTTGCATTTTTTCTGATTGCCCGGCCCGTTCTCTTTGGTCTGTCCTCTGCCTCGAACTCGATCATTGTGATGCCGAATGTGAATCCGTTGGTCTTGTCGCGTCTGAACCGATGGACCCTTGGTCAAGCGGTTACGTTCTTCGACGACGACTTTGCCGGCCGCATTGCGCAAAAGCAAATGCAGGCGTCGCGGGCCGTGACCGACGTTGTGTCCGAGTTTATCAACGTCGTGGCCTTTGCGCTGGCATCGCTGGTGGGGTCGATCGTTTTGCTTCTGGCAATCGATTGGCGTGTGGCCATCGGGTTCGGTCTCTGGCTCATCGCCTATTTTGCCCTGATCCGCTGGTTCTTGCCGCGTATCCGCAAACGTTCGGCCACGCGGGCGGCGGCGCGCGCAATGGTGTCCGGTCAGGTCGTGGACACGATCACCAACATCAAGACGGTCAAGCTTTTTGCCCATGACGATCACGAAGACCGCGCCGCGCTGGGTGCGATGGAGGTGTTCCGGTCGACTGCTGTCCGTTTTGGTGTGATATCCGCCTATTTTCGTTTGGCTTTGATGACACTGGCTGGCCTGCTGCCTGTGCTCTTGCTGGGCGGTACAATCCTGATGTGGCAGGCCGGTATGGCAACCCCCGGTGACATCGTGGCCTCTGGCGCGATTGCCATCCGGATTGCCCAGATGACCGGATGGGTCAGCTTCACTCTGATGGGGATTTACGCCAACATCGGCGAGGTCGAGGACGGGATGCGCACCCTCACCCCCCGGACCCGGTTGGAAGATCATGCTCAGGCCCAACCGCTGAACCGCGTGCGCGGTGAAATCACATTCGACAATCTGGGCTTCAGCTATGGTCGCAAAACAGGGGGCATTGACGCGATTTCACTGCGTATCGCGCCGGGCGAAAAGATCGGAATCGTGGGTGCATCGGGGGCTGGTAAGTCCACGTTGGTGAATTTGCTGCTGCGTTTGTATGCGCCAGAACACGGCCGGATTCTGATCGATGGCACTGATATCTCGACGATCACGCAGGAAAGCTTGCGCCGCGCCATTGGAATGGTCACGCAGGAAACCGCCATGTTCAATCGTTCAGCGCGTGAAAATATCCTGTATGGTCGCCCCGGCGCGACGGAGGAAGAGATCATCGCCGCTGCGCGCAAGGCGGAAGCCGAAGAGTTCATCCTGGGCATGAAGGATCACAAGGGACGCACAGGGTTTGACGCACACCTGGGTGAGCGGGGCGTAAAACTGTCCGGAGGTCAGCGTCAGCGCATCGCGCTGGCCCGCGCGATCCTCAAGGATGCGCCGATACTGGTTCTGGACGAAGCGACAAGCGCGTTGGACAGCGAAGTCGAAGCGTCCATCCAAACCGCGCTCAGCCGTGTGATGGAGGGGAAAACCGTCCTCGCGATTGCGCACCGGTTGTCGACGCTGACCGAAATGGACCGGATCGTCGTTATGCAGGCGGGTCGCATCGCCGAGCAAGGCACGCATGCTTCCCTGTTGGCACACGGTGGTCTTTACGCCAAATACTGGCAACGGCAATCCGGCGGCTTCATAAGTACAAAAGCCGCCGAATAGGACTTTTGCCGCGGTGCATGTCCTTGTAAGCCAGCCGCTATGACAACAGTGACAATTGAACGACTTGGGCAACAGGGTGACGGTATCGCTGCTGGGCCGATCTATGTCCCGATGGCCTTGCCGGGTGAAGAGGTCAGCGGCACCTTGGTTGGTGACACGCTTACCGATGTCCGGATCGAGCGCCCGTCGGATCGGCGCGTATCGGCCCCTTGTCCGCATTTTCGATCTTGTGGCGGGTGCCAGTTGCAACATGCCGATCCCGATTTCGTCGCAGATTTCAAACGGGGTATTGTTGTAACGGCGCTAGAGATTCAGGGCGTCGAGACGGATGTGCGTCCAACACTCACATCGCCGGACCAATCGCGCAGGCGGGCCAGTTTTGCGGCACGCAGAACCAAAAAAGGTGCACTTGTCGGGTTTCATGGGCGAAAGTCGGATACAATCGTGCCTGTCCCGTCCTGCATTCTCGTGACGCCCGATCTGTGTGCCGCGCAGCCTTTGGCCGAGGCTTTGGCGATAGTCGGGGCCAGTCGCAAGGCCGCATTGACCGTGACTGTGACCAGCAGTCTGGAAGGTCTGGATGTCGCTGTTACGGGGGGCAAACCTCTGGATGGTCCGCTGCGGATTGCGCTTGCCGCCTTGTGCGAGTCTTACCGGTTGGCGCGTTTGACATGGGACGAAGACCTGATCGGCATGCGTCACCCGCCGATGCAAGCCATGGGCAATGCCCGCGTCGCGCCACCGCCCGGCGCGTTCCTGCAGGCAACTGAACATGGCCAGCAGGTGCTGACGGATCTGGTGTCCGAGATCGTCGGCGTGGCAAAGACTGTCGCTGATCTTTTCGCCGGATGCGGGACATTTGCACTGCCACTCGCCGAGAAGGCAGAAGTGTTTGCCTACGAAGGCGCGCGCGACATGGTCGAGGCGTTGGATCGGGGGTGGCGTGAGGCGCAAGGTCTGAAGCGGGTAAGGTCTGAAGCGCGAGATTTGTTTCAGCGTCCGTTGATGCCGGACGAACTGGCACGCTTCGATGCGGTCGTGATTGACCCGCCACGCGCAGGTGCAGCCGCGCAAATTGCGGAACTTGCACAATCGCGGGTTCCGAACATTGCTTACGTCTCCTGTAACCCACAAACCTTTGCGCGTGATGCCAAAACGTTAAACGTTGCCGGATACATACTGGACTGGGTGCAGCCATTGGATCAATTCCGCTGGTCGGCACATGTTGAACTTGTCGGCGCGTTCCGGCTTTCCCATATCTCCGCGCGAAGGAGGACTTAAATGCCCAACCGGACGAATTTGATCTCGATTCTGGAAAGTCCCGCGACCACGCGGTTCATCATGACCGTGATCATCATTAACGCGATTACGCTGGGGCTTGAGACATCTTCGGCGGCGATGGAGCTGGCCGGGCCCCTGATCATTCTGATCGACAGAATTTGCCTTACAATTTTCGTGATCGAAATTGTCGCCAAGCTGATCGCCTACCGTTTCAAGTTTTTTGGCAATGGATGGAACCTGTTCGATTTCGTGATTGTTGGCGTTGCTCTGATACCTGGGTCCGGTGGGCTTTCGGTGTTGCGGGCACTGCGGATCCTGCGGGTATTGCGGATCATTTCGGTTGCGCCACGACTGCGCCGCGTGGTCGAAGGGTTCGTGACGGCACTGCCCGGAATGGGCAGCGTCTTTCTGTTGATGGCCTTGATCTTTTATATCGGCGCGGTGATGGCGACCAAGCTGTTTGCCGCTTCGTTTCCGGTGTGGTTTGGCAATCTGGGCCTCAGTGCCTATTCGCTGTTCCAGATCATGACGCTCGAATCCTGGTCGATGGGGATCGTGCGCCCGGTGATGGAGGTGTATCCCTATGCGTGGATGTTCTTTGTTCCATTCATCATGGTCACCACATTTGCCGTCGTGAACCTTTTGGTGGGTCTGATCGTCAACTCGATGCAGGACGCCCATGCCGAGGAATCGAACGCCGCTACTGACAGTTATCGTGACGAAGTGTTGCAGCGCCTTGAATCGATCGAGGCGCGGCTGAAGGATGAGAAACACTAGTTTTAACGCTGTGATGCCTGCCTGACGTCGAGCGCTTACTGTCACAAAACGGCGATCACAGGCCAATTGGCCCTATGCATTCGGCGGACCGGAGCCTAACAACGACCGAGGCGGTACGATGGGCACCGGCATATGCAGCAGAGGCCAGATGGCGAAACTTTTTACATCCCTCATTTTTGTCATATCCGTCTTGCTGATGGGCGGTTGCGCGTCGGCGCCGCCCGCAACGCAAGGTGACGTGAACGATCTGGCACTAGAGATTCAAAGGCTTGGGCCAAAAGTAGATCCCAATGAAGCCGAGCGCGCGGCCCGTATTGCGTTTGAATATCCGCTCCAGCTTGCCAAGGAATACCAGATCACCGATTCGCCAATCGTTCACAACGCCAAGATCTATCAGGGCTATCGAGAACGCGGTCTGTGCAATCACTGGACCGAAGACATGAACAGGCGCCTCAAGCAGGAAGACTTTCAAACACTGACGATCCACTGGGCTGTGTCACCCCCGACAGAGTTCCGGATCATCCATCATACGGTGATCATCAGTCAGATCGGGGATACCTTGGATGAGGGAATCATTCTTGATCCGTGGCGGTTTGGCGGCCCCTTGTTCTGGGCCCGAACGGGTGACGACACACGGTATGACTGGCGCCCGCGTTCGGAAGTGCGCGCAGAATTGCTGAACGCCCGGCAGCTCCCCCCCGGCCAATAGGTCGACAGCCGGAAAAGCATGGCTGTACGCGCAGTCCAGGTAAGAAAACAGCACGCCCGATGCCGTCTTCGAAACTTTCGTTGCCAAGGCATCTTGCCGCTGTCACGCACGTCCGGACGTTCACAAAAAAATCCATGCGGCATTTACCGAAAAGTGATAATGTCCAAACAATATCAAAAAAAGACGATGGCAAGGCAGTGTTTCAATGAAACGTAGACATGTAATAGTGGGTGCGGCCGCGGCGATTACGCTTGGCGGCTGCGCACAGAGAAGCAAGTTCAAGACGTATCGCGGACCCGAGGTGACCTATATCGTGGTCAACAAGCAAGATCGTGAGATGTTCTTGTTCCACAATGACAAAGTTCTCAAAAAATACCGAATCGACCTGGGTTTTGCCCCGATCGGAGACAAGTATCACGAGGGCGACGGAAAAACGCCGGAAGGGTATTACACGATCGATCGGCGTAACCCTGAAAGCAAGTTCCATCTGTCTCTGGGAATCTCATATCCAAATGCGCAGGACAGGGCACAGGCGAAGGCGCTTGGGAAGCGCCCCGGCGGTGATATCTTTATTCACGGCAGATCCAAACCGGGTCGCCGAGGAAAAGAGGATTGGACCTGGGGTTGTATCGCGCTGCCCGACGACCAGATGGAAGACGTTTATGCGATGGTGCGCACTGGAACGCCGATCAAGATAAATCCTTGAAGAATTATAGCGTTTTCGAAACCACTTGAGACCCGTTTTATCACCTGACGCGTTGAAAATTTTGATTTCAGGCGGTGTTGGGTGATCCAGGTTTTTCGAAGACTTCTTTAACCGGTCCTGCCCCTAAGGCGTCCGGCGCAAAATCTGAATCGTAAAAGAAACCCTTGAACGTGGAACCGTGATACATCCTCACAAAAAGGATGGATCACAGATCAGCCGTCAAGGGAGTCCCCAGGATTCAGGTGTTGTGTCGGTCGCTTCAGGTGTTTGGTTCCGGAGTATCGGGTGTCGGATTGTCGACCGAGCGTGGAACAAGGCGTGTTGCAGTTGGATTTGCACTGGGGATCGATGGCGTCCGGGTTGGATCGCCCAAGACTAGCGTCCACCAGATTTTGCCGTTGCTTTCCTGATGCCATGCAAATCCCATGTCACGTGCAGCGGGGTCCAGAATGGTGCGCCGCGTATCGCTTTGCGTCATCCAGGCACCAAGTGTTTCAAGCTCGCCTTCGTAGGTTTCAGATATGACTTCGCCGACCAGTGTTCCGGGATACGCCACGCGGACCAAACGATCAATTGGCGACGATCCGTCTGATCCAAAGTGCCAGGGCCTGTTTTGCACAGACATGTCTCGGGAATGAGTGGCAGCCGCAGCGTTGAGTTGAGAATTCAACTGTACGGGCGCGGATCCTTCGGCGGACCGCAAGGCATTCACCGAATCAAGCATTCGGAACTGCAGCTTTGCTGTGTCCCCGGATCGAATGCGGTAAATGGTCTGTTGGCGCCCATCCGCTCCGGACGACGGAGGAGGGGGTGCACAGGCCGCCAAAGCCATAGCTGCAACAAAAAGTACATATATAATGCGCATGATACCGGATTCGCCAATTTCTGTTCGTCAGTCTGGTTAACTGTTTGCGCGCCGTAATACAAACGCGCAAAGTTACGTCCCGGCGCAATGACGTCGGTTTGATTTGCGACTGAGGCATTCAGGCAATATATGGACGTACAAAGGAAGAAATTAACTTGGAGAGGCGTAAAATGTCCGAAGACTCTATTTTTACCCCCAGCCGTCGCGCGTTTCTGGCTGGTACGGCAGCCATGCTTGGTACTCCTGCCATTGCGCAGGACATTCCGGCGGGCCAGGCGGAGCGTGATCCGACCATCACCGTAAGGCGGAACATATCCAGTTTCCGCTCTCTCTCATGGGAGCCGTACTTTGACA